>CAZYDV010000239.1:0-9786 GCA_964646405.1 uncultured Granulosicoccaceae bacterium | reverse complement strand
TTCCTCCGCAAGAAGGTATTTCCTTACCATCATCTCTGCCTGCTCGGCAGTCGCGTGACTGAAATTAAGCCTGAACGCCCCGCGACCGGGCACCGAATCACCATAGAAGGGCTCGCCCGGCATGAACGCGACGCCGCGTTTCACCGCCAGCGGCAACAGCGGCCGGGTATCCAGCGACGCGGTGTTCTTCAACGTCAACCAGAAAAACAAACCACCGACCGGCCGCTGCCAGTCGGCGATATCACCAAAGTGTTTCTCGAGCAAGGCATTGAAATAGTCGCGACTGTGACGGTAGTGATCGACTCGCCGCACCAGTGCCGATTGGGCGTCGGCACCGGTCAGCAACGCATGGGCTATATGCTGACAAACCCGGTTGCTGTGCAGATCGGCTGCCTGTTTGGCACGCACCAGCAGTGGAAACAGTGACTCGGATGCGGTGAGGTAACCCAGCCGCAGCCCCGGCGCCAGTGACTTGGAAAACGACGATTGATAGATCCAGTCAGCCGATGTAAGCAAACTGCAAACCGGGGTGCGATCGCAATCATCGTAAACCAGATCACGATAGGGATCATCTTCAAACAGCACCGTGTCAGCCGAATCCACCGTGGCTGCAAGATCGCGACGCTGGGCGAGACTGTAGCAATGACCAGAAGGATTCTGGAAAGTGGGTATGGTGTAAACCAGCGATGGCGCGACCGGTGAGGCAATGCGGCCGACCGAGTCGGGTGAAAACGTCTGATAGCGCGCGCCAAAAAGTGAAAAAACCTGCAACGCTGCTAGGTAAGTGGGTGATTCAACTGCCACAGCCGTGTGGGTATCGATCAGTAGTTTCGCCACCAGATCGATACCCTGCTGCGAACCCGACAACACCAGCACACGCTCGGCGGCGGTGTCGATGCCACGGGCCGTCAGGTCTTCTGCAATCCATTCGCGCAGCCCGATATCACCCTCGCTTGCGCCATACTGCAATTGCGACACCGGCACATCGAGGTTATCCAGCGTGGGAAAACTCTCCGGCGATGGCAAGCCACCGGCAAACGACACCATGCCGGGTCGATCGATGACATCGAGAATCTCGCGAATCGGTGACGGCGTCAGTCGCGCCACTCTGCTCGCCAGTTTGGGCATGTGCTATTCCTCGATTTAATTAGTCAACAATATTGACTAATTGACAGTCTGGAAGACAAAATCCATTATGTCAATATGGTTGACAGAAAAAGAGAAGACGAACTGCGAGAAGCGATTGAGCTGTTGTATTTCTCCTATCGTGCCTTCACCGCCGGACCCGATCGCATTTTGCAAAAGCGCGGGCTCGGGCGCGTGCACCACCGCATTCTGTATTTCATCAGCTGCAATCCGGGCCTGTCGGTCAACGAACTGCTCGATGTGCTGCAGATCAGCAAGCAGGCGCTGAACACACCATTGCGTCAACTGGCCAGCATGAATCTGGTCGACAACGCACGCGCGCCTCACGATGCAAGGGTGCGCGAACTACGGTTGACCGCAGAGGGGAAAAAACTGGAAGCGAGACTGAGTGGCACTCAGATGTTGCAGCTCGAAGAAGTTTTTGCTTCGGCCGGATCAAAGGCTGAACGGGGCTGGCGAGAGATTATGAGCCGACTGGCCAGCGAGTAAATCCTTCAGCTTACCTGTAGCTCAGTACCTCAGCACACGATTGCTGCCGCGTACAATATCATTGCGCCAGAGCCTGAATTCATAAACCACCTCGCCCTGCGAATTGACTTCAGTCGCCGAAGGGCCTGTGGTGTTAGCGCCCCAACCGATCAACGTGTTGCCGTTTGCCAGACGTTGCGCTGAGCCACCGGTTCGCGAAAACACCCCTTCCTGTTGGTAAGACCAGACCAGGGTAGCGGTTTTCGCGACTTCATCCAGCCGGTATTCAACCGCACGGCTGATGCCCTCCCGCTCCGCATAGTCTGGCGGGCAAAGTATGCCGTTGTCGAAGTACAGGATATTGCCATTCGCCAGGCGCGTGACATGATGCTGTCCACAGGGACCTCCCAGCGGATCATCGATCGCAAACTCATTCGACAATCCGCCCAGTTTCCACATCACTGCAGCGGTTTGCCGATTAATCTTTACGATCTGACTGGTCCCTCGCAGCGAAGCCAGAAAGTGCCCATCGGTATCGACAAACACGGAGTTAATATGCGCGTACTCGATCCGGTTGTCGTGCAGGATCTCATCGACGGGGATCGAGTCCCAGCTGTTCCAGCGAAACACCTCCTGCCCGGTCTGACTATCGACCTCCTGAATGACCGAGTCTTCATAGGGTGTACCGTCCCGCACCGCAGGCTCATAAGCGAGAAAGACGTAATTGCTGTTATCGGTAATAAGAAAGTCATGGCTGTCGGTATGCTGCAGCGGTGCCGCTGTTTGCAACCGGGCTACCTCCTGAAGATCCTCATCCAGCAACACACGATAATGGGTTTCCAGCCCGAACTCGTCAACAAAGCGATCGGCAAACGAACTATGGCCATTGCTGTGGCGCATAAAGGTACTCGTGCGTAGTGGCGCCTGATAAATATAGGACGGCACGCCGTAGTCATCGGTTCTGATTGAAAAACCGGGTTGTCCTGCAGCACTCATATACAACGCGCCGCTCGCGGTGCCGGCACGCCGGGTGGTGACTTCAAAGCGGGGATAGTCTGCCGGCACGGACACGAGTTCGAACGCCGCCAGATTTGCGCCTTCGGCTGCCTCCACATGCATCGCCGTACCCACAGCCGGCAATTCCACAGTCACCGGTTCAGCGCTCGCCGCGGCGACACCGTCAATCGAGATCCTGTCAGAAGAGTCAACTGCAGTAACGGCTACGGATACCTCACTGTTCGACGCATCGGGGATCAGGCTGTAACGTGCGATCGACGGATCAAACACAGGCACCAGGCGCCCACCAATAACATCGATGGCACTGATCAATGCGCGGCTGTTGTCTTCCCCCGTACCCTCTCCACTGCCGCCGCCACAGCCCAAAAGCGCGGTTAGCAGGCACAGACCCGACAGGGTGCGACGCACGCTAAAATTCAACGCGAAAGCCTCCCTTGAGCCAATGCCGGGTAATGGTGTCGTGGCCGGCCTGCCCTTCGTAATAGAGATAGGCACTGCGACCATTGGCGAACACCGCCGAGCCACCCAGCCCGTAGTTGACGACCAGCGATTCGTTGTCATCGGCGTTGACGGTAAACGGTGTGCTGGTGGGGTCGTATTGAAACGTCGCGGTGATGCCATCGGGACGCTCTTGCGCCTGGTACTGTGCCTCGATTCGCAATTGCGGTATGAACACGCCGCGTGTCGAGCTGTAGGTTTTCGACAACTGCCCACCCAGTGCCAGCCGCGTCGAGCGAACATCGTGTTCCTGTATATCGAGCAGATACCCCTCGCCAATATTTTGCGGATTGACGATGCGCTCTCGATAAGACTCAACCGTCGCACGACTCAGCGACAATCGCCCGTACGGGCCAAACTCGATACCATTGCCACTGTAGTCCAGGCCGGCACTGAGCGTCAGTGACGCGGATTGCGCACTGGCGTCACCATCGGCAAACTGTTCGGGCACGGTATCCTGCAGCAGACTGCCATCTTCGGGATCAACCAGATTCAGATTGATACGACGCCGGATGTCGTAGGAATTGCGACCAATCTCCAACACGCCATCGATGTAACCACGATCGACTTTATACCAGGTACCAAAGAACGTCAGGTAGGTGCCGTCAAGCGTGTTGAAACCTGAATCACTAACAAATTCACTTTCATGATTGGTATGGCCAAGCGCACCACCGATGACCAGGTCGTCGCGCAGACGATAATCTACACCGGCCGTCAGACCGAGCGTATCAAATTTCTGGCCCACTTCGTTTTCGGTACTGCGCGCGCGTCCAACGGAAAACGCACCGTTGGCGAAAAAGCCCCAGTCGGTGATCAGTTCATTCGCCGCACCACCGCCGGACAGCTCTTCGACCGCAGCAGCGATAATTCCACCGGGAAGCTGCTCGCCAAACAGTTTCAGCCCAAGCCCGTCCAGATCCACGTCACCGCCGGTCTGGCCATTGCGTATCGCGTTCAATCGCTGATAAACATTGGTGACCTGAAGATCAGCCATTTCGATGGTGGCATCACCGAGCGTGAACACCTCCTCGTGCGCGAGTGCTTGCAGCGATGAGGCGATCTCTGGTGCGTCTTCATCTTCCAGATCACACAGTTCGAACAACTGTCGCTCCGGGCTTGCCAGTTCACCACCAACCGGTGGCGCTGGTTCGGGCGCCTCACCAGCGATAAACGCATCACAGAAGAAATCAATCGCACGTCCGACCGCAGCCTGATTCAGCGTCAAACTATCAGCCACTTGCAAACCAGCGGTAAAGCGAAAGATCACATCGCCGTCCGCCTGGGCAAGTTGAGGTGCGGCTACCTGTATCTGCCGCTTGCCCACGGGTAAATTCGCGACCGGTGTGGCGCGCACCGCGCTGAAACCACGGCGCATCAATCGCACACGCACTGTCGCGATACCGTTTTCGTCAGAGATCGTCACCGCATCGGTGCCAAGCGAAGTGCCATCCGGTGCAAGCAGTTCGGCCACCTGTTGGGCAGGGAAACGAGGATCAGATAACACCGACCAGCTGATTTCGGCATTCGGTACCAGCGCCGTGCGATCACTGGTCAGTACACGCACCTGCAGCTCCTCCAGTTCCACAGGCGGCGTTGCCTGTTGATCGAGATTCGCCTCGGTCACGGCCTCCAGCCAGTAGGTCGGCTGGATGTCATCACCCAGCAAAATGGTGTTTTCATTATCGCTGATGCGCACGGTCAGGTTGCCATTGGGCTGCTCGATCAGTGTGTTCGATGGCGCCGGCACGATACCAGGCCAACTCACCTGCGCGCGGTTCAGTTGCACGGTCAGCACCTCGGGCGTTTCGCCTTCGAAGAAGTTATCGTCGATCACGTTAAACGCGACAAATCGATCGCCACCCTCACCCTGCCCCCATTGCAGGGTGCCGGCAACACCATCATGATCGGAGACGCTTGCGGTATCACTGGACAGGCCAAACGCATAGCTCATGGTCAACAATCCCTGCAGGCCCCCGTCGCGTGTCACCCGCAATCGAACCTGACTGACGTCCCCTTCGCGAATGTCAATTGCCGGGTTGGCACCGCCGACAATAACCTCACCGGATTCATCCACCAGTGCATAACTCATTATCACCGGCGTGTTGGCACTGCTGTCATCAACGATGGTGACGGTAGACGGATCATCGAGCAGGGCATTGTCGCCACTGACCAGTGCGAGTGACACTTCAAACTGCTCATTGCCTTCGATTATCTCGTCTGACGCTACCGGCACAAAAAAGGATTTGTCTCCTGTTTCATCGGCAGCCCATGACACCTGCCCCATGGTGGCCGTGTAGTCGAGGCCGGCAATAGCGGATAGATCCCGGGTTTGATAGCGCACGACAACCGGGCCTCCGGCAGATGCCGCCTCGGCAACTCGACTGACGACCACGGTCACACCACGAGTTTCATTGTCATCAATCGATAGATCTTCGTTGAAGCGATAATCGTTTTCAGAGAATAGAATTCGGCTCGCGCCCGGGTCGTCGTCAATCGTGATCAGGGTGCTGGCAGGGGCGCCGATTTGCGCACCGTCGCTCGACACCAGCTCGACCGTGAAATTCTCCGCTGTCTCAAATTCACCGTCCTGGGCGATGCCGATCAGAATACTGCGTGTTTCGCCCGCGCTGCCATCCGGCCAGTTAAGTGTACCGATCAGTTGCCCGTTGCCCGATCCATCGGCACTTGTCATCGGCAGTATCACCGTGTAATCGCCCTCGCCATTGACACGACGAGTTGCACTGCCGGGTACCACCCTGAACTGCACCGACGCATCACCGAAGCCACTGCCAACGCGTGTTACCGGCACGGAAATCTGAGCGCTTTGCTCCGAGGTGAAAAACGAGGCGCTTGCCAGCACCAGTTGATCAGGCGCGGTCACATCGAGGATGTCGACCGTTGCCGTGTTGAGCAGAATATCAACGCCGGCTGTCGCATTTTCCAGCAGGACCGAAAAGCTGCCAACCACGGTATCCGGATCTTCGATCAGCTGTAAGGTGATCGTCTGCTCACCACTTCCCACCGGGAAATTCAACGTGCCGCTCGCCGCGACATACTGCTGCCCCGCCTGTGCTGAACCACCCACGGTTGTAAAGTCGACACTGATCGGTTGATTGAAGGGCTGCTGGCGCCTGACGACGATGTCGAGCGTACCGGCATTTTCATCGACGCTGTAACTGGCCTGTGCAAATGAAAGTGCACCAGACTGAGCCGGATCGACGATCGTGAAAGATGCCTGCGATGTGCCAGCCAATTCAACCGCGTTCAAAGGCGCGACGTCACATAACACGATACTGAACTGTTCATCGGGTTCGCCAGGCTCGTCATTGGCCACCAGGTCGATTTGAATTGATTGGCTATCGGTGTTGCCCGCGGGCCAGTTCAATACGCCGCTGCGCTCAGCAGACGTGGTGTAGTCTTCGCCAAAGGTCGCATCGTTGCGGGCATTGACCGTGCAGTCTTCCTGATTGAGCGACGCACCGATCAAATACCTGACAGACGCCGCACCGGCAAAGATGCCGGCGCCACTAGAGCGGTTGACGTTGACCTCGAGCGTTTCACCCTCGCTGAACACACCTCCGCTGGTGGCAAGCGAGATGACGCTGGCCTGGGTTTGGTCGCGAATGACGATGTCGGCCTGTACCGGCGACCCCAGGCCGTCTGTGATAGGCAATTGCGTGCCATCGGTCGACAGGATCCGCGGATTGAGCAACCGCAGACTCAGAGTTTCATCCGGATCCAGCTCCGAGTCGGCGATCAGCTCCAGATCGATTGCGGCGATGTCGGTACCGTCAAACCGCAATGTGCGTGAATCAATGGCGAAAGCAAAGTCGACTCCATCACCGGTGGCTATGGCACCTGGCAGCAATTCAAAATCGACGAGCAAGACTCCGCCATCGGCGCCTACGCGCTGCACCTCGATACGTTGGTTGCCATCCGCCTCGTTAAAGGCCATGTCCTGCATCGCAAAACGCACCTGTCCAGGGCTTGCCCCCTGCAGGTTAAATATCTGCGTGTTGGGTGTTCCCAGAATATCGGCGTCGGGCTGACCGTTGTTCAACGGATTGGTCAGGCGCAGTGTCAGTTGCCGATCATTCAGCGCCACACTCGGCAGCCAGTCGATCCGCAACGGCCTGCCAGTATTATCTCCATCCGACCAGCTAAGCGTCCGATCACCCGTCAACTGATAGTCGATACCCTCGACCGCGGAGCCGCCGGTCTCAAGCGTTACCTGCAGATCACCGCGCTGGCCTGCATTACGAATTACCTGCAACTCGGTGACACTGACATCTGCTGTGATGGTGCCACTCTGATCAGCTGCGAAAACCACCTTGCCTGTGGGCGGCAGGGCTATCACTTCGGCGACAAACTCCACCGAGGTTGAACGCGGCTGTAGACCATCAAAATACGTAATCGACACCGTATCGGACATCGGCCCCTGAACGGTCGATGCGGGATTGATACTGGCAGTCAAAAAGCACTGCAATCCGCTACCCGATGTAATCGGTCCCAAAGCCTGCCCAAAACACGATTGACCCAGTGCCGAGCCACTGACGCTGATCAGACCATTCAGGCTCTCGGCGGCCAGCACGATGTTGCTCGCGGCAAACGCCGGCATCGACGCTGAGCCCGATATATTTTCAAGCGTCAGTTGAAACTCAACTGCCGTGGCCACGCCGGCATCCACAGGTTGTGGATAAGTCAGCCGGGTTGTGATCAACTCAGCCACCAGCGTATCGTCATCCTGAATCGTCACCGTGGATTGCGTGTTGCCCGGCACGATATCAACCCCGTTGCCATCGATACCCGTCATCAAAACATCAAAGCTCTCATCCAGTTCGGCGATATCGTCACCGTTAATTTCCACGCTGAATGTGGCCAGCGTCTGACCTGCGCCAATTGAAATCTGTCGCTCGGCGATTCCCGTAAAATCACTGCCGGCCACGGCACCGTTAACGCCCGCGCCATTGACGGTGGCCACGCTCACCACAATCGTTTGATCAACTGGCGCCCCAAGCTGCACCGAAAAATCTGCGGTATTGCCAGCGCCGCTGTCGCCCTCTGGCACGGCTGTCTGATCGGCGATCAGATTGATACTCACCGCTGGCAACGCCATGACATCCACCACAACCGAGCGGTCAAACACCTGCTCATCGGCCGTCACCTGCAGAGCAATCGAATTGATGCCGCTGACATCAGCATTGAACGTGGCTTCAATCTCACAACTGGTTTGTGGTGAGAGTATCTGGGGACAGCGATTGTCTATGCCGAAACCTCCCTGTGACTGCCCCGGCGCCAGCGCGAACTGGCTGGAAACCGCAAGATCTGTCGTCGCTGTGCCACCATTGTTGGTCACGGTCCAGGTCACCGAACCCGACTCGCCAATATTGATCTCGCGCTGAAGATTCTCTACCGGTGTGACACTTAAGAGCACTGGCTCCGAGCTGGCCGTCGCGTTGACCTCACGCAGAATATCCGCACCCTGGTCATAGCGGACAAGCAATGACGCGTCAGCTGTTCCGCTCGCGTCCGGACCAAAAGCAATCGCGACGACGCAGTTTGCTCCGGGTGCCAGCGTTGCCACACATTCGCCCGCATCTGCCGACAAAGGTGCCTCGAACTGGCTGGTATCGATCACCAGTCCTGTAATCGCAGCCACGCTCGACGGATTGGTAATCGTGAAACTGCCACCGACTGGCGTACCCACCGGTGTGGTCAATGCCAACAACGGATCCGGCGTCACCAGCAACTGCACATCATCATCCAGTATCGTGATGCTGATTTCGTTGCTGGTTGCTGCCGCCAGCGGCGGTTGCTTGCTACCTGGTTTCAGGCCGGAGCGTTTGGCTGATAATACGTTCGCAATCGGCGCCCCCAACACCACCGACAGCGTTTCATTCAGTTCTGATTCGCTGTCATCCAGTATCGATACGGTGAACGACTGGTCTGCCGTATCACCGGCGGCCCAGCTCATTGTTGTGGTTGATACAGTAAAGTCACTACCAGCCTGTGCGGGGTTCGCACCGCTACCTGTAACCGTGATCGGCACAGTGATCGCCTGCGCCGTTTGGGTCGCTGCTATCGCGCGGCTGACCGTGAACTCAATGGTGCCTAGCTCGCCCTCAACACCGGTCACATCGATCAGATTGCCCGCACCATCGTTCGGTGCGGTAAAAGCCAGTACACCCAGCGCTGGCACGCTGGTGGCAACAGCCTGTATCTCGCGTGCAATGTCTGCTCCCTGGTCGTAACTGATCACCACATCTGCTATCGCGGTACCCGATGCACCTGGACTGAAGTCTATTTGCACCGAACACGATTCGCCGGCGCCCAATGTCGCACCACAATCGTTTGATGCTGACAAGGGATCATCCACGTCGCTGCTGTCCACCAACAGACCCGTGACCACAGCCAAGCCCGACGGATTAGTGATCGTGAAACTGCCACTGACTGGCGTACCCACTGGAGTCGTCAATGCCAACAACGGATCCGGCATCACCAGCAACTGCACATCATCATCCAGTATCGTGATGCTGATTTCATTGCTGGTTGCCGCCGCCAGTGGCGGTTGCTTGCTACCTGATTTAAGCCCGGAGCGTTTGGCTGTTGCTATCGTCTCACTCGGCGCACCCAACACTACCGACAACGTTTCATTCA
>CAZYDV010000238.1:0-9836 GCA_964646405.1 uncultured Granulosicoccaceae bacterium | reverse complement strand
CCCGGTGTTTTATGCGACATTGCCGACGCGGGCACACACGCCTGCGCGGCGCGCAAGTGATACACTGCCTGCACTGCATCCACGTGTACGACAAACCTTCTTGAAGACGATCATGGTCAGCGCCGGAGAGGCATCCGGTGATCTGCATTGCGCCAATTGCATTCGCAGTCTACTGAGTTCATCCCCTGACCTCGCGCTCTTCGGCATGGGTGGGAAACACCTCGCCAGTTGCGGTATGGAGCTGCTGGTCGATATCGATGCCAACTCCGTCATGGGTTTTGTCGAGGTGGTGCGAAAATATCCGCAGTTGCGTGGCCAGTTAAATTCGATGATCAGCCAGTTGCGCGAGCGCAAGCCGGATCTACTGTTACTCGTCGACTACCCGGGCTTTAATATGCGCCTGGCCAAAACGGCTCGCGAGCTTGATATCCCGGTGCTTTATTTCATCGCGCCCAAGGTGTGGGCGTCGCGCCCGCGGCGCATAGATGTTCTGAAGCAAACCGTCGACAAAATGGCCGTCATACTGCCGTTTGAATCCCGAATTTTTGAAGAGGCCGATATCCCGGTCAGCTACGTCGGCAATCCCGTTCTCGACAACCCCAGGCTTGTCGACACGATCAAAAACAACCGCCCGCGCAGCCGACTGACGTCTGTTCAGGCAATTGCATTGCTGCCGGGCAGTCGCACATCGGAAATCGAACAACATTTGCCCGAGATGCTGGCCAGCGCCCAGATGCTCAGTGACAAATACACCGACGTGAAATTTTACCTGCCGGTCGCCGACACACTACCCAGAGATACACTGACGGCATTCACGCAGTCGTGCGATCTGAACATTCAATTGCTCGACGCTGACGACTATCAAACACTTGCCGAATGTGACGCTGCCATCGTGGCATCGGGTACCGCTACCCTCGAACTGGCGTTGCTGGGGCTACCGATGGTCGTGGTTTACCGATTGCACACCTTAAGCTATCGTCTGGCTAAACGAATGTTACTGATCGACCGCGTCAGTCTGGTCAACATTGTCGCCGGCGCCGAGGTCGCGATTGAATTGATACAGGACGACATGCAGGCCGCATCCATTACGCATGAAATTGAAAAGCTGGTACTGGATGAAGACTACCGACAATCCAAAATTCAACAATTGGCGCAGGTCAGCAAAAAAATAGGCGATACCGGTGCCGCCGAGCGGCTATCGGTGATTATTCAGGATATGCTACAAACTAAGGCTTTAGTCTGATCTGGTGTTGAAAACATCATGACAACTGGCTGGGCGGCCAATTTGTGGTTGCCAAATAACCCGGCACGCACCATCACCATAAACATATGGGGCCGGCCATGTTTGCAAGCATTCAATGCTTTGAAAATCTCACCCGGTTAAACCCTAAACAATAGCTTTTAAACCTCGTGCTCACACACACGTGGCTAACCGACGTTGCCCCGCTCGCTATTGCGGATGAATTCCAACAGTTGGGCGACCGATTCGTGTTCCTTTGCCAGCGCTTCAATTTCGGCCAGCGAGTCGTCTTTGACCCCTTTTTTCTTGACCATCTTCAGGTAAGTCTTGTGAATGGCAGAAATGGCCTCCGAACTGAAGCCTCGCCTTTTCAGCCCCTGTTTGTTTACCCCCTTGGCCTCGACATAGTGTCCGCTGACCAGCAAAAACGGCGGTATGTCCTTGTTGATAACAGACCCCATGCCAGAGAAGCTGTGATCGCCTACCCGACTAAATTGGTGCACGAGCGAAAAGCCGCCCAGAATCGCATAGTCACCGACGGTGACATGGCCAGCCAGCGACGCGGCATTGGCAAATATCGTGTGGCTTCCAATAATGCAATCGTGAGCCACGTGCACGTAGGCCATGAGCAGGTTATCGCTGCCCAGACGCGTTTCACCACCACCGCCTGTCGTGCCTCTGTTGATGGTGACAAACTCTCGAATGGTGTTGCGATCACCAATGACGAGGCGACTCTCCTCTCCATCGTATTTAAGATCCTGTGGATCCTCACCAATCGAGGCAAACTGAAAAATACGATTCTGTTCACCGATCACCGTCGGCCCCGAAATGACAGTATGCGGCCCGATACGCGTGCCGCTGCCGATCGTCACATCGGGCCCTATGATCGCATAGGGACCAATTTCGCAGGTCTCGTGGACCTGCGCACCGCTGTCTATCACTGCTGTTGGATGAATCAAGATTCGATCTCGTTTTGAGCGATCATCACCTGTGCCGAACAGCAGACCTGATCATCAACGGTCCCGGTAGCGGCGAACCGCCAGATACCCCTGCGTTTGCGCTGTAGTTCGACATTGATCCGCAATTGATCTCCCGGTACAACCTGGCGTTTAAATCTTGCGTTGTCGATTCCCACCAGCAAATACAAGGTCTCCGGTGTCGGATAGCCTCCCAAATCCCGAAACGCCAGAATGGCCGAAGCCTGCGCCATGGCCTCCAGAATCAATACCCCTGGAAACACGGCAAATTGCGGGAAGTGACCGACAAACACCGGTTCATTGATCGAAATATTTTTTATCGCCTGGAGACTTTGCCCCTCCTCTATCGATACCACGCGATCGATCATCAGGAAAGGGTAACGATGCGGCAGGTACTTGATGATTTCGTTGATATCCAACTCCATCAACGCATTCCCCGCTGGTCGCCTGCGTCCGACGCAAGCGGCATCGCAAACCATTTAAACATTCTGACATCTAGCATTGTTTTTCCAGACGCTTGACGACTCGCGCTAACGAGTCGAGCTTGTGCAATCGAACCGCATTCTTCCTCCATGAACGCGTCGGTTCGAGCGGATAGGCCGATGAATAGCTTCCTGGCTTCTCGATCGAGCGATTGACAAAAGATTTGGCGGTTACATGCGCGCCATCGCAGATAGTCAGATGACCCACTATCCCAACGCCTCCCGCGATCGTGCAGTTGCGCCCAATCGTTGTGCTGCCTGCAATGCCAACACATCCGGCAATCGCGGTATTTTCGCCAATCTGCACATTGTGAGCAATTTGAATCAGATTATCGAGTATCACACCATCATCAATGCGTGTATCACCGAGGGCGCCGCGATCAATACAGGTGTTGGCGCCAATACTGACCCGATCACCAATACGAACCATACCCAACTGGTGGATCTTCTCCCAGCCATCGGCGCCCCGCGCCCAGCCAAATCCATCTGCGCCCACCACCGCACCACTGTGAATTTCGCAATCGTTACCGATGACGCAGTCGTGGAGCACGGTGGCGTTGGCGTGTATACAGCCGCGCGCACCGATTTGGGTGCCAGCGCCAATGACCGCGCCGGAACCGATCTGCGTATCACTACCAATCGCAACGCCATCCTCGAGCACGGCGTTGGCACCGACACTGACGCCATCGGCAAGTGTCACATCCTGCCCAATCGATGCTGAAGCGTGAATAAATCCGTTGCGAGACGGTGGTGCAAAAAGGCGCGATAGTCTGGCATAGCTAAGATACGGGTTATCAACCACCAGACGCGTCGCATCGGTCGCCTCCTCGAACTCCGCCTGCAACACAATCGCAGATGCCGCCGTGTTGGCGAGCTCGGCCACATACTTGCGGTCGCTAAGAAAAGTGATACTGCCGGGCCCGGCAGTCTGGATGGGTGCTATCGATGTCAGTACAAGCTCCGGATCTCCAATCAACCGGGCGTCGAGATGTTCTGCGATTTCGCCGGCGGACAGCTTGGGAGTCTGCGCCCGCACGCGACTATTGGTCGCCAATGGTGGGCCTGTCGCTGACGGCCTGCTGCAATTCGAGAAGTACTTGCTTGGTTACATCGATCCGCTTGTTCGCAAACAGCACACCATCACTCAGAATCAAATCGTAGTTGTGTAGGCGAGCAAAGCTTGCGATGGCATCTAAAACCGACACGCGAACTTGTTTGAATTCCTGATTCTTTTGAATATTCAGCTCTTCGCGAAATTCCTGTTCATCGCGTTTAACCCGTCGTTCGATCTTTCGCAACTCGCGCTCCAGGTTTGCGCGTTCCGAATCATCAACCGGTCGGTCCTCATCATTCAGACGATCGCTGAGTTCTTCGATCCGTT
Source organism: uncultured Granulosicoccaceae bacterium (assembly GCA_964646405.1). Lineage (GTDB taxonomy): Bacteria > Pseudomonadota > Gammaproteobacteria > Granulosicoccales > Granulosicoccaceae > CAKZSB01. The sequence goes on along the minus strand of CAZYDV010000238.1, from coordinate 5,756 downwards.
CCTTTTGGTCGTTGATCTGTTCCTGACGCGGGGCAAATTCGCTTTCCAGACGGCTGCTGGCTGCCTTCGACTGTGGAGCTTCGTCGATCAGATAGGGAATGTCGACGAAGCCGATTTTTACACTCTGAGCGGACGCCGTGCTGGCACAAAGCGACAGCACCACAACAAAAGTGCGAAGCATGGTTTTACCTGAACTGATGATTGATAACATCATCAGAAGATGGAGCCAATAGTGAATTGAAACGATTGCCGGCTATCGTTTATGTCGTCGTTGAAAGTCTCGGCTATGCTGAATGTCAGTGGCCCAACCGGCGCCAACCAGACAAAAGACACCCCGTAGGAGCCACGCAACTGATCAGAGTCGAAATCGGATGCATCGCCGTAGACCTGCCCCACATCAGTGAACAAACTCAATCGAGTCGCCCCCGGGGACTCGACAAATGGTGGTGGGAAGATCAACTCCATTGATCCAACCGTCCTGAAATCCCCCCCCATGGCGTCGTTATTGGTATCGCGCGGCCCGAGACTGTCTCGTCGATAGCCTCTAACTGATTGAATGCCGCCGGCAAAGAATCGTCGAAAGAACGGCAATTCATTCAAATCTCCATTGCCCTCGCCGTAGCTGATGCGAGAGTTGAGCGAGAAGGTATAGCGCTCTGAGAGAGGATAATAATATTCAAATAAATGACTGAGTTTATAGAATTCAAGATCACTGCCGGGTGAAGTCACGTCGAGCGTGAGCGAATTGCGCGTGCCACTGGTGGCAAACACGGTGCGATTACGCGTATCGCGGGACAATCCGATCGATGCTTCGAAAAGATCATACTGGCTGCCAAATCGATCAATAAAATCAATCACATCGTCTGATGTGCGACTACTGGCTGAATCACTGTTGTTAGCAAAAACCTCCACGTTCTCATAACCCAACCCCAGGCTGAACGTTGAAAACTCACTCAATGGCACTCCGTATCGCACTTTGGCCCCATAACTGTCGAGAATGTAGTTGGCAGTAGTTGACAGCTCGCCTGTGTCGGTTTGCCGAACGAATGCACGCATCGTCCGGCTGATTCCATCCGGCGTGTAGTAAGGGTCTGTATACGACAGCGTAAAGTTGTCCTGACTCTGTGTATTGTCGAACGACAGTGCCAGTCGCTCGCCGGTGCCAAACAGATTCTCTTGCGTGAAATTCAGGTTGAACACAAAGCCGTCCGTTCCAAAACCCGCTCCGGCACCAAAAGAACCGGAGGAGCCCTCTGACACATCGACAGCAATATCAATCAAATCGTCAGCACCCGGTACCCGCGGAGTACTGATCGATACGCGCTGGATGTACGGCAAACGTTGCAGTCGCGTCTGTGACCGCGACAACGCCAGCGGTGAAAAGCGACTGCCTTCCATCTGTCGCATTTCACGACGAAGAACCTCATCGTGCGTTTTGTACTGGCCATTGAAAACAATACGCCGTACGTAGACTCGTTTGCCCTTGTTGATATCGAATTGAAGGTCAACCGTTTTGTTTGTCTGATCCAGGTTGGGAACAACATTGACCCGTGCGAACGCATAACCGTCTTCGCCCAGTCGATCACTAAACGCCGTGCTGCTTCTCGTCAGGAGTTTGCGCGAATAGGTATCACCGGCCTTCATCGCTGACAACCTTCTGAATTCTTCCTCGGGGACTGAGTCGAGCTGTCCGGCAAAACTTATCTCTCCAACGCTGTACTGCTCGCCTTCATCAATGTTGATGGTGATATTGATATTGCGCTTGTCCGGACTGATGGTCACCTGGGTAGAGGATATCTCGAACTGTAAATAGCCGCGATCCAGGTACCACGCCCTGAGTTTTTCTGTATCGGCGGATAACTTGGCGCGGGAGTACTCGTCGCGGGAACTCAGCGGATTCAGACCGACCACCCCGGACTGCAACAAGTCCAGCAAACGCTCTTCCGTGAAGGCCTCGTTGCCGACGATGTTGATGTTGCGAATCTTGGCGATAGCGCCCTCTTCGATTTCGATTGTCACCTTGACACGATTTCGGTCGAGATCCGCCACGCTGGACAAAATACGCGTGCCGTATTGACCGCGGCTGAAATAGACCTGACGCAGCTCGGTCTCGAGATTGTCCAGTACTGCACGACGAAAGATGCGCCCTGGAGCCAGCCCGATGGCGCGCAGCGAGTCGTCAAGCTGGTCGGCTGGCAAGGCTTCGTTGCCGCTGATGTCTACCTCTGCGATAGCCGGACGTTCCACGACGTTGACGACCAGTATGCTGCCATCACGAAGTAGCTGAACATCGTCAAACAAGCCTGTTTCATAGAGTGAGCGAATGACGCGACTGCTATCGACGCCTCTTTCGAAGCGCTCGCCCGCACGCATAGGAACATAATTTAGCACCGTACCTTTTTCGATTTGGTCGATGCCACGGATTTGAATGTCTGAGATGATGAACGCCTCCTGACCCTGAGCATACGCGTTCGACACACCAATGAGTGGCATGGATCCGGCGGCTAAGAACAGGATGGCGAACAGGGACGCGGCGAGCGGAAGTCGCGATGTTCCGAATGGATTACCTGACGGCATTAAAATGAGCGGATTAGCTGAGTCTGCGGCAGCATAGCAACTGCCCTGAACCGGCGTAATTACCGATTCTAAAGTTTGTCAGTACAGTTAAAACAGCGTCTGTCGACAGGCGACAAGACAACAAAACTAACTGATAATTCTAACGATATCGTTGTAAAACGCCAGCGTCATCAAACCGGCCAGCAATAGCAGACCCAGTTGCTGTCCATAGAGTTGAATCCGCTCGGATACCGGCTTGCCGGTCACCACCTCAGTGAAGTAATACAACAAGTGCCCACCGTCCAGCATCGGAATGGGCAACAGATTGAGTACGCCGAGACTGATCGAAATCAGCGCCAGGAAACTCAGATAATGATCGATACCGACGCTGGCCGATTGGCCAGCGAACTGAGCGATCGAAATCGGCCCGCTGATATTCTCAACTGATGCCTGCCCGAGTATCAGCTTACCGATCATCTGGATCGTCAGTGACATCATCTCCCAGGTACGCACAAACGCACGTTGCAACGCATCACCCACACTATAGCGCTCCACAATGCGGACTTTTTCATCGATGACTGATTGGGATTGAGTCTCCCAGGCGCCGATGAAACCGATCTCAGAGCCATCGCCCAGTTCTCTTAAGCCGGGCGTCATATCAATGCTCTGCAACACGCCATCGCGTTCAAGATCAAGCTGCAGTGTCTGCCCGGGATTCGAGCGAATCATGCCGACCCAGTCACGCCAGCTTGGCACGGGCTCGCCATTGGTAGAAATGATTCGGTCACCAATCTGCAATCCGGCTGCAGCGGCGGCACCATCTGGCTGAATGCCGCCGATGATCGGATCGACATTGGGCCACCATTGCTGGAAGCCAAGATTGGCGATGACATCGCCCTGACTGGCCAACAACCCGCGATAATCCAGTGCGAGTACACGACTGGCCAGCGCGCCCGATTCGGTCTGCACCTCGAAGGTGACTTCATCGCGTTTGTCGAGCATCTGATCGAGTACGGCAACTCTGACTGTGTCCCAGCTACCGGTGGCTTTGTCTTCGACGGCGACGATCCGATCGGCCGGCAGGAAGCCCGCCTGCGCAACCGGACTGCCTTCCACGGGATCACCCACCAGCGGTGCGATGCCGGCGATGCCGATCAGGTAGACCACCCAATACACCAGGACAGCCAGAATCAGGTTGGCGACCGGACCGGCCAGCACGATGGCAATTCTGACCCAGACACTTTGGCGATTAAACGCACGCGGCAGTTCGCGGGGATCGACGTCGCCCTCTCGCTCGTCGAGCATTTTTACGTAACCGCCCAACGGGATCGCCGCGATCACATATTCGGTCTTGTCTGCCCCGGCGACACGCTTCCACAGCGCACTGCCAAATCCCACTGAAAACCTCAATACCTTGACGCCCGCTTTGCGCGCGACCCAGTAGTGTCCGAATTCGTGGATCGTAACCAGCACACCCAGCGCCACTATGAACGCTACCGCACTGAATAAGAAATCCTGCATCAGCTTGTTTCCGTTGAAGATAAGGCACGGTCAACTAACTCGAACGCGAACCGTCTGGCATCGCGATCGATCTTCTCCAGGGCGTCGAGTGAAGTGGGTCGCGCCTGTGGAATTCCGTCGAGCGTTGCTCGATTGATACGGGCAATATCGGAAAACCCAATACGCTCCTGAAGAAACGATTCCACGGCGACCTCGTTGGCAGCATTGAGCACAGCGGGAGCCGACCCACCGAGGCGAAGCGCCTGTCGCGCCAATTGCAGACAGGGGAATCTGGTCTCATCCGGCGCTTCGAACTGAAGTTGCCCGATGCGGGTGAAGTCGATCGGCGCGACACCGCTATCGATGCGCGCAGGCCAGCTCAGTGCGTGGGCGATGGGCGTGCGCATATCGGCGTTGCCCATTTGTGCAATCACCGAGCCATCGCCGTAGCGCACCATCGAATGCACAACGCTCTGTGGGTGGACGACCACTTCGATATCCTGTTCTGCGACTCCAAACAGATGCGAGGCTTCGATGATCTCCAGGCCTTTGTTCATCATGCTAGCCGAATCGATCGAAATTTTGCGCCCCATATCCCAATTGGGATGCGCCAGCGCCTGATCCACCGTCGCGTTGGCCATCTGCTCGGCGCTCCAGGTGCGAAACGGCCCGCCGGATGCGGTCAGCACCAGCGACACAATATCTGCTCGCCAGCTACTCGAATCGCCGCGTGGCAAACACTGGAAAATCGCATTGTGCTCGCTATCCACCGGCAGGATGACGGCCTGGCTTGCACGCGCTTGCGCCACCAGTAACTCGCCGGCGACGACCATCGCCTCCTTGTTGGCCAGCAATATTCGTTTGCCGGCTCTTGCCGCGGCCATCACCGGTGCCAGGCCCGCATATCCGACCACCGCTGCCATCACGGCATCAACCGGGCAGTCGCTCGCGATGTGTTCGAGTGCGGCTTGACCAGCCAACACCTGTGTGTTGCTGCCGATCCGCTGCAATCTGAGTTCAAGCTCCGCTGCCGCCGCAGGATCTGCCATGACGGCAACGACCGGTTGAAATTGCTCGCACTGGCTGGCGAGCAATTCGACGTTGCGATGGGCGCTCAGCGCGTGGACCCGGTAGTGTTGCCGATTGCGATCCAGCACATCGAGCGTGCTGGTGCCGACTGAACCAGTAGCGCCCAATACCGATACGCGTTGCTGCGCCTGTGCGTTCATGCAGATCGATCCGTCGCGACCCGACGGTGCCCGTCAGACCCGCAGGAACACTGTTCGACTACATCCACAAGACGGCAAACGCCATAAACGGCACCGCGGCAATCAGACCGTCAAAGCGATCCAGCGCACCGCCGTGGCCGGGCAGCAAAATGCCACTGTCCTTGACGCCACTCAGGCGCTTGGCTCGGCTGACGTAAAGATCGCCGGCTATTGTTGCGGCGGCGGCCAGCATGCCGAGCAGAAAGATCGGCAGTGCGCCGGTGGTGTCGTTGGAAAAAGCCTGTGCGGTGAAGAGATTGCAGTACAGCGCCAGTGCCAGCCCGCCGATCGCCCCTTCGATCGTTTTGCCCGAACTGATCTGTTCGGCCAGTTTGCGCTTGCCGAATCGCTTGCCAGCGAAGTAGGCGCCAATATCGGCACAGGCGACCAGCACAATGATATAGATGACGTAGCCCGGCCCGAGCGGCCGCG
>CAZYDV010000237.1:0-9863 GCA_964646405.1 uncultured Granulosicoccaceae bacterium | reverse complement strand
CTTCACTACCCACCGCGATTTGGCCACCGGTAGCTGGCTCGACTACGGCATGTATCTGCAGAACGTGATGTTGCTTGCGCGTGAGGCCGGTTTGCACACTTGTCCGCAGGCGGCCTTTTGCGGTTATCACCAGGCGATCAGAACGGCGTTACCCCTGGACGAATCCGAGATCGTTGTGTGCGGTATGTCGATCGGCTATGCAGACTTCGATGCGATCGAAAATTCGCTGGAAACCGAACGCGTACCGTTTGAGGAGTTTGTCACGGTCTACGACTGATCAGCTGTCGCTAAGCGTTCGAATAATCGAGACCAGATCTGCACAGCTTTCATCGCGACTGCGTCCGGCGGTATCAAGTGTGTGGTGCGCGCGTGCATAGCGTGATTCGCGGCGCTCAAGAATGCTCTCCAGTTCCTGCATTGCATCCGGGTTGCCGGCCATCGGTCGATAGTCACCCTGATCCATGACCCGCTGCATGTGCTCGGCGGGTGTTGCACGGAGCCAGACGGTGTGAAAGTGCTGCAGCAGAAATTCGAACGTCTCAACATCTGATACCCCCCCGCCGGCCGCCGCCAGTACCAGGGTGTCGGTGTTGTCGGCGATCTGTGCCAGGGCGCGTTTTTCCATGCGCCGGTAACCTTCCTGTCCGTAGAGGGCCATCATTTCATCGACCGGCATCGCGCTCAGCGATTCGATTTCACTGTTAAGTTCCAGAAACGGCAGCGACAACGCCTCGGCGGTCATCCGGCCCAGCGTGGATTTACCGGCCCCGCGCAGTCCGATCAGACAGATGCGTCGCTGGCGACTGCCATCCACTTGCAGAATGTGGCGTACGGCTGCTTTTTGTTCGTCGCTGGCCGCCGCGTAGCGTGCAGCAATATTATTGGTGTCGGCACTGGCGTAAACGTGGGAAAGAAAATAGTCGATCGGGCAGTGCAACGCTTTGGCCAGTTGATACAGGCGGCCGATCGATATATTGCCGTCGCCGTTTTCCAGTTGCACCAGATAGCGTTGAGACAGGCCCGAGCGTTCCGACAGCACGCGGCGCGAGAACTTCAGCTGTTTGCGTTTGTCGGCGATGCGTTGGCCGATCAGTGCAATGAATTGCCGTTCGTCGTCGATGGTGTCATCGACTTCGTCTGTGGCTGAAGCGACGCTAGTAGGTCTCAACGTGATAGCGTCCGTCGGCGCGCATTTGATCGCGAACTTCACTCCAGTTGAGCCCGGCAGATCTTGCAAGATCGCTGAACGCCTGTTCTACGCCATCTTCCATCGCGCGCAATCCACAAATATAGATGCAGGTGCTGTCCTGCTTTAACAGTTTAACGATGTCGTCTGCCTGGTCGCGGAGCTCGTCCTGTACGTAGCGCCGCGGCTGCCCGTCCACACGGCTGTAGACCAGGTGCTTTCGCAGCAGACTGTCGGGCACTTTTTTCAGCGGTCCGAAGTAGGGTAGCGACTGCGGTGTCCGCGCGCCGAATACCAGTGTCATGCTGCCGCTGGCATCCGGGTGCAGGCGTTGGCGGTGCATAGTAATCGCGCGGAAAGGTGCCGAGCCGGTACCGGTACAGATCATCAGTAGGTGGCAACTGGCATCGTTTGGCATCAGAAAGGTGGAGCCGTAGGGGCCGGTCAGCTTGATTGTGTCACCTTTTTTTAAGTCACACAGGTAATTCGAGCACAGGCCTTTGCCTTCGCGTTTGACGGTCAGCGACAGATTGTTGTATCCCAGCCGTTCGCCATCGCGCGGGCTGGACACAGAATAGAGGCGGGCCACGGCGCTGGCGTCGCCATCGGGTGCCAGTACGCCGACGGTCTGGCCTTCCAGTACCGGAAAATTCTGCTGCCCCAGATCGAGAATAATGTGCCGCACGTCGCTGTCGGCGCCATCGTCGGTCAATCGATAGTTGCCCTGCACGGTTGCCAGCGCCGGCACCGAGGGCTTGTACAGGTTGACCGAGGGTTTCGATGCAGAAGCAGGCGCTTTGGTTTTACCGCCCGCACCCGAATGGGCATCGGCCAGCAGTGCAGCGATGTCATCGTCCAGCGCCTCGATGCGGGTATCGGCATCGGGGTTGGCGGCGATATCCTGCTGCTCTGGCAGCTCGTCCCACTCGTATTGTTCCTCAAGTGAGTAGGGTGTCTCGACGACGCGCCACTCATCGATCGAGCCGGTCGGGCAGGGACTGATGCAGTCCATGCAGTGGTTGCATTTTTCTGCATCGACGACGACGTTATTGTCGTCGTGCTCGATGGCACCGATCGGACAGGTCTGTTCGCAGGTGTAGCAGCGAATGCAGATCTCCGGATCGATCAGGTGCTGTTTCAGTACGCTACTCACAATCAGATCCTGCGATGGCCACAGCGATTATGCCTCGTGCAGCTTGATATACTCGAAATCGCCTTCTTTGTTGTCGATACCGACGCGTGGCGGGGCGATCCAGCCGGCGTACTGACCAGCCTCATAGCAGGGAACCATCAACGATTGTATGAAATCGCCATCGGCTTTTGATGGCAGCCAGTCACCGACTTTTGAATCCCACTCCTGTTGGCTGATGGTTTCGCCGCTCGGGGTGATCGGCACGCCGGCAAACACGCCGATTTTACGATTGAACCCCTCGTGCGGCAGCTCGAATTTGAAATCGATACCGGCTTTCTCGATCGCTTTGTTCCAGCGCTTCAGGCCACCACTGGCATCTTTGGTGTAGTCGTCGCGCAGGCGCATGTTGATGGCGGTCAAGGCGGGTACGTCGATGGTCTTGACGACACCGTCGTCATACTGACAGACCGGGTAGGTGGCATCCTCCAGGCGGTGATCGTCATCGATCTTGTGTTCCATGAAGCGCGCCTTAATGCCGGCGTTAAACGCATTGGCCGCGTTGGTGGACACTTCGCGACCGAATAGATCGAGCGACAAGGTATAGTGCAGCGCGAGCTTCTTTTGTATGGTCGGCAGATCGATTACACCCAGATCACGAATCTTGTTGATATCGTAGGGGTCATCGATACCGGCGGCCTTCATCGCCTCGCAGGTGCGCTGGATCACGCGGCCCACACCGGTTTCGCCCACAAACATGTGATGGGCCTCTTCGGTGATCATGAAGCGGCAGGTTCGAGATAAGGGGTCAAAACCAGATTGAGCCAGGCTCTCCAGTTGCATCTTGCCGTCGCGATCAGTGAAATAGGTGAAAAGGAAAAACGACAACCAGTCGGGCGTCTCTTCATTGAATGCACCCAGCATGCGAGGGGCTTCCTCAGAGCCAGACGAGCGTTGCAGCAGGCCATCGGCCTCTTCGCGGCCATCGCGACCAAAATACTTGTGCAGCAGATAGACCATTGCCCACAGGTGGCGTCCTTCCTCAACATTGACTTGAAACAGGTTGCGAAGATCGTATTGTGATGGCGCGGTATTGCCGAGAAATCGCTGCTGTTCAATTGATGCGGGTTCGGTGTCGCCCTGAATCACGATCAGACGTCGCAACATGGCCCGATATTCTCCCGGCACTTCCTGCCATGCCGGCTCACCGGTGTGTTCGCCACATGGAATCGTGCGATCCTCTACCTGGGGTGCGAGCAGAATGCCCCAGCGGTACTCGGGCATTTTCACGTAGTCGAATTTCGCCCAGCCCTTTGGATCGACGCCGACGGCGGTGCGCAGGTAGACCGGGCTTTGCTGAAACTTTTGCGGAATCAGCTTGTTCCACCAGTCAATGTAACCCGGGTGCCAGGTCTGCAGGCCTTTGAGTACGCGTTTGTCGGAGGAGAGTCCGACGTTGTTTGGAATCAGGGTGTCGTAGGCGACGGTAGATGATATGGACATGCTTGTCTCCTTCTTGATTTGAGGTTTAAACGCGGCGGCGATCAAACTCGCCTCGCTTGCCGGTGCCGTAGCGCTGCAGTGCGCCGTTTTCGCCCACCGCGTTCGGGCGCTGGAATACCCAGTTCTGCCAGGCGGTCAGGCGACCGAAAATTCGCGTCTCCATGGTTTCGGGGCCGGCGAAGCGAAGATTGGCTTCCATCGCCGTCATCGCATCGGGCGAGAAGCTCGCACGCTCCTCCAGAAATATGCGCACCTCGTCTTCCCAGTCGAGATCATCGAAGATGAATGTCACCAGACCAAGCGCTTCTGCCTGTTCCGCCAACAGCGGTTGATCGATCTGATCCTGCGCTGACCGCAGGGCTGACTCGTTGCCCAGAAAACGCGTCTGCAGCCGGCTTAGGTGGTTGGCCATTGGAAAGGGGCCAAAGTTGCTGGCGGTTAAAACGATGCTGGCCTCGGGGCGATCATCGTCTTCGAATTCGCCGTCCATCATATAACTGCGATCTACCGCGAAGAGTAACTCGGCCAGCACGCCGCTAAAGCACGAGCCGTTTTCGATAGCTGCCACCAGCGAGCGCGAGGTCACGTCGATGCGTTTTAATACGCGCTTCCAGTACAACAGGATTTCGTTTGCCAGCCAGTCGTCGCGGTGCGCGTGCAGCATCGTCTCGTGCGCCTGCACTTGAGCGTTATCGCCATGCGTCTTGAACACGATGACACCAGCTTCAAGCTCGTTGAATCGCAGGTGCAGGATCGCGTCATCCAGTTCGCGCGCCAGACGCAACAGCCAGCTCTGGTCGCCCAGTGCCTGCAGTGCCGCGCTGTCTGCGGGTGGCGCATCGGCGGGCCCTGCCAGTTCGATGGTCGCAATACCCCTGCTGCGATCGATCGTGACATCGACCAGCGAATAGTGAACCGAGCCATCGTCGTCGATCGTGCGCTGCAGCGGAGTGAGGCTGATGCCGGGCCCCTTGTTGCGTTGATTGCGGCTGGCGAATTCGTGAGCGCGGGTGACGACGGTTTCGTCAAAGGCAGAGTTGGCGATGACCTCGTCGACGAGATTCCACGCCTGGGCGCGCTCACCCCTGACACCTTCCTCAATAGAACAGAAAACATCGGCCAGATCGCGTCGCACACGACGCTTGTCGGTGACTCGTGTGAGTCCGCCGGTGCCGGGCAGCACGGCCAGCAGGGGTACTTCAGGCAGGGAGACAGACGACGTGCCATCGTCTGCCAGCATGATGTGATCGCAGGCCAGCGCCAGTTCGTAGCCGCCCCCGGCACACGCGCCTCGCACCGCGCACAGCCACGGTTGCGACGACTCGACGCCAGCCAGCTCGTAGGTGTTGCGGGTCTCGTTGGTGAACTTGCAGAAATTGACCTTGTGTTCGTGGCTGGCTCCACCGAGCATGCGGATGTTGGCGCCGGCGCAGAATACGTTGTCTTTGCCCGAGCGCATCAGCACCGCACCGATCTGAGGCTGCTCAAATCGCATGCGTTGAATGATGTCGGCTAATTCGATGTCGACACTCAGATCATAGGAATTCAGTTGCAGGGCGTAGCCGTCGAACAGACCCGCGTCCTGATTCACATCCATGTACAGGTGGGCCACGTCATCATCGTATTCGATGCGCCAGTGGCGGTAGCGGTCTGGCTGAGTCTGAAAGTCGATTCGATTGCTCAAGATGCTGATCCATCGCTCGCGGTCTGTTAGGCGCAATATAATGCAAGAAGTGGAGCTATTGCTAGTTAAATTTGGCTTTATTTTGCCTAAAAATAGCGGATGGCGACAACTAGACTTTATAGATTGGCATTATAATGCGTAATTTGGTGTGAGCGTGATCTGTTGATCATGCCGGCTCAGCGTGTCTGTCGCGTTGACCAATTGACCGACTTGCAAGCCCAACAGTCTGTCTCGTTTGCCGGTAAAAGCGCGCTCGCAACCATTGCCTGCCAGAACGGTAAGGCGGCTCGCTGCACGAATGCGCCGTAGTTTGAGTTTCAGCGCGGCGTTGGTCAGATGAATGGTGGTTTGCACCAGATGGCGCGCGGGACTGTTGGCCGCGGCATGCCACCACACGGGTTCCAGCACCTCGTGCGCCTCCCAGTAGAACCCCTCGTTGATCAATCTCAGGCCATAGTTCCAGCCCAGATGCTGTGCGGCGTTGGCATCGTTGATCGCGGGATCGTTAAAGATCGCGATGTCGGCAAGGAAATCGTCGGCCGGGCGCTTATTGATGCCGGGCAGATGGCATTGATGAGGCAGCGTTAACTTTTGGGCAGATGGGGTCATTGGGCGGATTGTCGGCGCCGGTGGTCATTGCGCGAGAATGGTAGACTATGCCGTTGTACGTTCGTCGCCATACTAGGGTGCTGCAGCTGGTGGAAGATTTCGAAAAACTTGGGTCATTTTATCTTGGCAAACGCGTCGATGACGAATCGGCCGAATTGCAGGACGAGTTGATCCTCTATGACAGCAAAGACCTGACGACCCACGGCGTCATCATTGGCATGACCGGCAGTGGCAAGACCGGACTGGGCATCGGCCTGATCGAAGAGGCCGCGATGGACAGTATCCCGGTGATCGCCATTGACCCCAAAGGCGATCTGGGCAACCTGTTGCTGACCTTCCCGAATCTGGCGCCGAAGGATTTCGAAGCCTGGGTCGACCCACGTGAAGCGGCCGAGCAGGGGCAGGATCGCGCCGAGTACGCCGCCGCTACCGCCAAACAGTGGAAGAACGGGCTTGCCGAATGGGGTCAGAGCGGCGAGCGCATTGCCAAAATGCGAGAGACGGTCGATCTCACCATTTATACGCCAGGTAGTTCTGCCGGTGTGCCGCTGTCGATATTGCAGGCTTTCGATGCGCCGTCGGCCGCGCTGATGGAAGATGCGGATCTGTATCGCGAGCGTTTGCAGGCAACCGCCACCAGCCTGCTGTCACTGTTATCAATCGATGCCGATCCGGTCACCAGCCGCGAACATATCCTGATCACCAATCTGCTCGATCGCGCCTGGCGCGAAGGACGCGGGCTGGATGTGGCCGGTTTGATTGCGGCCATTCAACAACCGCCGATGGACAAGATCGGCGTGATGGATCTGGATTCGTTTTTCCCGGCCAAGGATCGTTTCGGTCTGGCGATGCGACTGAACAATCTGCTCGCCGCCCCGGGTTTTGAAGCCTGGATGCAGGGCGAGCCGCTGGATGCCGGAAAACTGCTGTATACCGACGCCGGCAAGCCACGGGTGAGCGTGCTCTCGATTGCACACCTGAATGACAACGAGCGCATGTTTTTTGTCTCGATGGTGTTGAACTCGCTGATCAGCTGGATGCGTGCCCAACCGGGTACCGGCAGCCTGCGCGCCATTTTGTATATGGACGAGATCTTCGGCTACATGCCGCCGATTGCCAATCCACCGTCGAAGCAATTGTTGCTCACACTGCTGAAACAGGCGCGCGCGTTTGGTGTCGGGCTGACGCTGTCGACACAAAATCCCGTCGATCTCGACTACAAAGGCCTGTCGAACACCGGCACCTGGTTTATTGGACGATTGCAGACCGAGCGCGACAAGGCACGTGTGATGGAGGGCCTGTCTGGTGTTAGCAGCGGTGAGTTCGATCCGAAAAAAATGGAAGAGACGATCACCTCGTTGGGCAAGCGCCGATTTGTACTGCACAACGTGCACGAGGATCAGCCGGTGGTGTTTAACACGCGCTGGGCGATGTCTTACCTTGCAGGGCCGCTCACGCGTGATCAGATCAAAACCCTGTCGGCCGAGAAGCCGGCTGCGAGCGCGGCGGCGGCTGTCGCTAAAACAGCAGCACCTGCGGCAACGGCCGTACCAGTTCAGCAGGCGCCGGTGTTACCGCCATCGATCAAACAGTATTTTCTGCCATCGATGGCGGATGAAAACGTTGTCTACTATCCGCTGGTATTTGGTGCCGCCGATGTGGTCTATAGCAGCGCACGCTACAAAATCGAAAACGATGCGCGCTTTCTGCTGGCAACCGAAGTCTCCGATGGCCCGGTGCCACTGGATTGGGATGATGCCGATGAACTGGAATTCGAAATCGATGAGCTCGAATCCAAGGGACTGTCCGATATGAGCTACAGCGAATGTCCGGCCGCCGCGGCCAAGGCAAGCAATTACAAAAAGTGGAACAGCCAGCTTAAGCGCTGGTTGCGCAGCAATCGGCCGATCACACTGTACAAGTGTGCGTCGTTGAAAATGACTTCAGGCTTTGGCGAGTCCGAAGGAGAGTTTCGCGTGCGGCTGCAGCAGCAGGGCAACGAATTGCGCGATCAGCAGGTCGCCAAATTGCGCAAGCGCTACGGTGGTAAAACCAACACGCTGGAGGAGCGTTACCGCAAGGCGATGCAGGCGGTCGAGCGCGAGAAGGATCAACAAAAGCGGCAAAAACTTGATGTGGCGGTGTCGTTTGGCACGGCAGTGCTCGGTGCCTTCCTCGGGCGCAAACGTACCCGCTCCTGGGGATCTGCCGTTCGCCGGGCCAGCAGCATGAGTAAGGAGGCCGGTGACGTGCAACGCGCCGAGGAGACGGTGCGGGCGATTGCCGTGCAACTGCAGGAACTGCAGGCGGAGTTTCAAAATGAGGTCGACCAGCTCGAGACCTTCGATGCACAAATGGAGGAACTTGACGAGATTACCGTCAAGCCCAAGAGCACCGACATCACCGTACACGTGACCGGTCTGTTGTGGCGCCCCTATGTGCAGGACGGCAGTTCACTGGAACCCGCGTGGGAATGACAGGCATATGGTTTTCGATGCCGGCGTCATAGAAAGCAGCGGATGAAAGCTCAGCCTTAGGGTGTCCTGTGGTGCGATGCCTTGTTGATGCCTCGCTCACGCGTCGGGTTGCCCCTGATTGGTGCCTTGCTGACGCGTCGGGTTACCCTGGCGGTGATGTTGTGTTGTGGGAAACCCGACACGTGAGTGAGGCGCGAGATGCTTGCTGCGCAAAGCGCAGTGGGTTGTGTACTCGAATAGTGCCTGGTGTGTTGAATGGTGCAATTCGCACCGCTCATTGACACCCTACACTAGAGGAATGCATCGCTGACGCGTCGGGTTGCCTGGCGGTGTTGTGGTGCACTGGCAGCCGCCGCATTTACTCGGTATGTTCGGGCAGTTGCTCCATTACCGGGCCGGGCCGCTGATCGACGTATTTCAACAATTGCTGTTGCAGCGCAATGGCTTGTGGCTGGTTCCACAGGTTTTGCATTTCATCTGGATCGGTGGATAGATCGTAGAGTTCACCGTCGCCCGAGATCAGGTCGACGGTCAGTCTGGCATCGGTCGTTCTGATCGTACGCAGTTGCAGCTCAACGCCCACTCTCGCAGGTGCGAGATTCCATTCGTTGTAGGCCCACTCGCGGCTTTGCTCGCCTGCTATCAGCGGTGCAAGGCTTTGGCTCTGTGCGTCGGGATCAGCGCGCGTGCCGGCCCAGTCGCAAAAGGTTGCACCCAAATCCATGGTACTGATCGGATCATTGATTTTTGTGTTGGCCGAAATGCCCGGGCCGCGCATCAGCATGCCAACGCGCAAGAGTTTGTCGTACATCATCGGGCCTTTGAGATAAAGACCGTGATCGCCGAGCAGTTCACCGTGGTCGCTGGTGAAAATAACAATGGTATTGTCGGTCAGGCCCGAGGTTTCCAACTGTCGCAGAATGGCGCCGACACCGTCGTCGATAAACGCGATCATGTTGTAGTAGTTGGCGGTCATTTCGGCCAGTTGGGCGTCGGTTTGCGCGGGCATTCTGGAGTATTGCTCACGCAAAATTCGATGCTTTTCAGACTTGCCCTGCGGTTTGCGTTCAAGTGCTGCGCGATGCCACCAGGGCCGCCCGTCCAGATCGAGCTTGTGGCTGCGACTGATATCCACATCCTCTGCGCGATGCACCGATGCCCAGGGTTCCGGGCAGTCGAACGGATGGTGCGGGTCCGGGTAGGATGCCCACAGGCAAAACGGTTCCTGCGAATCGGCGTGCTGTGCCAGAAATGCATTCATGCGTTCGGTTACCC
>CAZYDV010000236.1:0-9886 GCA_964646405.1 uncultured Granulosicoccaceae bacterium | reverse complement strand
CATCGGCCGCAAGCCATACTCTTCAGCCAGCAATTGCGCCACTGCTCCGCCTTCGGCATCGGGATCAATGAAGTTAACCTTCAACCGGCCATTGGCCTGCTGCTCGTAGCCTGCAACCGTCTCCTGCACCATCTGGCGAAAGGCGACGAGATCGGCCGGCAGTGCGGCGTCGTTTGACAGATAGGCGTTGAACGTCAGGTCGCCGTTCACGGTATCGAACAGGTTGCCGCCGGCCTGGTAGGTGGTCAGTACCTTTTTAATGGCCTTGGTCAGATCGAGTTCCGGATTGCGCAATCGCACGTCGAGGCCCGCCTCACCACTTTGCTTGACGTCGATCAAGTCAGGGAAGCCGAGCACCTGGGTTTCATCACCGTATTTCACCAATACGTTGAAATAGGAGCTGACGATGGACGACTGATAGCGATCGGCGACCTGAAAAGGTACCGGTTCGATGCCGTATTGCTGATTGGCCTCTTCTTCGAGTGCCGGGTTTTTTAGTGGATCGATAAACTCGACCTGTACCTGGCCGTCGCCGGCGATTTCATACTCGCGGATCAGATCGCGCACTTGAGGCACCAGCGGTGCGAGCAACGGGTGTGTCTTGCCACTGAAATAGCCGCGAATCAGCAAGGGTTCCTGCAACTGCCCCAGGAAGTTGTGGGTCGCCTCGGAGATTGAATATTGCTTGCCCTCTGTTGCATCGACGCGCAGCTTGTTGAGCTGGCCGAGCCACAGGTTGGCGGCGATCGCATTGAGCACCAGCAGCGCTGTGATCGCTTGCCAGCCCTTATGACGAGCGGTTCGTGCGGCATCGGTCCAGCGCTCTTTTTCCAGAAAGTAGGTATTGAGTGCGAGGAACACCAACACGATGCTGAGGTAGTAGTACAGATCGCGCAGGTCGATGACACCGCGGGTGATCGAGTCGAAACGCGATCCGGTGCCCAGCAGCCGCAGCCATTCACCACTGGCATTGCCAAAGAAACTGGTGAAACCATCGGAGCCGATCAGATAGAACACGCCGCACAGTGCGACCGATGCAATCAGGCTGACGATTTGATTGTTGCTGCGCGACGAGACAAACAAGCCGATCGCAAGATACGCAGCGCCTAAACAAAACGCCGCGATGTAACCCGCCCATACCGGCCCCCAGTCGATATCACCGATCATCGACACGGTGAACGGCAACGGCAGTGTGATCAGCAAGGCGATCAGCAACAACACCAGACAGCCGAAGAACTTGCCCACCACAAACGCCCACAAGGGCACTGGCTGCGTGAGTATATGTTCCAGCGTGCCGGTGCGGCGCTCTTCACTCCACAATCGCATGGTCAGCGTGCTGCATAGAAAGATCAGCAGCAGCGGCATCCATTCAAACATGGGCCTGACATCGGCTATGTTGCGCGAGAAAAATGACTCGCCCCAGAAAAACACGAAAAGCGTCACCGCGGCGAAGGCCGCGAGAAAGAGATACGCTACTGGCGAGGCGAAGAACAGGGTGACCTCTTTGCTGGCCACTCGCTTGACGATTGACAGATTTTTAAGCGGCATGACTGACCTCCTTCGCTACGCTGTTCACTTCACGGAACAGCCCTTCCAGATCGCGGCGTTCTGTCTGTAGCGAGAAAAGCGAACCGCCGGCGCCAATGATGGCCTGGGCTGCAGCGGCGCTGATGCTCGCGCGATCAGCGCCGTCTTTTAACACCAGGTGAAACACACCGCCTGCGTCACCGGTGCCGCGATCGTCAATCTGGCCAACGCCATCGATCGCCTGCAGGGCCTGGCGCAATGCGCTGCCCGCCAGTGAAGTCTCGATCATCAGCTGATTGCTCTGCTGCAGATTGGCGAGCTTTTCATCCACCGCTAGCTGACCACTGCGCATCATCAGCACTCGGTCGCACAACGCCTCGACCTCCTGCATGATGTGGGTAGACAGGATCACCGTGGCGTCCTGTGCGATGTCGCGCATCAACTGTCGCATTTGATCGGTCTGCGTGGGGTCGAGTCCGTTGGTGGGCTCGTCCATGATCAGCAGACGCGGCTTGCCCAGTATGGCCTGCGCTACACCAACACGCTGTTTGTAGCCACGCGATAACGTGGCAATCTCATCGTTGATCTTGCCTCCAAGATCGGTCTGGGTCGCGACACGGCGAATCTCGGCGGATTTGTCGCGGCGACTGATCCGCTTCAACTGCGACGCGTAGTCCAGATAATCGGCCACGGTCATTTCCGGATAAAGTGGCAGACTCTCGGGCAGATAGCCCAGATCCTGCTGTATGGATTTCAGATCGGAGGAGATGTCACGTCCGGCAATCTCGATTTTGCCGCTGTCGGCTTCCAGGTAGCCGCTGAGCATTTTCATGATCGTGGTCTTGCCGGCCCCGTTGTGACCCAGAAGCCCCACGATCTCGCCACTGCCAATCGAGAAAGACACCTCATCTACCGCCTTGAAGTCGCCGTAGCTACGGCTCAAATGACTGACGTCAAGCATTGTTATCCTCGGTTGATTTTCCAGTACTATCGGCGTGTCTCGCCAGCCTTGCCGACCCGACGGGTCGAAGGCTGTGGCAGACTAACCGCCACCAGCCAAGTGTGCAATGAATAGCCGTGTCACGGCCGTTTGTCACCTGTACTGCGAATTTTCGCAAGCGAGAAATAAGGCGACGAGCCAGCCATTTCAAGGCCCGCCAGTCACCCGTATTACCCAGCGGTAATGTTGATACCAGCCAGCCAGAAACGAACCGGACATCCACTCGATTGCAATTCCCAACCACAGGCGTTTGCGCGCGCAGGCATTCACAGTCATCCATGCTCGCGCAGCCTGACTGCGCACCGGACTGTCGTTCACGCAACCCGTTGTCACGCGCCGGCGGTGCACGGTGACGGCGACCACCGCCCGCCAGTCGGTAATCGCGGTTGGCACGCTGTTTTTTTTCAATGGTGCGCTGTTTGGCGCCTGGGCCTCTCGCGTGCCCACGGTGAAGGCCCAGTATGCGCTAAGCGAGGCGGCGCTGGGCACCCTGCTGCTGCTGCTCGCCGCCGGTGCGGTGGTCAGCTTTCCGCTTGCCGGCCGACTGATCGACCGGCTCGGTTGCTCGACCATAGCGATGGCGCTGGCAATGCTCAACGCCCTGTCACTGATTGCAATAGGGGCCAGTGTCAACGTTGCCACAGTGGCGATCGCACTGGCGTTCTTTGGCGCCTCGCACGGTGGCATGGACGTGGCGATGAATGCCTGGGCCGGCCTCATCGAGCAGCGCCACCGCATCCGCGTGATGTCGCGACTGCACGCCACCTGGAGCCTGGGGGCAGGATTCGGTGCGTTATCCGGTGTGCTGGCGGGCAAATTGTCGCTTGGGCTGTTGCTGCATTTCGCCACTATCGCCGTGTGCATGGTCATTCTCGCCACGTGCCTGAGCAAACCCGAGCATCGCCCGGTGGGCAACCACCAGGACCCGGCGCCGTTCGCGCTGCCCACGGGCAGCCTGCTATGGGTAGGCATCATCGCTTTTTGCGCATCTATGGGCGAAGGCGCAATGGCCGACTGGTCGGCGGTGTATCTGAGCGCTGCCTGGCAGACGACGACTGCCATCGCCGCCAGTGGCTACGCAGTATTTTCTGTGGCCATGGTCATCACCCGCTTGTGCGGCGACTGGATCATACGCCGAGCCGGCGAGCGCCACGCTTTGTTGATGGCCGGTGTCTGTGCCACCGCCGGCACCGCGGCACTAACATTGGGCAATCAATTGCCGGTGGTATTTACAGGCTTCATTTTGATGGGCGTGGGCTATGCGCTGGTGATGCCAATTGCCTTTTCGCGCGCCGCCAACGATCCGCATATCTCTGCCGGCAGCGCCACGGCCGCCACCGCCACTCTCGGATACGGGGGTCTGTTGCTGGGGCCACCCATCATCGGTTTTATCGCCAGTGCCACCTCGCTAAAGCAGGCGTTTCTAGTGCTGTTGCTGGGTGGCATCACCATTCTACTGCTGTCGCGCGCCGCGACCCGGCATTGATAGTACCTTCACAGCGTAGGTAACCGCCTGCAAGCGCCTGTGATACAAGTCAGGCAGTCGACACCTGCCGCAAATGAAACCATGCTCCGGAACGCCCGTAGATCAGCCGACAAATGAGGGAAACAAAGCGCGGCGTGCCTGACAACGCAGGCTATTCGGGGGCGGGCTCATTTTGTGATCCGACACAAAGCTTTACTCAAGTGTGTGACGGATTTGCCGTCAGTTAGGCAAGTAGAGGAGTATCCCGTAGACGTGCACTGATACAACGCCGACCGGACATCAGGCATATCCGTGGGCGGCCACAACAACAAAGTGAACGTCAGCAATGAACCCAGGGACCAGGGAAATACGTCTGATCGGAGGCTTGGCGATAACAGTCGCCGCTGCAATCTGGCTCGCGGCCATCGCGCTGAATCAATCAAACCGCCCTACGGGCGGCGACCACCAGATGGATCAGCGCCACGATAGTTTGTCGGAGTTGGTGACATCGATTTACCTTGAGCACACCAACCTGCTGAAGGCGACCAGCCAGTATGTCAACGGCATCGGTACGCACACCAATCGAGATCTGGCGCGAATGGCGCGACGCTACGGAGAGCGCTTTGCGCAGTTGCGCCCCCATCGTGCCGCACTGAAATCCCACGCGACAGCCGGCACCATCGCAGACGAAGCCAGCCTGATCGTCAAGTATCGCAAGCAGACCAGTACCGTCAGCAGCGTGGAGCTCGCGAACTACCACACCACAGCACTGGCGACCAATTACATTGAATCGATTTACCGCCGACTGGATGCAGCACTCTACACGTTGCAACACGATGGCGAGCCGACATTGGTATACGTGCAGACCTTGCTCGGCTGGTTGCAGCCAGGTGACTTTTCTGATCACTTCTCGATCCGGTCGATACTCGACGCACTCAACGATGATATCAATACGCTTGAGGTCGCATCGCTGGAGCATGCCGAACATCTGACGGCGCTTCGCAAGGCGCAGGAACACACGCTAAGCAGCCAGCTTCATATTGCCTACATCATGATGGCGCTGGGTATCACGCTGCTTATGGGCCTGCTGATCAGTTACGCACGCCACAAGTATCGAACCACCAGAGAACTGCGCGCCTCAAACGCCATGCTGTCCAGGGAAATTGAAGCCTCGGCCCGACTGACCGAGGCACTGCAATATCGGGCGACGCATGATGTTCTTAGTGGCCTGCTCAACCGCGCGGGCTTTCAAGCCGCACTGGATGAGCTGCTGCAGTCCGGAACCGGCAGCCACGGGCTGTGTTACCTGGATCTTGATATGGTCAAGATCGTCAACGACAGCGGGGGTCATGCCGCCGGTGATGCGTTGATCAAGTTTGTCTCGGATACGCTGTCGTCCGCCGTGCCCAACGATATCCTGTTGGCACGATTCGGCGGCGACGAATTTCTGATTCTGGCACCAGACTGCGACGCCAGCTACTTCAGACAGGTGGTCAAACAATGCTGTGACTGCCTCTCGCCCCTCGACTTTCACTATGAAGGGCGGCGCTACGCCATCACTGGCAGCTTCGGTGCAATGCAATTCGACGCATCCGCGCACAGCAGCCACTCAGTCATGACCGCAGTCGATGCCGCCTGTTATCAGGCCAAGCGCGCCGGTGGTGCACGGATCTATTTTCACAACAAAGACAACAGCGCACTGGCGGCCCGCCAGGACGACCTTCAATGGGTGCAAACCATCATCGACGCACTTGCGCAGCAGCGCTTTCGATTGTTTCACCAACCCATTTCAAGGATAGACCCGACACTTGGCAAGCCAATCCACAGCTGGGAGATCCTGGTGCGCATGCTGGACGAGGACGGCCAGGTGCTGATGCCAGGCAAGTTTCTGGACGTTGCCGAACGCTACGGCCTGGCGTCGAAGGTGGATCGCTGGGTCGTCGCCAATACCTTCGACTGGCTGAACAATAACCGCCATAGGCTGGACGCATTCGACTGCATCAACATCAATCTTTCCGGCCGCTCGATCGGTGACACGGTGTTTCTGGAGTTCCTTGAGCAGCAAACCCAAAAGCTTGAAGTGCCCACCCACAGAGTCTGCTTTGAAGTCACCGAAACCAGCATCGCCGGCGACAACGCCAACGCTGCGGTAAAACGTTTAAGAGAGCTTGCCTATCAGGTTGCACTGGATGACTTTGGCAGCGGCTTTTCCTCTTTCGGTTATCTGGAGGCACTGCCGGTCGACTACATAAAAATCGATGGCATGTTTGTCCGCGATATAGACCAGAATCCGATTCATCGCGAGTTCGTCAAGGCCATCAATGCCGTCGGCAAAGCGATGGGCAAACAGATTGTGGCCGAGTTCGTCGAGAACGAAGCCTCGCTCAACATACTGGGTGAGCTGGGGGTGGATTTCGCACAGGGTTATCACATCGCCAAACCACACCCCCTGCCCGATTCGCTGGACGATGCCAGCGGCTGGCAGCACGCCGCCTGACGCCATCCGACATCCCGCCGGCAAGACGCATTTCGGATTTTTCAGTGCAAACTTCCGTGGTACCTTCGGACACCTGAATTCATCGCTGCGTGCACGCCGCAGGCTCATGCCTGCAGGGTTGCAATCACAGCGCGTCAAACAGGTATCCATCCATGCAAACCCATGTGCAAGTTGTAGTCATCGGCGGCGGTGTCGTCGGGTGTTCGGTGTTGTTTCATCTGGCGCGCGCGGGCTGGACGGATGCCCTGCTGATCGAGCGCTCAGAACTGACTTCCGGCTCGTCGTGGCATGCCGCCGGCGGTTTTCACACCTTAAATGGCGACCCGAACGTCGCCAAACTGCAGGCCTATACCGTCTCGCTGTACGAACAACTGGAAGCGATCTCCAGCCAGTCGTGCGGACTGCACCTGACCGGCGGCGTAATGATGGCCGACAGCGCCGAGCGCATGGACTTTCTGCGCTACGTGCACGCCACCGGGCGGGCGCTGGGCATGGAGACCGAGATCATCACGCCGGCCGAGGCCAAAGCGATGTTCCCGCTGATGGACGAGCGCAATTTCGTCGGTGCGCTGTGGGATCCGGTAGAGGGACATCTGGACCCATCCGGCACCACACACGCCTACGCTAAAGCGGCGCAGAATCTGGGCGCCAGCATCGAACTGCGCAACCCGGTAGAGGCGCTGTCGCAAACGCCGGACGGCACCTGGCAGGTGCAGACCCAAAAAGGCGTGGTGCACGCTGAGCACGTGGTGAATGCCGGTGGACTTTGGGCACGCGAGATCGGCCGTATGGTCGGCGTGGAGTTGCCGGTGCTGGCGATGGAACACATGTACCTGCTGACCGACGAGATGCCCGAGGTTGTCGAATTTAATCAAAGCAGCGGGCGCGAACTGGTTGGCGTGATCGATTTCAAAGGCGAAATCTACACTCGTCAGGAGCGCAACGGCTTGTTGCTTGGCACCTATGAAAAAGCCTGCAAGCCATGGTCACCCCACACCACCTCATGGGATTTCGGCCACGAGTTGCTGCAACCTGATCTCGACCGTATCGCCCCGTCGCTTGAAATTGGTTTTAAACATTTCCCCGCGTTTGAACAGGCCGGTATCAAACAGACCATCAACGGACCCTTCACTTTCGCACCCGATGGCAATCCACTGGTAGGGCCGGTGCAGGGGTTAACCAATTTCTGGAGTGCCTGCGCGGTGATGGCGGGGTTTAGTCAGGGCGGCGGCGTAGGGCTGGCACTGGCGAACTGGATGGTCGACGGCGATCCCGGTCACGACATCTTCGGCATGGACGTCGCGCGCTATGGTGACTTCACCTCACTGCGATATACCAACGCCAAAGTGCGGGAGAACTACTCACGCCGGTTCTCGATTCGATTTCCTAACGAAGAGTTGCCGGCCGCAAGACCACAACAAACCACCCCCCTGTACGACATCATGGTGCGCGATAACAACGCCGTCATGGGCGACACCTGGGGGCTGGAAACACCACTCTGGCTTGCCCCGCAAGGCACAGACGCCACCGATGTTTTGTCTTTCCACCGATCCAACGATTTTGAGCACGTGGGCAACGAGGTACGCGCCGTGCGCGAGGCCGTGGGTGTGACCGAAATCGCGAACTTTGCCAAGTACCAGGTCACAGGCTCAGGCGCCGGAAGCTTCCTCGATCAACTGATGACCAACACCATGCCCGCCACCGGACGCCTGGTGCTAACCCCTATGCTGAACGAGCGCGGCAAACTGATCGGTGACTTCACCATCGCCAAGGCCGCAGAGAACCACTACACCATCTGGGGTTCATCCGGTGCACAGATCTACCACATGCGCTGGTTTGAACAGCACCTGCCAAAAGACGGTTCAGTGAAGATACATCGCTTCGGCCAAACACTCGTTGGCCTTGGCCTGGCCGGCCCCCGCTCCCGGGAGGTACTACAAAAACTGGTGGACTGCGACATCTCCAATGATGCGCTGAAATTTATGGATCATCGCACGCTCGACGTCGCCGGTTGTCCGTGTCTGTTGAACCGCATTAGTTATACCGGTGATCTGGGTTATGAGATCTGGATGGAACCGTGTTATGAGAGGCGTGTGTATCTTGCGATTAAGGAAGTCGGTGAAGAATACGGATTGAAGGACTTCGGTATGCGTGCGTTGCTATCCATGCGCCTTGAGAAAAACTTCCCCACCTGGTTTGCCGAGCTGCGCCCGATTTATGGCCCGTACGAGGCTGATATGGATCGTTTTATCAAATTGCAGAAGAATGATTTTATTGGTCGCAGTGCCGCGGCGGCCGAACACGCCGATGGCGGCCAGCTGAAACGTGTGACGCTGATTGTAGAAACCGACAACACCGATGTGATGGGGGATGAACCTATATGGGCCAGAGTGTCAAAAGACTATGAGAGTGTGGTGAAACCACATGGTTATGGAGCACCACGGTTCGATGCGACCGGTACCGAGACACCGCGTGCGATTACCCAGGTGGATGGTGAATGGCGTGTGGTGGGCTGGGTAACTTCGGGGGGTTATGGGCACTCGGTGGAGATGTCGCTGGCGCAGGGTTATGTGCCTGTTGAATTGGCGGCAGATAATGGTACTGAATTTGAAATAGAGATATTGGGGAATAGATGTTCGGCTCGTCTGGCGCTGGAGCCGCCGTTTGATCCTACTGGGGCGAAGATGCGGAGTTAAGGCGGCTTTTTCAGATCTGCTATCACAAACAGAATTGTTTGTTGTGGGAGGACGGCAGCGTTGCGCGCTGGAGTACAGGCTTTAGCCGCTACGAAAATTCAGGAAAAAAAGCCGGCTAAAGCCTGTACTCCAACGAGCGGCAAATCCCATCACACGTTTTCCCTGATCGGAGATCGAGTCCCACGACAGGCTTTTCGTAGGAAGCCAACTCCGTTGCGCGAACGTAACGTGTAGGTTTTGGTGAGCGGTGCGAACCGAAACATCCAAACATTTCCTGCACCATAAGAACATCGAACAGCTCCAGAAACAATATTCAGGGCACCAGTAAAGGTGCGCAACAGTTTCCGAGTGTGCTCGTGTAGATTTCTGGCTGGGCGATCAAGGGTTAGAAAATCATTGAAGGTGCAGCACATGATCGGACAGCGGGCATACATGGATCGCATACCAGTGTTTCGTATCTACCGAGACAGGCAAAATGGTACATGCGCTTTGGCTTATGGCCCCTACGAAAATACACGCATCGCAGTTCGATCGCAGTAGAGCTTCAACGCAACGTGTGTCAGCACGAGCCGTGCTGTTGAACGCCCTCTGAGGACTTTGGAAAGATTCATCGACAAGGGGTGGAGTGACAGGACGTCACGAAAAGCGCTGTGGGCATAAGGACGCGCCCTCAGCGCGGCCCCACCGGCGAGGAATCTTTA
>CAZYDV010000235.1:0-9944 GCA_964646405.1 uncultured Granulosicoccaceae bacterium | reverse complement strand
GCCGAAGAGCACGGGATCCACCCCCAGGGTCTGCACCAGCGGCAGGAACACAGCTGTAAAAAGAACGATTTGCGCCAGTGACTCCATGAAGGTACCGATAAAGATGTAAAACACACCGATCAGCAGCAGCACGATGTAGGGATTTTCGGTGATCGAGGTAATGCCATGCTGTACCGCGGTGGGCACGTCATAGAATGCAGTCAGCTGCCCAAAGGCCAGCGTCGGTGTGAGCAATATCAGAATGCCGGTTAGCAATGCGGTAAATCGAAGCGCCTCAATTATTTTTGTCAGAGTTAACTCTCGATAGACGAAGGCACCGACAAACAGCGAGTAGAACACTGCAACGCCGGCCGCCTCAGTGGGTGTAAACACTCCGCCGTAAATCCCACCGAGAATCAACACCGGCGCGCCGATCGACCACTTGCCATCCCAGGCGGCGTGCAAAAATGGTGACCACGAAAATCGCTCACCGTCGCCGCCGTAGTTTCTTCGCCGCGCGATGATATAAGTGGTGATCATCAGCAACAGGGTCACCATCAGCCCCGGCAACAGACCGGCGAGAAACAATCGCGGGATCGATGTCTCCGATACCAGGCCGTAGATAATCATCAGGTTGGAGGGGGGTATCAGGCTGCCCAGCGCCCCGGCACTGGCCGTGATCGCCGCGGCAAACGGCACGTCGTAGCCATCGCGACGCATCGCCGGCACCGTCACTGAACCGATGGCCGCTGTGGTCGCCGGGCCCGATCCCGACAGTGCCGCGAAGAGCATGCAGGCAAACACAGTGACAAGGCCCATCGACCCGCGATAGGCACCGACCAGATTGGTGGCGATAGCAATCATCCGGTTAGCCATCCCGCCGACTTCCATCAACCGCCCTGCCAGCACAAACAAGGGTATGGTCAAGAGTGGAAAAGGAGTCAGGCTGCCGTAACCGGTCTGTGCTAACAGCGTATAGGGAATATCGATCAGAAACAGCGCCAGCGCCGTCGTCAACCCTACCGACACAAAAAGCGGAATACCGATCAGTGTCAGAACGATAAACGCAATCGCCAGAATCAGCAGTGGACTCATCCACGCTCTCCATCGCCGATCGCCGGTTCGACCCATTGCTCCTCGAGCATACCTGGTAAACCTTTCGCACCATCGCGATACCAGACGATGTATGTCTGCAGCAGCCTCACCAGCATTAGCGCGTAGCCGATGAACAAAATGGTTTGCGGATAAAACTCGTTGATACCCAGACTCGGGCTGCGCGAGGTAAACTTCCACATCACGGTCAGATAGTCCCAGCTGACACGCATCATAAAAATGCAGAAAACGGCCCACAGGATATCGGCGACAAAAATCGTAATCTGGCCCAACCGCGCGGGCAGCGATTGCACGGCAACCAGGATACGAATGTGAAAGCGCTCACGCACACAGAGCGCCGCCCCCATGTAGACCGCCCAAACCATGCTGATCGCCGCGACTTCTTCAGTCCAGTGCAGCGCCACTTCAAATACATAGCGCGCCACTA
Source organism: uncultured Granulosicoccaceae bacterium (assembly GCA_964646405.1). Taxonomy (GTDB): domain Bacteria; phylum Pseudomonadota; class Gammaproteobacteria; order Granulosicoccales; family Granulosicoccaceae; genus CAKZSB01. The sequence goes on along the minus strand of CAZYDV010000235.1, from coordinate 8,425 downwards.
CCTGTGAAAAAACGCTAACGGCAATCACCACCAGGCAGCTGCAACAGATCAGCTCCTCGAAGTGTCGCTCAAGCCACTTAAGCGCGATCATGTTCAGCTCTCAATCATGAATGGCATATCGCCATTACAAAAAGGGCCGGGAGACCCCCACCGGTGAATGGTGGGGTCTCTCCTGGCAGCCGTTTTTGTCTACAGGGCTTTGGACTACTGCGCCGCCGCCTGTATTTTATTGACGAGCTCGACGAATTCAGCGCCACGCTTTTCAGCAAACGCCTGCTGTACCGTTTGTGCGGCCTTGATGAAATCGGCCTTGTCAGGCCGTGTCATTGCCATACCGCCCTCGGTCGCCAGCCAGTCGCGGACCTCGTCGGTCTCGTTCAATACCTGCTCGCGAAACTCTGCGCCCGCGTCGGTGGCGGCACGCTGAATCTGCTCGCGCTGGTCATCGCTGAGCTTTTTCATGAACGCGTCGGAGGCAAACAGCGGCGCCATGGCGACGAAATGTTCGAGAATGACCAGATGCGGCTCAAACTCGAAAAATTTCATGTCTTTGATAAACGAGGTGCCGTTGTCGCCGCCATCGACCGTTCGCGTCTGCAGCGCGGTCGGGGTTTCAGACCATGCCAGCGGAATCGGGTTGGCGCCAAACGCCTCGAACGTAGCGAGCATGACCTCGTTTTTTGGCACGCGAACCTTCAGGCCTTCCATATCCGCCATTGTGTTGATCGGCCTCACAGAATTGTAGAAGTCGCGATACAGTGCCGGACCAAATGACAACAGGTGCACGCTGGTATCAGCCTGCAACTTTTCCTTCATGAATTCGCCTACCTCCCCGTCGACGACGCGTTCAAGGTGTGCCGTGTTCTGGAACACGTAGGGCAGTACGGTGACATCCATCAGTGGCCAGTGCGGCGATACATTATTCGCGGTAATGAAAAATCCATCGACGGTGCCCAGTTGCATCGCCTTGAAGCCTTCATCTTCGCTGGAAATCTGGTTGCAGCAGCGAATCTTTACCTCAACCGAACCGCCGGTATAGTCCTCGGCCTTCTCTTTGAAAATACGAGCGAAACGGCCGTATAGCGAATCTTCCGGGGCGCCAAATCCAAGATTCATCTTGACATCGGCCGCCTGTACGGCGCTGACAGACAGCCCGGCGACCAGCAGCGGCGCGGCGAGCAGCGTTAATAGACGAAATTTCATCGTTTCCTCCAGATCGGGTGGCAGCGGGAAATGTTCCCTGAACACCAGCACGACATAGCCCTCGACGACTGTATAGCGCCGCGATCCGGGCAAAAAATGCGCACAGACTACCCGATCCGAGTCGCCGTGCCAGCAGTTCGCGCCAAACCCTCAACTAAAGCCCGAGTCGTCCGATCACCTCTACTATCACCCCGACACTAGCGGAGGCCCTATCGTGGCGACGCCTGCACCTGCAGAAGAACAATATGATCTTGAAGACCCCACATCGGAGATCGATTGTCCTTCTGTCGCCAATGATGAGGATCTCCCGGAAAGCGTCACGGCCCGTACACCGGCTCGCGGGCGAGCCCCGGCGTCAGTCACTGAAGAACTTGACTACTACCGTAAAAAAGCCATTCATCAGGACATCCTGATCTTCGAGATGCGCGCCCTGCTGCAGTCCGGCAAGGGTTTTGGCAACATTCTCAATCTTCCGGAACTGTTAAACAATTTCATGGCCGTAGTGCAGGAGAAATACGGCGCCATCAACAGCAGCGTACTGTTGCGCGATGATCTGGAGCCGGGGCAGAATCTCTATCGTGTGAAGGCCTACTCCGGGCTGAATGATGAATTTCTGCTGGAGGACTCAAGTGCTGAATCGCTGTACATGTTTAAGTTTCCACAGGACAACGGCCTGCTTTGGCAGATCATCCGTCAAGGCAATGTCTTTAGCGTCAGAGACCTGCAGCGCGACCCACGATTCGAGACTGCCTGGCTGCGCTGGCACCTGGATATTCTCAATTCGCATCTGTGGTGCCCGTTAATCAAGAACGGCGAGGTGCTGGGCATTTTGACGTTGGGAGAAAAGCACGACGGCAGCCAGATCAGTGAAAACGAGTACCCCTTTCTGCAGGAACTGGCCTCGATCGCCACCACCAATATTGATTCAACACTCAAGTACGAGAAGAATCATCGCATCCTGAAAAACATTCAAACACTGTATGACGTCAATCAGCAACTGGCGAACGTCAACGACTTCAAGCGCTTGTGCATCGAGACGCTGTCGACCGCGGTAAACGCTGTCAATGCGCAAAAGGGCAACCTGATGCTGTTGAACAAGGAGACCAACCAACTCGAGATAAAGGTGGTGTGGGGCAATATCCCGCGTCACGTGCGCGACGATATCAACAGCGGCATCACCGCGACCAAGACTTTCGAGCTGGGTGAGGGAATCGCCGGACAGTGTGCACTTGAACGCAAGCCGATTCGCAAGAACGACAAGAAATACATCGAGCAAGTGGGCAAGAATATCGTCTACTGCATCTGTTGCGTACCGCTGATGCGAGGCGACAAGGTCGAGGGCATCATTGCGCTGACCAACAAAGTAAAAACCAACGAAGACGGCGTTCGTACGCTCGACCAGATCGGCCGCTTTACCGAGGAAGATGTCAGTCTGTGTCAGGGGCTTGCCGACCAGGCAGCAGTCAATTTGCACAAGAGCCGCTTGTACAATAAGTCAATCACCGACGAAATGACCGGCCTGTACAACACACGTCATTTCGAGGACACCCTGGTCACTTTGCTGGATGAGGCAAGCCGCAGTGAAAAACCGCTGTGCCTGGCAGTCTCCGATATCGACCACTTTAAGAAATTCAACGACACGCACGGTCACAAAGCCGGTGATGCGGTGTTGAAGACCGTGGCAAAGGTGATGGAGAGCAGCAGACGCCCTGGCACTGGCGACCAGGTATTTCGCTACGGTGGTGAAGAGTTCTGCATGCTGCTGCCGGACACCGATCCCGAGGAGGCGGCAGAATTGATGGAAGTCTATCGCAAACGGGTGGAGAACCAGATCGTCGAGCACGAGGGCAAGCAAATGTCGGTCACCGTATCGATCGGCATTGCGTGTGCACCGAAGGATTCACGCGACGAAAAGCAGTTGTTCGAAAAAGCGGACGAGTGCCTGTATGTGGCGAAAGACAACGGCCGCAATCAGGTCAACACGTATTTTCAGGGGCTCAAGCTGCGCTATGGCGATAAAGTCGATCTGACGCTACTGAAACAGGTAATTCAGGACAACCAGGCAAACGAGGACGGGGAAAGACACCTGCACTGACCGCTGAAGTTCGATGCGTCAACCGCAGGCGTCGATCGGCCAGCTATCCGGTTGCGCATTCCAGTGTTCGCCCACCAGTTGATCGGTGATCAGACGGAACACCAGCCGGCGAACGTTGGTTGAAAAGATATCGCTATGGCCGGAAATCACTGACTTGCCGGTCTTGATGAACCTGAGCGGATAGCCGAGCGGAAGCGGGTTCACGCTCTTGTGCGAGGCGGTTTTTGACCAGCCTCTGGCCGGGCACAAATCCGGATTGCTCTGACAGGTGGTTACCCTGAATCGGGTACAGTTTTCTGCAAGACTTTCCGTCTCGCTGGCAATCTCAAGCCGGTGCGTCAGAAACGGCGCAAAGTTGCCCACAGTGATCACGTCAAGACTTTCCTCTCGCATCGGGATGGTGGTACCCAGATCCCGATGCCGATACCACTTGCGCTCAATATCGACCTGCTTCCACCTGGCAATCGTGCCAAACGCCTGACCGGCAGGAAACGCCATATGCGTCGCCGAATCAGCATCAGAACTGATCACAGTCAACAGCGGGCGCTGCCCAGGCAGGTAGTCCCGGCTGACGGCTGTATCGACAATCGACAGCGCCTGCGAGACTTCAATGGCCGGATTGAGTAAAAACAGTTCATCCCCAATCCCATCTACGCTCAATACGGTATTGGCATCGGCCACCGGATCAATTAGTCGATCGACGAGAACGTCTTTTATCGCGGTGAGCAAGATGGCGCCACCGAAACTGTGTCCTACCGTCGCCATCACGTTCTGCTGCGCGGCGGGGCGATTATCGCCGATACGATGAATAGCATCGAGCCTCAACAGCAACTGCGTAATGGCGCCGCTGCCCAGGTTTTCGGCCACTGACTTGCGATTCCAGAATGATAAAAACTTCACCAGTGGCAGGCCGAGCGATTCACCCCGCCAACCGACATAGAGCCCGACGACACGACGCCGCTCGTTGAACCGCACAGACGAATATCTGGCGACGGCATCGAGCACTTGTCTAAATTGCCGCAGATTGTCGTTGCGCTCATGTGCGTTATTCAGCCAGCCATGTATGAAAACAATGGTAATGACGCCATCGTCCTTCACAGCATGTGCTTTTATCCGCTCGAGCACATCGTCAATCTTGCCGGCATCAAATGCGTGGCCGCGCTCGGTGAATTCAGCAAAGGCCAGATCGTGGCTTTCATATTCGCGATAGTAACGGCCACTACAATCAAATTCTGCATCGCAGGTTCGAACAGCCGGCGGGTCCACCTGCCACGCCACATTGCTCGCACACGCGCTCAGCAACAGAGCTGCTGTCGCCATCAATATGATGCGCAACGTTAATCTGCAGAACCTGAATTTCGATGTCATAGCGCCTCCCGCATCCTTATAGTGGACTATCCCTGCACAACCCAAACAGTCTGCGCCTGGTCGTCGAGGCCGCGCAAGCAAACTAACCGGAAGTTCATTCTCAGCCGATGTGACTGTCGCTTATGGCAGCAGCGGATCGGTCTCGAGATTCAGATGGAGCTCCCCCCCGGTGTACGGGCTGGCGGCGATCGCCGCGTCGTTCAGCTCGACCCCGAGGCCTGCCGCCGCCGGCGGAATCACATAGCCATCCTGCCATTCGATCGACGAGTTTAGAAACGCCATGAAAGGCTCATCAAAACGACCGATGGACTCTAGAATCAGAAAGTTTGGGCTGCAGGTGGATAGCTGTATATTCGCCGCGGCAACAATCGGCCCGCAGTACAGGTGGGGTGCTATTTGAATGGATCGGGTCTCCGCCATCGCGGCGATTTTCTTACCCTCCAACAGACCACCGACGCGGCCGAGATTCAACTGCAGAATCGATGCGGCACCGGCTTCGATCACGCGAGCAAACTCGTGTTTGGTGCACAGCCGCTCGCCAGTGGCGACCGGAATGGATGTGTAACGCGCCACCTCTGCCATATCCGCCGGATTCTCCGGCGGCACCGGTTCTTCGAACCAGAGTGGATCGTAAGCCTCCAACCGGCGCGCCATGCGCCTGGCACCGGACGTTGTAAACTGACCATGCGTGCCGAACAACAGATCGGCCCGGTTGCCAACCGCGGCGCGAATGGTGCGACAAAAATCTTCTGACAAGGCCAGATCATCCAGCCGCGGCTGATGGCCATCGTAGATAGTGTAGGGACCCGCCGGATCAAACTTTACCGCCGTAAACCCCTGCTCCACCGCCAGCGTCGCCGCCTCGGCTGCGAGTTCGGCATTGTTATAGACATTCGGCATTTGCGGATCGGGATAGACATCGCCACTGGGTGGATAGAGATAGGTATAGCTGCGCAGGCGCTCGTGCACCTGGCCGCCGAGCAATTGATACACCGGCTGATTCGCCGCCTTGCCAATGATGTCCCAGCAGGCCATTTCCAGCCCGCTCAGCACCCCCATTACCGTGACGTCCGGCCGCATGGTGTAGCCCGCACCATAAGTTTTTCGCCACAGCACTTCCACATGATGGGGATCGGCACCGGCAAACTGACGCTCGAAGACATCGTGCGCCATCGCGGCACACAGATCGGGGCCAAAGGTCGCGTTATAGATTTCACCCACACCACTGATGCCGCAAGCGGTCGTTAAGCGTACAAAAATGAAATAGCGTCCGCCATGTCGGGGCGGCGGATTGGCCACGACAAAGGTTTCGAGTTTTTCAAGCTTCAATTGAATTGAATCCTACGCTGTCGCTTTGGAAAGTGCCTGATCAAGGCCGTCCGCCACATGATCCACATCATCCATCGACAGACACATCGGTGGCACCATCCGCAGACACGATTGGTGCGGCCCTGATTTCGACAAAATTAAACCCTGTTCGCGACAGGCTTCAAACACTGCAGACGTGACGTTTTTATCCGGCGTTTTTAGCTGCCGATCCGAGACAAATTCCAGCGCCAGCATCAATCCCGTACCGCGTACGTCACCGATAATACGGTACTTTTGTTTTAGATGTTCCAGTCGGTGCAACAGCGCCTGACCTACCTGCTTCGAGTTGGCCTGAAGTTTCTCTTCGCGAATGACTTTCAACACTGCGCGCGCGGCGGCGCAACTGGTCGGGTTGGCCCCATAAGTGTGAAAGAGAAACTTCTCCGCCATGGGTGCGGCCACATGTTTTTGTGCCACTACCGCACCCAGCGGGAAACCGTTACCAATGCCCTTGGCCATCACGACAATATCCGGCACCACGCCATCGGCCTCGAAGCCCCACATGTTGTCACCGGTACGGCCAAAACCGGACTGTACCTCATCGGCAATGTACAGCCCGCCTGCTGCACGCACACGCTCGGCCGCACCGGACAGATAGCCTGCCGGCATTTTCACAATGCCACCGTAACCCTGCACGCTTTCGATCAATATTCCGGCAATGCGGCCGGTTGTGGCGGTCGCGATGGTGCGTTCAATTTCATCCAGATAGGGGTCGGTGCCTGGGCCAAAAATACCTCGATACTGATTCGGCTCAGGCACGAATGCCACATTGCCCGGCATACCGGGATGACGCCAGCCGGCAATACCGGTTACCGACTGCGCGGCTGCCGTCGGGCCGTGATAGGCGGTACGCAGCGCGAGTAGATCGGCGTTGCCGGTGTAGGTGCGCGCCATCGTCATGGCAAGGTCAATCGCCTCGGCCCCGGAGTTGGTAAAGTGCACGACCCACTCGGCAGAAGTCGGCATGCATTGCGCGAGCTCCTGCGCCAAATGGGCCGGCGTCGGGTGATAGAACATGGTGGTGCAATGCGTCAGCGATTGCGCCTGCTCCATCGCTGCTGCTACGACCTGCGGGTGTGTGTGACCCACTGATATACAGACATTCATGCCGAGCAGATCGGTGTATCGTCTGTCCTGCGCATCCCACAGATACTGCATCGAGCCACGCTTGAAAACCATAGGCTCTGCAAACGGCACAAATTTCGATTGCGATGCAGCGTAATACTGATCGCGCAAACGCGCGGTATTCTCGATGCTCCAGTCGGTATCCAGAAAGTTATCTGTCGCCATAAGAAAGTGCTTTTAGTTCGTCAGTCGTTTGTTGTCCGGATCAACCGGTACGCAATCCAGCACTTGTGCAGGATAACGTCTGCCCAATATCTCAACGCTGAGGTTATCAAGCGTTGTATGCTCACGCAGTAGGGCAAAGCCAAGCGTCTGTTGGCAGCGATAACCAAAGGCGGCAGATGTCACCACGCCGATCACGGTTTCAGCGCAAAATACCGGGTGCCCGTGAAACGGATAACACTCGTTGGCCTCAATATTGATCAACACGGTTCGCCAGGCCGCATCACCACGCCGATCAATCATCGCCTGGCGACCGACAAAATCACGCCCGGCGGTTTTTACAAATCGACCTGCGGCTGATTCTTCCGGTGTGCGTTCGGTAGTCAGTTCGGCGCCAAACGCCGGGTAGCCTTTTTCAATTCGCATGGAATTGGCGGCATAGGCGCCATAGAGCCCAAGGCTGAAGCCAGAACCACAGTTTTTTAGATGTTGATACAGCGTCAGTGCCTGATCGTTCACAACATGAAGCTCCCAGCCCGATTCGCCCACGTAGGATAATCGCATCGCCAGCACCGGTACACCGCCAACGCAAATCTGTCTGCAATTGAGCCATGGGAAGTCGGTGGCAACGTCATCGCCACAGGCCTGCGCTAAAATCTGTGCCGCCGCCGGCCCCATCAGTCCAATGCACGCATGGTCTGCGGTGACGTTGTCGATGTTCACGTCGAATAACGCGGCATGGCATTTCAATTGGGCAAAATCAATCCGCTCTGACGCCGCAGCAGATGTTAGCCACGCCTCGGTTGCAGAGACCATCGCAATTGAAAATTCACTGACCACCCCGCCCGCCGGTGACAGCACATGTGTCAGCCCCACTCTGCCAATCGACGGCGCACGGTTGGCACCCAGCGAGTCGATAAATTCACGGGTTTGCCTGCCACGGATGCGAAACTTTGACAGCACCGATAGATCTGCAATGGCTGCATGGCGGGTCAGTGTTTCAACCTCGACAGCTACAGAATCAAACCACGCGGGACGACCGAAGGTGAGCGTGTTTTGTGCAGGCGTTGTGGTAAACCAGTTGGGGCGCTCCCAGCCGTTGAC
>CAZYDV010000234.1:3366-9993 GCA_964646405.1 uncultured Granulosicoccaceae bacterium | reverse complement strand
TTACCCCCTTATCAAGAGCTTTAACGCAGTTGCACGCCGACTGACGAGCTCCCGCAGGGTCGGTTGATCAAAGTTCTCAGCGTCAGATAATGAACACAGCCATCAATCAATTTACGAGAATCACTATGGAAATCCGGAACTTTGGTCAATCGACTCATTCTTATAGTTTGAATGATGCAGTACACTAGCGTAAACGCATAGAAAGCGACGGCGGGAAGCACCAGTTTCCCGCCAGTCGAGTCTGATGCAGCGAATGCGATCGGCCTTTCCCATCATTGCCAGCAATGGTGTTGCGATAGCGCTTACCCTGTTACTGGTTCTGCCGGTGACAGCGCTGCTCGCGTTTTCAGTCACCGCCGGCATAGATGATCTGGCCGGCCAGTTCGGCCTGTGGCTACACAGATCGTTTCAGTGGTCCGCCGATTCATCACTGATCAGTGAGCGATTTACGAAGATCGGTTTTGCCATTCGCGCCATCGTGATCGCCGTTGGCATCTCTTTTCTGTATTTCTTCATCGGCAACTGGCTCAATCGGGGGCTTGCACGCTATCGATCGAACGGTGCCGAAGGCTTACAGGCGCGTATCACCGAGGCGATACAACCCTGGGTGTTTGTAGGTCCGGCGCTGGTTTTGTTGTTATTGTTTCTAGTGGTGCCGGCGTTTGTCACACTTGGCCTGTCTTTTCAGGAAGCAGACGGCACGCTGACGCTTCGAAATTATGCGTTTATCTGGGATCCGGATGCGCTCGGTTATCGACAATTTCGACTCGCACTGCGCAACAGTTCGATGTGGCTGGTGTTGGTGCCCACGCTCTGCATTGTATTCGGTTTGCTGATCGCAGTACTGGCCGACTCTGTCAAATGGGGGGTGGTGGCCAAAACACTGATATTCGTGCCACTGGCGATCTCGTTTGTGGGCGCTGCGATTATCTGGAGAAATATCTTTGCCGGTGGCGGGATCGAGGCGCAACAGGCAATCAACGGTATGACGCCGTCCTATCAGGTTGGCCTGATGAAGGCGATACTGGGCCACGGTGCCGAGAACAAAGAACCGCTATACAACCTGAAGTTCTGGGGCAACTTTTATCTGATGTGGATTCTGGTCTGGATTCAAACCGGATTTGCAATGGTGATTTTCTCGGCTGCACTGCGGGGTGTACCCGAGGACACGATAGAGGCGGCGGTAATCGACGGGGCCACGCCATTGCAGTTATTTTTCCGTATCAAGCTGCCGCAAATATATTCTACCGTATTGGTAGTGTGGACAACGCTTGTCATCCTGGTGCTCAAGGTATTCGACATACCCTATGCGTTACTCGCCAACGACGACGACAAACTGCTGTTGGCCACCATGATGGAAAAGGCACGTACTAAATGGTCGACCGGGGGCGACAGTGTCGACAACCTCTTCGCCGCTATTGCCATCATGCTGATGCTGACGGTGGTGCCAATCATGCTGTTTAACATCTGGCGCATGCGTCGTGAGCAGCGAGGTCAATTGTAGTGGCGCGTTCGGTTCGGCATGTGATACTGGCGCTGATTGTATTTATCTGGGTCGTGCCATTCATCGCCCTGGTGACTACCTCGCTGCGCTCAGAGGAAGCCACCCAGACTTCCGGGTTCTGGACGGCCTTTACGCCCACCGAGACAGGTCATCGCTTCAGCACCCACGATCGATCCGGCGTAGAACCGTTTGTTGAATTGCGTGGCAACATCTTTGAGCGGTTGAATCAAAAGACTCCGCACCATCCGGTTGCCGGTGAAGTGCGCTCAATTATGTTCAAGAGCAGGGTGCCCGATCCCGAGAAACCCGGTAAAACCAAACTGGTGCGAAAACTCGTGCCCGCCAATGAGGTTTTGAATGTCAGGGATGGCGAATTTGTGTTTCAGTCAAACGGTGACTTCACCTGGACCTTTCCGGAGCTTATAGCGCCCAAACCGAAAAACCTTGAAACCTATATCGATCAGGATCCCGTGTTTGGCGATCGCGCCTACGTCGAGGTGTTGCTGGAGAACGAAAACGTACCCAATGCGCTGATTTCATCGTTTATCGTCACCATCCCTGCGACGATCATTCCCATAACCATTGCCGCGTTCGCCGCTTATGCATTTTCGTGGATGTCGTTTCCGGGGCGTGACTGGCTGTTTGTGCTGGTGGTGGCGCTCATGGTCGTACCGCTGCAACTGGCGTTCCTGCCTGTGCTGCAGGGTTTTACCGGCATCGCCTCATGGGCTACCCAGCTAAACCACTGGCTAACCGACTGCGAGGTCAGTCGCTCTTGTACGGTCGCTTCAAAGTCTTTCGCAAGCTTGTGGATATCACACACGGCGTTCGGTTTGCCACTGGCGATTTATCTGCTGCGCAATTACATCGTGAAACTGCCGCGCGAATTGCTCGAGAGTGCCCGCATCGACGGGGCAAATCACCTGCAGATTTTTACCCGACTGGTGGTGCCGCTCTCGGTGCCGGCGCTGGCATCGTTTGCCATATTCCAGTTTTTGTGGGTGTGGAACGATCTGCTGGTGGCTTTGTATCTCGGGCCGGGTGACGGTTCAGATCTGGTGTTTCCGATTCGATTGCAAAAGCAACTGGGCACCTTTAAAGACCAGCTTCATTTACTGAACGCATCTGCGGTGATCTCGATGATTGTGCCGGTGCTCGTGTTCCTGTCGATGCAGCGCTATTTCGTGCGCGGCTTGTTGGCCGGTTCTGTCAAGGGGGGATAGCAATGCCCGATTTACAGTGGTGGGAGACAGCGGTGATCTATCAGATCTATCCGCGCTCCTATCAGGATTCCAACGGTGATGGAATTGGTGATCTGCCCGGTATCACCAGCCGGCTGGACTATATTGCAAAACTTGGCGTCGATGCGATATGGATCAGCCCGTTTTTCAAAAGCCCGCAAGAGGACTTTGGCTATGATGTATCCGACTACTGCGACATCAATCCAGAGTACGGCACGCTCGATGATTTCGATGCGCTGTTAAAGCGTGCACATGATGTCGGGCTGAAAGTAATGATCGATATTGTACCGGCGCACTGCTCCGATCAGCACCCGTGGTTTGAGGAGAGTCGCCAGTCGCGAGATAACCCGAAAGCCGACTGGTTTCACTGGGTGGAGCCACAGGCCGATGGCACCGTACCCACCAACTGGTTGTCGTTTTTTGGCGGACCCGCCTGGAGCTGGGAGCCGCGACGACAGCAGTATTACCTGCACAATTTTTTATCCAGCCAGCCAAACCTCAATCATGCCAATCCGGCTGTTTGCGATGCGCTGACGGATGTCGCGCGTTTCTGGTTTGATCGCGGGGTAGACGGGTTTCGTCTGGATGCTGTACACACTATTAATGCCGATTCTGCCCCGTATCGGAACAACGAAGCAAAGATCGATTTTGTGCCCGGGCGCCTGCCGCAACAGCAGCAGCCGTTTTTTCGCCAGTTACACGATACTGCACAATTGAATCAACCCGCCATTCAGCGCTTCAGCACCGCTTTTCGCGACGTGGCGGATCACTACGGTGATCGCTACCTGATGGGCGAACTGAACGGTGATGATCCGGTGTTGGCCAGTGAAACCTTTACTGCACCCGGGCGACTGCATGCGACCTACAACTTCAGTCTGTTGGCCTGGGAAGGGCTCGACGTACAGGGTCTGAAAGACAAAATTAAAAGAGCCATCGCCGCGTTCAACGGAACCGGTCGACTGAGTTTCGCCTTTTCCAACCACGATGTACCGCGCTCGGTGTCGCGTCAACTCAGTGCGCTGGGGCTCACGGCAGACAAACAGGATTCACTGCAACTGCTATTGCTGAAGCTTGAGACCTGTCTGATCGGATCAAGCTGTGTCTACCAGGGCGAGGAACTGGCGCTAACCGATGTGCGCGATATCCCCGTCGATAGAATGCAGGATCCGTGGGGCATCGAGTTCGCGCCTACTTTTTTGGGTCGTGACACCTGCCGCACACCGATGGTATGGCGAGGTGAAGAGTCAAACGGTGGATTCTCGCAGGCCAATCGAACCTGGCTGCCGGTGGCTATTGAACACCTGCAACGGGCCGCACTCGATGAAGCTGATCGGCCAGACTCTGTCTACAATCAGTTTGCTGCCTTTTTGAAGTGGCGCAGGCAACAGCCTGCGATTGTTGACGCCAACTCGATGAGTGAAATCTCCGGCACGTCGACACAAATCGTATTCGATCGGCTATCCGATGATCAAACGTTGCGCTGTTGTTTTGATTTTGAATCGCTGGAAGTAACGTTCCAGGAGTTGTAGATGGCACAGGTTGAGCTAAAAGGGGTCAGCAAGTCGTTTGGCAAAGTCGATGTCATACATGCCGTTGATCTGGCGATTGAAAAGGGCGAGTTTGTCGTATTTGTCGGTCCGTCGGGTTGTGGCAAGTCAACGCTGCTGCGCCTGGTCGCGGGGCTTGAAACACTGAGCGCCGGTGAGATTCACATCGCCGATCGACCGGTGATGGATCTGCCGCCGTCGCGTCGCGGCATCGCAATGGTGTTTCAGTCCTACGCGCTCTATCCGCATATGACGGTCTTTCACAATATGGCGTTTTCACTCGATCTGCAGGGTGTTACCAAGCGTGAAATCCGCGAGCGTGTGGAAGCGGCGGCCAGAATACTACAGATGGAACACTTGCTCGATCGACGACCGGCCGCGTTGTCTGGCGGGCAACGGCAGCGTGTTGCTATCGGCCGCGCGATAGTGCGCAACCCGGATGTATTTTTGTTCGATGAGCCCTTGTCCAATCTGGACGCCGCACTCCGGCACGATACCCGTGTAGAAATCGCAAGGCTTCACAGGCAACTCAAGGCAACCACCATCTACGTCACCCATGATCAGGTCGAGGCAATGACGCTGGCGGATAAAATCGTTGTGTTGAAGGAAGGGCAGGTAATGCAGGTTGGCGCGCCAATGGAATTGTTTGAACGGCCGGCCAACGAGTTTGTCGCCGGTTTTTTGGGATCACCCAAAATGAACTTCTTCGATGGTGTGCTGAGCACTATGCAAAACGGCAGTGCATCTTTTACAGGTGAGGGTCTAAAAGTGGATGACGTTCGGTTGGTGTCGGCAGAAAAGTGCGAAGGTGCGTCAGTAAAGCTTGGCATTCGGCCACAACACATTTTGCCTGACTTGACAGGTGCGCTGGCGGGTACGGTTGTGCTGGTCGAGCAACTGGGTACCGATACGGTGCTGGAGCTTGTCACCGAAAACGATACACCGTTTCGGGTCGCATCTGCGGGCAAGCTGGACTTCGCGCCAGGGCAGAGTGTTAATTTTCGATTCGATCCAGAGTGCGCACACTTATTCTAGATATCGGTCTGCGCTAATTGTTGCGATGTCAAATATGGAGGAAGTATACCTAATTGATTTGGCAACTGTGCTGCGAACAGCAATCATTCATTCACAGTTCGCTCGTTTTCTTCAGACGACTATACAGCCAGTATGCTTAACGCACTGAAATAAAATGTCCTCGCGCCGATATCCCCGTTATCTAAGGCGGCGGACGTATGCGTGTGAAGAACAATACACTGGTAGTCAGCCTGGTGGCAGCGGTTGCGATGCTACAGGCGTGTGATTCCTCAACTAACGTTGAGTTGATAGATTCTGCTCGGCCCAGCGGCAGCAGACCCGCATCGAGTACAGAGGTCGACGTATTCAACAGTTTCATTGCAGCGGCGCGCGCCGCCGCGGACACCCCCGCGTTGTCGACGAACCTCTACGGCAATCCTGGATTTGAAAGCGGACTGGCCGGCTGGACTGAATGTTTGCCAGGTGCAATTAGTCTGTCCAGTGACGCCAATAGCGGCTCGGCTGCAGTGGAACTGGCGCCCGGTAATTGTTTCTACCGTTCGGTGGAGGTGGTCCCGGGTTCCTCTTATGCACTCGACTGTTCGGTGAAGCTCACCAGCGAACGTGCCTGGACCGGCATGGGCATGACGTTTTCAAACAGTCACTACGAGGAGCTCGCACAGGCTCCGGTTGCGGTGGCCACAGCAGGCGACTACACACGTCTTGCCAGTGTGGCGGATGCGCCGGCGAACAGTGCGTTCGTCAGTATGTGGATCTACAGTGATCACGGGGCTCTGGTTGACGATTGCAGTCTCAGCCTCGAGCAGGATCAGCCACCAACGACTGGCACCCAGCTTCCCAATCTGCTGATCAACGCCGACTTTTCCGACTACGACGTTGCCGGCAATGCAGCCGGCTGGGTTAGCGGCTGCGCGTCAACCGCCATGGCTGATGGCAGCGGCTTGTATCTGGCCGATGGCACTTGTGTCGATCAGGCATTGACCGTTGAGGCGGTGCAGGCAATGGGTGCGCAATCGTCATCTTTCAGTTGCTTTATCGCTGAGGTCGATGGCTATTCGGACTTGAGCGTATTTCTCGACGAGGAGCTGATTGCGGTTCAGCCACTGGACGCGACTTCAAAAAATACTCGGGTCAGTGTGGATGTCGCAGCGACGCATGCCAGCAATGGATTCGTGACGCTCTACTCTGAAGGACATCTGCGGGTTGAGAATTGTGCCCTGAGCGTGGGAGACGCAACTGACAATACTGACCCTGCGCCGGCACCGGAGCCTACTCCGGAACCCACACCAGAACCCACACC
>CAZYDV010000234.1:0-3266 GCA_964646405.1 uncultured Granulosicoccaceae bacterium | reverse complement strand
GAACCAGAGCCTACACCGGAGCCGGAACCAGAAACGACTCCACCTACGGACAATCAGCCAACCAGCGCCCGGTATCGCCTGACGTTCAATGCTACCTGGAGTGCGCAGTCACACCCGGTCAATTTTCCTCCCGCTGCACACTTTTCACCGCTGACGGGTGCGGTTCACAATGATCAACTGGTGGTGTGGCGAACCGGTGAGCTCGCGACCGATGGCGTTGAGCTGATGGCCGAAACCGGTAATTCATCGGGTATGCTGGCAGAGATTGACGCGGCCATTGCCAATGGCTCGGCGGTTTCTGCAATTGATGGTGGCGGGGTGGACGTCTCCCCAGGGACTGTGAGTGTCGAGTTTGAAGTCACTCGTGACCATCCGCTTGTATCGATAACCACGATGGTCGCTCCGAGCCCGGACTGGTTTCTCGGTGTAAGAGATCTCGCGTTGTTCGATGGCAGCGAGTTTGTTGAGTCAGTGACCGTTGATGCACTCGTCTATGACTCTGGCACCGATAGTGGCAGGCTCTTCACTTCTGGTGATAGCGATACGCAGCCACCTGAACCAATCGCACGCCTGACGACTGATCCGTCAGAGTCGGACATCCAGAACGGACTGCCGTCGATGGGTGAGTTCATCTTCGAGAAATTGCCCTAAGCGCTTTTCGAAGCTCGCTAAATGAGTTCGCGCTGCGCCGAATAACGGCGCAGCGACACATTGCTGGCGACTATTACGGGGTTGCGTCAATCACGGGATGGCGCAGTGAGCCGATACCCTCAACACAGGCGACGATGGTATCTCCCGGCCACATCCACTCCTGCGGATCACGGCCAGCGCCAACGCCGGCCGGAGTGCCGGTGGCAATAATATCACCGGCCTCGATCGTCATGCCGGTGGAGATATCCGCAATCAGTGTGGGGATATCGAACAACAGATATTGGGTGTTGGAGCGCTGTTTTTCCTCACCGTTTTTAGTTAGCCACAAATCCAGATTGTGTGGATCCGGGATGTCATCGGTGGTTACGATACACGGGCCAAACGGAGCAAAGCTGTCCTGTCCTTTGGAAAATATCCACTGACCCGAGCGGCGGTTGTCACGCGCTGATACATCGATCATCACGGAATAACCGAACACGTGAGACAGGGCGTCTTCTTTGGCGATGTGTTTGCCACCTGATCCCATGATCACAGCCAACTCAACTTCCCAGTCGAGCTGTTGCGTCATTTTACTATCGTGCAGAATGGGTTCACCTGGTCCGATCACCGCCGTCGGTGGTTTGGTAAACAGTACAGGTTTTTGCGGTAGCTCATTCGAGGTGTCGAGTGCACGAGCGCTCTCGGCGACATGCTCGGTATAGTTTAATCCGATACCCCAGATGTTTTTTCTCGGCCGCTGAACAGGCGCGCACAAGATTGCCGAAGATGCGGCGATCGATGTGTGGATTGGCGGGGTCTCGCCAATGCCATCGACCAGCGTTTTCAATGCTGCTACGCCGGGCCGGCCGCTATCGATCAGACCGAGCATGGTATCGGGTATATCCTGATCGAAAGCATCACCCAGTGACTCAGCATCGATAATCAGATCACCGTGTATGACACCCAGGCGCGCCTCGTCGTCGACTGACGCCCGAAAGGTAACCAGTTTCATTTTTATTTTCCGTTAGATTAGCGGTTGGTGGCCATTGTTTTCTGCCAGTGCTTCTTCGCGATATAAATCGAAAGCGCGCATCACGGGGAGATCGGACAGGCAGAACAGGCAGGCGTCGTCACTGTCAGAGTCGTTGGCGTGTTCGTGCCAGGCCCATGACGGGACGCAGAAGATATCTTTTTCCTTCCAGTCGTAGCGTTTGCCATTGATGATGGAGTATCCCGAGCCTTTCGCAACATGGTACAAATAACTGCCGGTGTGGCGATGGGCTTGGGTGTGCTCACCGGCGCGCAACAATTGCATCGATGCACCCATGGTCCGCATCACCGGGCCATTGTTCAGGGGGTTGACGTATTCCATCAGCACGCCGTCGTACGGTGAGCCGTCAGTGCTGGTCGCATACTTGTGCAGCGATTCGTAGGTGGGTTCCCATTCGTATTTGAACATCGGGCTGTAGCCTTTGCTCCACGCACCGCCTCCGGGCGTCAAACCGGGATTGCCCCAGGTCTTGGTCATGTCATCGACGGGGTAGGCGACAGGCTCGGAGAGATCGGGGTGCACTTCGAAAAAGTTGGCCTCCATGGCATTGACAAACGGTATGTCGAGTCCGTCCTGCCAGATGCACGGCGTGCCGCTGGCTTCGACCGCGTGTTCATGCCAGGTGCCGTTGGGCGTGAGTACAAAATCGTTGGCGCCCAGAGTCATCTTGTGGCCATCGACCACTGTGTAGGCGCCTTCGCCCTCCATAATAAAGCGGATCGCACTGGCGGAGTGCCGATGGGCCGTGGCCGCCTCACCTGGGTTCATCACCTGCAGACCGGCGTATATCCAGCCGACAGCGGCAGTCACATCGCGGCGTCCCGGGTTGCTTAAGTAGACAACTCGGCGGCCAGCCTTTTCTGGTGTGACCAGCTCCAGCGATCGCAAGACATCGTCGCGTAATTCATCAAAGCGCCACACCACGGGGACCGATTGTGATTGCGGCTCCCACGGCTCGATTTTATTGGCCACGGTCCACAGGGCGCCGGCGTTTTTCTGTTCAAGCTCGTCGTAGTAGGCGAGTAGTTCGGGTGTGTCTTCGACGTTGGCGCGACCGGCCACGTCTTCGCGATGATTTTCCTGAGCCTTTGCCATGGATGCAGATCACCTGAGTATTGGGTCTGCCCCAAGCATACAGCAGTGCCGGGCGATCTGGCGTGTCGCCCGGGCCGATTGATTTCGGCTCGCAGTAGCGATGCTCGTCGGTTTAGTTTGCGCTGACAGCCTGGCTGATGGACTCGATCACGACCGGCACGACGGGCACATCAGAGGCAAATGGACCGGCCGCCGCCGTCTCTACGCCGCTGATCTGATCGACGACCGCTCGGCCGTCCAGCACTCGGCCGAACACGGCGTAGCCCCAGCCGGATTGAGTTGGCCCGGTGTAATCGAGAAACGGATTATCGACACTATTGATGAAAAACTGCGCGGTGGCAGAGTGCGGGTCGATCGTGCGCGCCATCGCAATGGTGTACGCAGCGTTGCGCAGGCCGTTGTCCGCCTCGTTTTGAATCGGTGCCTCGACCGGTTTTCGAGCGTAGCCCTGGGTAAATCCGCCGCCCTGGATCATGAAGTTGTCGATCAC
>CAZYDV010000233.1:0-10004 GCA_964646405.1 uncultured Granulosicoccaceae bacterium | reverse complement strand
GAGAGTGTGCCCAGTTGTGTCTGAAAATGGTTTTATTTGAGAAGCATAGTTGTTCCTACGCGACGAAAATAAAACCGTTTTCAGGTGCAATCTGGCGCGTTCGCAGTAGTAGAGGTTCTGCCGCGCAGACTCCTAGGGGGGGTTAAGCGTTCACGTCACATGAGGTGGCTTAAAAGTGGCTGTTTACAGTGCGTCTGTCGTGCACGTGGGGTAGGAGGTCGCACGGAACATACATGGGTATTTGAGTACGACCGACACCGCCCACGGGTGCGACAGACGTGCTGTGAACAGTCACTAGGGTTTGTGGCATAATCCCGCGGTTACCTTCGGACTAACCAGGAGCGTCCAGACATGTTGGATTTTTTCATCTCCCCGGCACATGCCCAGGCGGCCGGCGGCCAGGGGTCGATTTTCAGTTTGGCTCTGCCATTCATTTTGTTGGCGGTGTTCTACTTTCTGATGATTCGCCCGCAGCAAAAACGGGTCAAGGAACACAAGAATATGGTTGAGGCGCTGAAGAAGGGCGATGAGGTGGTCACCAACGGCGGATTGGGTGGCACGATCACCAAGGTGGCCGATGGCTTTGTGCGCGTGACCATCGCCGACAACGTCGAAGTGACGGTACAACAGCACGCGGTTGCAGCACTTCTGCCTAAGGGTACGTTGAAAAACGTCTAATGCGGCGCTGAAAGCGCTTTGAAATTCGCCCGCCAGTATCCCATGTTTCAACCTGGGCCGGCGCGGCGCACAGGCGGCGCGCGCTCGGCGTGCCGCTGGTGAATCGGGCAATTCTGTCTACACTCCTCACGTTCCGTAGCGATTCGGTTGGATGATCAATAAATACCCCCTTTGGAAGTATGCACTGCTGATAGTGGTGATTGCCGCCGGTGCGCTGTTCGCGTTGCCAAATCTCTATGGCAATGACCCTGCGGTGCAGGTGTCGCCGCGCAGAGGCGACATCTCGATCGGCCTGCGGGACGATGCGCTGAAACTGCTCGAGTCCAACAGCATCGAGGCCCGATCGGTGGAGCTCGAAGACAATCGGCTGACTGTCAGATTCGCCAATGAAGAAGATCAGCTGATCGGTCGCGATCTGATGGCCGATGCGTTTGGCGATATTCATACCATCGCACTGAATCTGGTGCCGGCCACGCCCGAGTGGCTGCGCGAGCTCGCCAAGCCCATGTACCTGGGGCTGGATCTGCGTGGCGGTGTCCACTTCCTGATGGAAATCGACATGGAAACCGCGCTGCAGCAAACCGAAGAGGGATACATCGACAGCTTCCGTACCTACCTGCGTGGCGAGGATATTCGCTACCGCGGCGCTCAGCAGGTTGATGGCGGAATCGCAGTGCGGTTCTCTGAAGTCGAGTTACGCGACCGGGCAGTGGCGGCGCTGGCCTACGAGTTCCCGGATCTGGAACTCGACCCCTACGAAGAAGACGAGTCATTTTTCATCCTGGCAGCTCTGTCGGAGGAGGCGTTGGAAGAGGAGCGGCGCTCGGCGTTGCAGCAAAATCTGGTGACGCTTCGCAATCGGGTTAACGAACTGGGTGTCTCGGAACCGATCATTCAGCAGCAGGGGCGGGAGCGCATTGTCGTGCAATTGCCGGGTGTGCAGGACACCACACAGGCGAAAGAGATTCTAGGCGCCACTGCCACGCTGGAATATCGCATGGTCCACGGCACCGCCGCAGACTGGTTCACTGCCGAGGAGACCGGCCGCATTCCACCCAACGCCAAAATGTATCGCAATCGCGAAGACGGCGGGCCGGTGCTGCTGCAGCGCCGCGTCATCGTGACGGGTGATCAGATCAAGGGGGCGTCGTCGGGCATCGATACGCAAAGTGGTTCTCCCGCCGTGTTCATCAATCTGGATGGCGCGGGTGCCCGGCAGATGCAGAACGTCAGTTCGGAAAATATTGGCAATCTGATGGCGGTGGTGTTCATCGAAAATCAGGTGACAACGTCGCGCGTCGATGGTGAGATCGTGCGCACCAAGGAGCGGGTTGAGGAGGTCATCAACATGGCCACGATTCGCGATGTGCTGAGTCATCGCTTTCAAACCACCGGCCTCGATACCGAAGAAGCCAGGACGCTGGCCCTGTTGCTGCGCGCCGGTGCGCTGAAAGCGCCGATCGAGATTGTCGAAGAGCGCACCATCGGCCCGAGCCTTGGCAGAGACAACATCGAAGCGGGCATGAAGTCGGTGTTGATCGGTATGACCCTGGTGCTGCTCTTTA
The DNA here is from genome assembly GCA_964646405.1 of uncultured Granulosicoccaceae bacterium. Classification (GTDB taxonomy): domain Bacteria; phylum Pseudomonadota; class Gammaproteobacteria; order Granulosicoccales; family Granulosicoccaceae; genus CAKZSB01. The sequence continues at coordinate 7,761 of CAZYDV010000233.1, read as the reverse complement.
TGGCGCTGTACTACAAAGTGTTTGGCCTGATCGCCGATGTGGCGCTGGTCGTCAACCTCGCGTTGATCGTGGCTGTGTTGTCGTCACTGCAGGCAACGCTAACGCTACCGGGCATCGCTGGCATCGTGTTGACGGTGGGGATGGCCGTCGATGCCAATGTGTTGATATTTGAGCGTATCAAGGAGGAGTTGCGCAACGGCAACAGCGTGCAGGCCGCGATCGACTCTGGCTATGAAAAGGCCTTCGTCACGATCGCCGACGCCAATATCACTACGCTGATCGCCGCGGTGGTGCTGTTTGTTTTTGGCACCGGGCCGATCAAAGGTTTTGCGATTACCCTGTCGATTGGAATTGTTACGTCCATGTTCACCGCCATTGTCGGTACGCGTGCGGTCGTTAATCTTTTATACGGCGGCCGCCGTCTGAAGTCACTGCCGATCTAGGAGCCCTGCGCATGGCAAAACAAAAGAAAGACGGCGATAAGGTCTCCGAAAAACAGCGTGCAATCGACACCCGGTTTGATATTGTCGGTCTGCGCAAATCGGCGATGATACTGTCAGCGGCGTTGATCCTGATATCAATCGCAGCGCTTGCGATTCGTGGACTCAATTTTGGCATCGACTTTACCGGCGGGTATGTCGTCGAAGCTGGCTTTGGATCAGCCGCCGAACTGCCGGCGATTCGGTCGAGTCTGGCCGGTGGCGGGTTTGACGATGCGATTGTGCAGCACTTTGGCAGTGCCAGCGAAGTTATGGTGCGCATCGCGCCGCGCGAGGATTTGACCAGTGCGTCGATCAGTACCAACATCCTGCGTCTGCTGGAAGATGCAGGGCAGGGTGCGGTGGAAATGCGACGCGTTGATTTTGTCGGCCCGGCAGTGGGTGAGGAACTTCGCGAGCAGGGTGGGCTTTCGGTGCTGATCGCGCTGGCTTTTATCGTCGTCTACATCTGGTTGCGATTCGAGAAGAAGTTCTCGGTCGGTGCGGTTGCCGCGCTGGTGCACGACGTGGTGATCACCCTGGGCGTGTTTGCGATCACCCAGCTTGAGTTTGATCTCACGGTGCTCGCAGCGATTCTGGCGGTCATTGGTTACTCGCTCAACGACACCATTGTAGTGTTCGATCGTATCCGCGAGAACTTTCGCAAGATTCGCAAAGCCACCCCCGAGATGGTGATGAACGTGTCCATCAACCAGACGCTGTCGCGAACAATGATTACTTCATTGACGACGCTGCTGGTCTTGCTGGCGCTGTTCGCACTGGGTGGCGAGGCGATTCGCGGCTTTTCTACCGCACTGATCGTGGGTGTGATCGTCGGGACCTATTCCTCTATTTATGTCGCCAGTTCTTCGATACTGCTGCTTGGCATCACGCGCGAAGATCTGATGCCGGTGCAGAAAGAGGGCGATGAGCTTGAGGAAATTCCCTAGCGCAAACCAGCGCAGGTGAACTCAACTACACGCAGAAAAGGCAGGCGCTCAGCCCGCTGACGATGCGTTGCGATCCGATGCGGAATCGCCAGGCTGCTGTAAGCCTGTGACCTTCAGGCGCGCGAAGGTGCGCAACATGGCGTCGTAGACGCGCGGCGAGGCGGCGACAATATTTCCGCTGTCCAGCCAGTTGTCGGTGTTGCCCATGGTGCCGACCAGGCCACCGGCTTCGCGTACCAGCAGCGCACCAGCGGCCGTATCCCACGGTTGCAGGCCAAACTCCCAGAACCCGTCCAGCCGACCGGCCGCCACATAGGCCAGATCCAGCGCGGCGGCACCCTGTCGACGCAGGTTGCGCGCACTGTTGTTGAATTCTCTGAAGGTGCGCAGATAGCCAGACTGGCTGAGCGTGCCATTGTTGTTAAAACCTGTGCCGAGCAATGCCTCTGAGACCGCATTGCATTTGCTCACCCTGATGCGTTTTTCGTCGAGTGTGGCACCAGCACCGCGGCTGGCGGTAAAAAGTTCCTGAGTGAACGGGTTGTAGACGACCGCCTGTTCGAGGCGATTGTTTTGTGCCACGGCAATCGATACGCAATACGCGGGATAACCGTGCAGATAATTGGTGGTGCCATCGAGCGGATCGACATACCACTTGAACTCGGCATTTTCATCTCCTGACTGGCCGCTCTCTTCACCGAGGATGGCGTGGTCCGGATAAGCGCGTCGCAGCACCGCGACAATCTCTGCCTCTGAACGGCGGTCTACCTCTGTGACGAAATCGTTGCGCGCCTTTTCTGTCGCCTGTAGTGAATCGACCCGATCCATGTACTGTGTGAGTACGCGGCCGCCGGCGCGCGCAGCGCGGGTCGCGATGTTGAGCATCGGGTGCATGGACGTCAGGGCTGCCAAGAGTAATCGAGGGCGGGTAGAATAGCAGAACCGGGACGGTCGAAATCGGCGCTGTCCCCATTATCCAACACGTCACCCGATAGGCATCGGGCCACGGAGCTTGTTTGCAACATTCGTTCGAAGATCGGGTCAGGTTTGTGCTGGTGGAGCCTTCGCACGCGGGCAACATCGGCGCGGCGGCGCGTGCAATAAAAACGATGGGTTTTGGCAGGCTGGCCCTGATCAAGCCCTGTCGATTCAATACCTACGAGTGCTACGCCCGAGCATCTGGCGCGAACGACGTGCTCGATGGCGCGACCACACACGAGGATCTGCAATCGGCGATTACCGATTGCGCGATGGTGTTTGGCACCTCCGCACGTGAGCGAACCCTGAGCTGGCCGGTCGAGTCACTTCGCCAGAGTGCCGAGCGCTGCGTGGCGTCGCCGGCGACACACCAGATTGCCATCGTGTTCGGTCGCGAGCGATCAGGGCTTAGCAACGACGAGCTGGCGCTGTGCACGGCTCAGTTGACGATACCCAGTTCCGATCACTTCAGCTCGCTTAATCTCGCCGCTGCAGTCCAGGTGGTCGCCTATGAGCTGCATTGCGCCAGTGCATCTGGCCCGGCGCCAGCGGAGGAGTCGGATCCGCGTGACGAAGCCGCCGCACACCAGGATCTGGAGCGCTTTCACGAGCATTTGCAGGCGGTGATGACACAGACCGGCTTTTTCGATCCGGAGCAACCCAGATTGTTGCTGCCCCGGCTGCGGCGCCTGTTTGCCCGTGCGCAGCCACGGGTTAGCGAGCTGCAACTGCTGCGGGGTTTTTTGTCGTCGATCGAGCGGGTGTGTCGCTCAGAATCGAGCGGCAAATAAATTTTGATTGCGCGGTTTGTTTTGCAGTAACCGCCCCTATATCTCCTACCAATTGAGTCGGGTATAAACATGTTCGATCGTATCAAAGAGGACGTCACCTGCGTATTCGATCGGGATCCGGCATCGCGAAACGTTTTTGAGATCCTGACCACCTATCCCGGCACGCACGCGCTGCTGGCGCATCGGCTGAGTCACTGGCTTTGGTTGCGCGGTCTGAAATGGCTGGCGCGAACCATCTCGTACATTAGCCGCTGGTTCACCGGCATAGAGATTCATCCGGGCGCAACCATCGGTCGGCGGTTTTTCATCGATCATGGCACCGGTGTGGTGATTGGCGAGACAGCGGAAGTCGGCGACGACGTGACGCTATACCACGGCGTCACGCTCGGTGGCACGTCCTGGAACAAGGGCAAGCGGCATCCGACGCTTGGTAACAATGTGGTAGTTGGTGCCGGGGCAAAGATTTTGGGGCCGTTGACGGTCGGTGATGGTGCCCGGGTGGGGTCAAATGCTGTGGTGTTGAAGGATGTCAATGTCAGTGCGACGGTGGTGGGTATTCCGGCGCGCCAGGTTGATCGCAAGGAATCGCCGCAAAGCGCGGTCAGGCGCGAAACCGCGGCAAAGATCGGCTTTGATGCCTACGGGGTGACCGACGACATGCCCGATCCGGTAGTCGACGCGATCAACTCGATGCTCGATCATATTCATAACACCGACAAGCGGCTGGATGAGATGACCTGCATTTTGCGGCGGCTGGGTGAACACGTAGACAGCGTTAAGCCGCTTGAAATTGACTGGCTGGACGACTGCAACGAATCCAACCATTCGCAGCTTGCGCGTACGCGCGCCGCGGCGGGCGTGGACGGCGACTAGATGGCCGATCACGGGCAAATAGAATACTTGACTGTTTTCGTAGGTTATGTAGACTTGCGGCAGTTGAGACGGAGTGACAGATGAAGCTGACTACTCGCGGAAGATACGCGGTCACTGCGATGCTCGATCTCGCGTTGCACACGGATAGCGGTCCGGTCTCGCTGGCAGACATCAGTCGCCGTCAGGAGATTTCGCTGTCCTACCTTGAGCAATTGTTCTCGCGTTTGCGCAAACACGAACTTGTCGGCAGCACACGGGGTCCGGGCGGTGGCTATCACATTGCCAAGCCACTCGGTGAGGTGGCGGTGGCCGATATCGTGGCGGCCGTCAATGAATCGGTCGATGCGACGCAGTGCGGTGGGCAGAAGAACTGCCACCAGCACGGACGCTGCCTGACCCACGATTTATGGGAGGGACTGAGCGTGCAGATCGAGTCCTTTCTTAAGGGTATTTCCCTGCACGACCTGATCAATCGGGCGCCCGTCAGGGAAATTTCCGCCAGACGTGATACGGCGATCACGTTGCAGGACAGTCGCCATCGCGCCAAACACAATCGCAGCGCACCGCACGCTGACTAAATTTTTTGGATGAGAATCTAACGTGGCAAACCTAAACATTCCGGTATATCTCGACTACTCCGCCACCACTCCGGTGGACGAGCGCGTGGCGAAGGCCATGCACGACTGCCTGACGCTTCAGGGCAACTTTGGCAACCCGGCTTCGCGCTCTCACGTGTTCGGCTGGAAGGCCGAAGACGCGGTTGAAACCGCGCGCAAGAACGTCGCCACACTGATTGGCGCGGACCCCAGAGAGATCGTCTGGACCTCAGGCGCCACGGAGTCCGACAACCTCGCGATTAAGGGCGCAGCACAGTTTAATCAGCGCAAGGGCAAGCACATCATCACGGTCAAGACCGAGCACAAAGCGGTGCTGGATACCTGCCGCCAGCTTGAGCGCGAAGGCTTTGAGGTCACGTACATGGATCCGGAGCCCAACGGGCTGCTGGATCTTGCCAAGCTGGAAGCTGAAATGCGCGATGACACCACGCTGGTATCGGTGATGCACGTCAATAACGAGATCGGCGTGATTCAGGATATCGCTGCGATCGGCGCACTGACACGCTCCAGAAAGATTCTTCTGCACGTCGATGCCGCGCAAAGCCCTGGCAAGGTCGCGATCGATGTCGATGCGATGAATATCGATCTGTTGTCTCTGTGTGCACACAAGGTTTACGGGCCGAAGGGCATCGGCGCGCTGTACGTCCGTCGCAAGCCGCGGGTTCGCATTGAAGCGCAAATACATGGTGGCGGTCATGAGCGCGGCATGCGTTCGGGTACGCTGGCCACTCACCAGATCGTTGGCATGGGCGAGGCTTTTCGCATCGCACACGAGGAAATGGAAGTCGAGAACAAGAAAATCGAGGCCCTGCGTGATCGTCTCTGGAATGGCCTGAACGACATGGAGGAAGTCTATCTGAACGGCGATCTGGAACAGCGCATTCCCGGCAATCTGAACATCAGCTTCAACTTTGTCGAGGGCGAGAGCCTGATGATGTCACTCAAAGACATCGCGGTATCCAGCGGCTCGGCCTGCACCAGCGCCAGCCTGGAACCGTCTTACGTGTTGCGGGCACTCGGTCGCAACGATGAACTGGCGCACAGCTCGCTGCGCTTCACGCTCGGTCGTTTCAGCACCGAGGAAGAAGTTGATTTCACCATCGCCGAGGTTCGCAAAGCGGTTGAGAAACTGCGCGATCTCTCACCCCTGTGGGATATGTTCCAGGACGGCGTCGATCTCGACAGCGTCCAGTGGGCTGCACACTAGTCAATCCGAATCAGTACACCAGAGGAATTTGAAATGGCCTATAGCGACAAAGTAATCGATCACTACGAAAATCCGCGCAACGTCGGCAAGATGGACGCGAAGGACAAAAACGTAGGCACCGGCATGGTCGGTGCGCCGGCGTGTGGCGATGTCATGCGTCTGCAGATCAAGGTCGACGACGCCGGTGTCATCGAAGACGCCAAGTTCAAGACTTACGGCTGCGGCTCTGCCATTGCCTCATCCTCGCTTGTCACCGAGTGGGTCAAGGGCAAGACGTTGGATGAGGCGGCTGCGATCAAGAACATGGATATCGCCGAAGAACTGGCGTTGCCGCCGGTAAAGATTCATTGCTCCGTGCTGGCCGAAGATGCCATCGCCGCGGCAATCGAAGATCTGCGTGAAAAGCGCGGCGAGAAAGCGGACACCGCTGCCTGAGGCCGTTATGCCGATAACACTCACTGACGCGGCGGCAAGCCGCGTCAGAAATTTTATCGACAGTCGTGGCAAGGGCATCGGCCTGCGCCTGGCGGTACGCACCACTGGTTGTTCTGGCATGGCTTACGTGCTGGAATTCGCCGATGAAGTCGAAGACGGCGACGTCGTGTTTGAAGATAACGACGTGAAGGTGGTGATCGATCGCAAGAGTCTCGTTTATCTCGACGGTACCGAGCTCGACTTTGGCAAGGAGGGCTTGAACGAAGGGTTCAAGTTCAACAACCCCAATGTCAAAGACGAGTGCGGTTGCGGCGAAAGCTTCAACGTCTAACGATTCTCTTTCCGCCGTCGGGCAAATGGTGATCGATCAGTGAGTACTGACGGGTTCAGTTTTTCTGCGGACTACTTCGAGTTGTTCGGGCTGCCACCGGGTATTGATATCGACGCTGACGCGCTGCGAGCTTCTTTTATGCAGTTGCAGCGTCAGTACCATCCAGACCGTTTTGCTTCCGGATCGGCCACCGAAAAACGCCTCGCTGTGCAGATCACTTCGTTCGTCAACGAAGCGCAGCAAGTGCTATCGAACCCGCTCAAGCGAGCCGCCTATTGTCTCAAGCTGCGCGGTGTTGAAACAGATAACGAAACCGATTCCTCCATGCCTGCGGATTTTCTGATGGAACAGCTCGAGCTGCGCGAGGAGTTAGAGGAAATTGAAGACGCTGCGGATCCTTACGATCAACTGGAGACGGTGCGTGATCAACTCCGCGATCGGCAGAGTGAGTTGCAGCGGGAGACCCGGGAATGTCTGGAGTCAGGCGACTTTGAAACTGCGCGTACGGCAGTGCGCAAATGGCAGTTCATGGACAAGCTCGACCGCGAAGCGCAATCGATAGAGGCCAGACTTGATGACAAACTCTAGCCTTGCGATCGGACGCGGCACGATCGCGGCGCAAAGTCGGCTGATGGCGCGCGCTCGATGCCAGAAAGACGCGCGTTGCTCGCGACTCGGTCCAACGCCTATTAACGCCCGATCCTTAAAGTCTGTGCTGCACAGTATGTTAGCGCGCTGGATTGCCAGCCCGAACAGATCGTGTGCAACAGTTCTTCAACACCCCGCTAGATAAGAACCCCAACCCATGGCGCTATTGCAAATATCAGAACCGGGGCAATCGACTGCGCCGCACCAGCATCGTTTTGCTGCGGGGATCGATCTTGGCACCACCAACTCGCTGGTGGCGACAGTGCGCAGCGCGCAGGCCAGCGTTTTGCCGGATGAACAGGGGCGGGCGATCCTGCCCTCGGTGGTTCATTATGGGCCATCTGGCGTCAGTGCCATCGGCCATGAAGCGGTCGCGCTGGCGGTGGATGATCCCTACAACACACTGGCCTCGGTCAAGCGGCTGATTGGCCGCAGTGCCGAAGAGATCGGCG
>CAZYDV010000232.1:0-10023 GCA_964646405.1 uncultured Granulosicoccaceae bacterium | reverse complement strand
GGTGTGGATCTCGGATCAAATGAGCAAGGGACTCACACAAGAGCAAGCGCTGAAAAAATCGATTGGCTCGATCGACGGCGTTTTCACCTTCCTGATTTCAAACATCGACAGCATGGGCTTTGCCAAAGATCGCTTTGCGATGAAGCCACTCGTGACCGTCGAGGAAGATGGCGAGTTGGCGGCCGCCACGGAAGAGCAGGCCGTGCGCCGCGTCTGCCCGGACGAAGTGGATGTGCATAACTACGATGGTCCATCCCTGACCAATACCTGGCTCACCTCGCCGTCGAAGGCAGCGGCCTGATCGGCGCACAGTAGCGGAGATAACACATGACTGAAGTGGTGATTGACGTAGGTGATCGGCACATTCGTGAGATCAACCAGCAAATGCAGGCCGAGGCGGCAAAGGGCAACGCCATGCTGGTACGCAACACGGGCTCGCGACACAACCTCGGTATTGGCCTGCCGGCTGGTGCCAATCTGCGGTTTGAGGGCAGTGTCGGTTATTACTGTGGCGGTCTGAATAATGGGGCCACAGTAGAGATTGAACGCAATTCGGGATGGGGCACCGGCGAGGCGATGGCCGCAGGCGATATCACCGTCGGTGGTTATGCCGGTATGTCGGCCGGTGCTGCCATGCTCGGTGGCGTGATTCATGTCAAGGGTGATTCCGGCCCGCGTTGTGGCGTGGCGATGAAAGGCGGCGATATCATCGTCGAGGGCAAGATCGGCTATCAGTCCGGATTCATGGCGCATAAGGGGCGCATCATCGCGCTGGGTGGTGCCGGTGAATCCTGTGCCGATGCACTGTGGGGTGGTGAGGTCTGGGTGGTGGGTGACATCGACTCGCTCGGCGTCGATACCAAAGTGGTGGAACCCGCCGCCGAAGAAGTCGAATCGGTTGAAGCGCTATTGGCCAGTCGCGGCCTTGAGGACTCGTCGCGGGAGTGGCGAAAAATAATTTCCGGACAACGTCTCTGGTACTTTGAAAGCCGGGATGCCAACGCGTGGTTGATGATATGACTGACAAATACGAATATCCGTTCGAGATGCCCACCGAGGAAGAGGTGGCGTTTAGCGATGGCGCGATCGAGGGGTTGCCTGCGGGTGTGCCATCGTCTTATGGCGAAGGTGGATCCACTCGCTGGACGCCCGACGCGATCTCCGAGGTGCATGCACTGGCGCAACTGGGGCGCTACCAGGTCAGAGGCTATAACACCTTTAACAAGCAGATGCCCACCTTCGACGATCTGACCTTCGTCCCCGCCACTATGACCCGTTTACCACTGGAGGGCTATCGCGAGAGCTGCGATACCACCACGATTCTGGGTGGCGGTTCGGGGCTTGTGGAAAAACCGCTGGAGCTGAAAATTCCCATCTACATTGCATCGATGTCTTTCGGTGCGTTGTCAGCCAGTGCCAAAACCGCGCTGGGCTACGGTGCATCGAAGGTCGGCACCATGACCTGTACCGGTGAAGGCGGTATGCTCGAAGAAGAGCGCGCCGCCAGCCAGCGACTGGTGTATCAGATGAGCCCGGCGCGCTATGGACTGGATCTGGATCACCTGCGGCGCGCCGATGCGCTGGAGCTGGTTGTCGGGCAGGGCGCCAAGCCCGGCACCGGTGGCCTGCTGCTTGGCATGAAAGTCTCGGAGCGCGTCTCGCAGATGCGTACGCTGCCGCCAGGTGTGGATCAGCGTTCCACTATTCGCCACCCGGATTTTCTCGGTGCCGATGACCTGGCGGTGAAAATTGAAGAGCTGCGCATCGCGACCGACTACCAGGTGCCGATCTTCATCAAGATGGGCGCGACACGACCACGCTTTGACGTCGCCATCGCCGCCAAGGCCGGTGCCGACGTTGTCGTTGTCGATGGCGCCGAAGGCGGGACCGGTGCATCACCGGAGCTGCTGCTCAACCACACCGGCATACCGAACATGTCAGCCATTCGAGCGGCACGTGAATCACTGGATGAGTGCGGCATGACCGGCAAGGTCTCGCTGGTCGCGGCCGGCGGTGTGCGCACCGGTGTCGATGCGGCCAAGTGTCTGGCGCTCGGCGCTGATGCGGTGATGATCGGAAATGGGGCCATGATCGCACTGGGCTGCAATTCGCCGCGCTACGGTGAGGACTATGCCAAGCTTGGCACCTCCCCCGGCAAGTGTCACCACTGCCATACAGGGATGTGTCCGGTCGGTGTCGCGACACAGGATCCTGAGCTTGAGGCGCGTATGAGTGTGCCGGCCGGCGCCGAGCGCGTCGCTCGCTATCTGACGGCCATGACCATGGAAATCACCGCCCTTGCCAAGGCCTGTGGTAAGTCATCGGTGCACAATCTGGAAGTCGAAGATCTGCGTGCGTTGTCGTTTGAAGCAAGTGCCTTCACCGGTGTAAAAATGGCCGGCATCGATCGCGCATTTAGCTGGTAGCGGTGGATCTATCGGTAGCCCTCCAATGTTCTTGTGAGGGCGCCGATTAGTACGCCGGCTATTCGCTCGTGAACAGATCGCGGGTGGTAAAGGCTGCCTGCACCCAGGGTTTGGCCGGCGGTGTGAAGGTTAAATGACTCGCCTTCGCCAGAGGCTTTAGTGATTCGTTGGCGAGATTGTCCTGAATGATCTTGCTGACGGACTGCACCAGCGCATCGTTGCTTGCCAGTGCGGCATAGGCGACGTTCAGCCCGATGCGGTGGCGATAATCGCTTAGCTGCAAATTGCTGTTTGATGTGCGCTCGCGATGGCGATCGAAATCCGTCACGCTGATCAGCGCGGCATCAAATGCGCCACGCTCCATGTGCTCAAGGAAGCCTGGCCCGGGATTAAACGTGATGGAATCGGCTCGCATCTGTGCTGTGCCCTGGTTCAGTGACAATGCACCGGACAGCGTGCCCTGTTCAATGCCGAGCTTCAGGCCGTCCAGGTCGCTCAGTTTATTGATTGTTCGATCGGCAAGCGCGCGTTGCAGCACCACCGCCATTTCCACTCGGGCGTAGGGTGCGGTGACGGCAATGGCTTGCAGGTCGACCTGATATTCCCTGCCAAGATGACGGGGCCTGCCACTCCAGCGAGGAGGGGCCGCGCGATCTCCGCTGCGATCCTGCAGATTGGTTGCGTACAGCGACACGCCTGCCACCAGATCACACACGCCCTGCGACAGCAAGGCATTCTGATCGCGTGCCGGGGTGTTTTCCTCTTCCTGGTCGCTGTCGTACCAGACCGGTTTAAAGTCGAGCTCAAGCGTTTTCGCCATCTGCGCCGACAACAAATACTCAAAGCCCGCACCGCCGTTTTCGGGGCTCGACCAGACGCCACCGTTTTCTGCCAGACAGACGGACAAGGTTCCGGCCTCCAGGGTGACGGGCAGTGTATCCGACTCCAGCGAGCCAGATGTCGAGTCGTCCTCCGGCATGGGTTCCTTACCGGCGCGGGTGGCGACGTACTGCCACAGCAACTCCACTTCGTCGCTGGTCAGGATATCGCCCCACGGCGGCATCTTGCCGCGACCGTTCATGACTGAATCGACGAATCTGGCTTTGTCATCGCGCGGGAACTTGCGCAAGTCGTAGGAGGCGGTACCCGCGTTGACCATGCCGATGCCATGGCAGTGCGAGCAGAATTGATTGTAGACGGCGGTGGCACCACTGCCGCCACCGGCAGCAGTGGCTGGCACCACAGCGGATGCCAGCCACAACGCGATACTGCAAAAAAAGACCTTATTCACGGTGACATCAACGCCTACTTGCCCAGTGCAAAGGTCCAGACCGATCCACCCGGCGGTACATTGGCGAGTGCCTCGTCACCGGAGAACAACACGTAGACCGCACCTGAACCGTTCAACACGGTGACATACTGCTGGCCATCCATCTCCCAGGTCACCGGTTGGCCGACAATGCCGGAACCGGTGTTGTACTCCCAGAGTTTGTCACCGGTCTCTGCATTGAATGCTTCAAACTCGCCGGTTTGCGCGCCGGTAAAGACCAGATTGCCTGCTGTCGACAGCACACCGCCCATGCGCGGTACCCGGCTCGGTTGGCTCCAGCGCGTCTGGCCGGTCACGGGATCGATCGCACGCAGGTACCCGCGTTCGTCGTTCTTTGGCCAGTCCCATGAAAACTCGGCGCCAAAGTAGAAGGTGCCGGCGCGATACTGAGGTTCTACGGCCTTGTATTTCATGCCGATATTGAGGGTGTTGGCAAAGACCGTTTGGGTGTCCGGGTTGTAGGCCATCGGTGACCAGTTTTTGCCACCAAAAGCAGATGGCCAGTAAACCACTTCCTCGCCAGTGCGTGCCTTGGTAGCGATCTCGGTGTCGATTGGTCGGCCCGACTCCAGATTGATGCCACTGGCCCAATTGACATCATCGACAAACGGATTGGCCGCCAGCAGCTTGCCGTTGGTGCGATCGAGCACGTAGAAAAAGCCATTGCGGTTGGCCTGCATCAGGACTTTCTTGCCGTCGAGTTCCGCCAGGATCAGCTCGTTGGTGGCATCGTAGTCGAAGGGATCGTTGGGGGAAGTCTGATAGTGCCAGCGAATCTCGCCAGACTTCGGATCCAGCGCCAGTATGGTGCTGGTGTAGAGGTTGTCACCGGGACGCGCGCCGGCGTTCCATGAGGCCGCATTACCGGTACCCCAGTAGACGAGATTGAGCTCTGGATCGTAGGAGCCGGTCAGCCATGCCGGGCCACCGCCATGCTTCCAGGCGTCGCCCTCTGGCCATGTCTCCGAGCCGGGCTCGCCTGGCGCGGGCACGGTGTAGGTGCGCCACAGTCGCTCGCCCGATTGTGGGTCGTAGCCTTCAATGTAACCTCGAATGCCATACTCACCGCCTGAGATGCCAACGATCACGACACCATCGGCCACCAGTGGCGCGACGGTCATAGAATAGCCGGCCTTGAATTCGATCGACTGGGTGCGCCAGATTTCTTCACCGCTTTCAGCATCCAGCGCAATCACATGCGCGTCCAGCGTGGTTCTAAAGAGCCTGCCTTCATAGATCGCAACGCCGCGATTGACCACGCCACAGCAGGCGACACGCGGCGTCTCCGGTGGGTACTCGACGGCGGTTTTCCATTGCTCCCGACCGCTGATCGCATCGAGCGCCATCGTCGCCGCATGGGTGGTCACGTACATCACGCCGTCGTGTATTAATGGAAAGCTCTCCTGACCTCGTGTATCGGCCAGCGAGTAGGTCCACACCGGGCGCAGATCGGAGATGTTATCGGTGTTGATCTGCTCGAGCTGACTATGCCGCTGCATGTCGTAGCCCATGCCATAGGTGAGGATGTCACCCGGTGTCTGTTTGTCGTTGATCAGGTCATCGGCGCTCTGTGCGAACAGCGCGCCCGACGCGCACAAACTGCAGACTGCCGCCATCGCCAGTTGTTTCAGTTTCATCCTGTTTCCTCCGTGGTGGTTCGTTGCATCGTTTTTCAAAGGGATGCATTTTGCGAATACCTTCTGACACACTATCACAGCCTTGGCGTCGTTGCGATTGGTCGCCTGCACAGGCGGATAGACCATCCATGGTTTGTGCTGGCACCTTTAAAGACGGCGTGTTTTGTGATGATTCCCGGGCCGGTTGGTTTCACCGATCCATGGCACAATACTCACTGCTGCCGCTCGGGGTCGAGCGGGTAGCGTGCTTTGCCATACAGTGGTTTGTTAGTGCTTTGCAACGCGTTTACTTTGAATCATCCAAACAAAGGCAATTTTATGAGTGACGAGTCCACCTACACGCCACCCAAAGTGTGGCAATGGGATGCTGAAAGCGGTGGTCAATGGGCCAGCATCAATCGGCCGATAGCCGGTGCCACACACGAGAAAGCGCTACCGGTAGGTGAGCATCCCTTCCAGCTCTATTCGCTGGCAACGCCCAATGGCGTGAAAGTGACTGTGATGCTAGAGGAGCTTCTCGCTCTGGGGCATGCCCAAGCCGAGTACGACGCCTGGCTGATCAAGATCGGCGACGGCGAGCAGTTTGGCAGCGGCTTTGTCGATATCAACCCCAACTCAAAAATACCTGCGTTGATGGATCACAGCACCAATCCGCCGACCCGGGTTTTCGAGTCTGGCTCGATCCTGCTGTACCTGGCAGAGAAGTTTGGCGAGTTCCTGCCGACAGAACACGCCGCGCGCACCGAGTGCCTGTCGTGGTTGTTTTGGCAGATGGGCAGCGCACCCTATCTGGGGGGCGGCTTTGGACACTTCTACAAGTACGCACCGTTGAAAATTGAATACTGTATTGATCGATTCACCATGGAAACGAAACGGCAACTCGATGTGCTGGATCGGCAACTGGCTGATCGGCCGTACATCAGTGGCGACAGCTACACCATCGCCGATATGGCTATCTGGCCCTGGTACGGGCAGGTAGTGCTGGATGTGGTGTACGAGGCGGCGGAGTTTCTCGACGCGGCGTCATACCAGAACGTGAACCGCTGGGCGGAAGAAATTCAACAGCGACCGGCGGTGCAGCGCGGCAAGATGGTCAACAAGGCATTTGGTCCGCTGGAGCAACAACTGCACGAGCGTCATGCGGCGTCGGATTTCGATACTCGCACGCAGGACAAGCTGGAAGGGTAGGTACAACAGAGCAGCTCCCCGGCACCTGGCCGGGGAGACAAATACCGGGCTAGTTGAATTCTTTAGCCAGGAAATCTTCGTGTGTGAAGACAAAGTCGCTCGCGATCGCCGCGGTGTGGCAACCTGCGCAGAATTGGCTCGGTCCGGCCTTGCCGGTGTAACCAGCCGCCCATTCCCAGTTATCTGCTGATCCGGTGCCGTCTTTGACTTTCAGGCTGACTGTCACCTCGCCACCTTTCTGCGCTTCCCAGGCAGCCTTGTTGGCAAACTGTTCTTTGATCACGATGCTGCCTGCCGGAAAGTTGTAAGGCGCTGTGCCAGTCAGCGCGTCCTTGCCGATGTCATTCACGTAGACTTCGCGATAGCCCTCGCGGCCCTTGTGTACGTTGCCGATCAGACCGGTTGGGTCGCCAGTGCCGACTCGCCCTTCAGTGATCTTGTGCCAGTTTTTGTAGTCCGCCCAGCGTGGGTCAGGTTCGCCACCGCCGATGAGTGAGCAGGCGCTTGTACCTGCTATCAGCGCGCCCAAACCCAGTAGTTTTAGATAGTTCATTTCAAATACGCTCCCGCGCAGTCAGTGAGAGATTGGCAACGATAACACCGTGGTGGATGCGGTCCAGCGATAATTATTGCGAGTCCCTCAGGTTGTCTGGCGAGGCATACCCTCAGGACCACTCGTGATCCGGTAGTGGAATCCAGACGATCTCGCCGCGGTTTCCGCGCGCACGCACGACCCAAACTCTGACATCCTGCAGTTCGAAATGTTCAACGCCTGTCACAATAAGGCCGGCAAGTGCTGCGGCATCGGACTGGCAGTCGGCGCCGAACCAGCCGGTCTGTGCCATGAATTTTGCGCTGTCGAGTGATTCGCACCAGGCGCCGCCCGGCGGCAGTGCCACCGCGGCCGATTGTGCCGGTGGCGTTTTATAGGTCCAGTGGGCAGTGCCGGGTGTGGCGCAGCCGACGACCAACAGTGCGGCAAGCACCGCGCTCGAGAGTCTTGCAATCACGTGCTAACCGTGAAATCAAAGCCCGCCTCGAAGCGCTTGTCGGCCGTACTTGCGGCATCGATTTTCAGCGATTCCGGGCCGCCACTGCCGCGCAGGTATAGCTGCGTAGTCAGCAGTGTGTGCTCGTCGTTTTTGAGTCTGACGTGAATGTGGGGCGGCCTGCCGGTGTAGGGCACAGGCATGATGGTGCGAAACCGATAACGGCCGGCGCTATCGGTGATGGTCGCGCCCTGGCCGGCGAAAGCGGGGTCGAAGTTCTCGTGATCGGGCGCCCGCGGGTGTGGGTAGACGCCGCGCGCGTCGCACTGCCAGATCTCTACGCGTACACCGCTGATGGATGAGCCATTGAGTGCCAATACGTGGCCATCGAGCAGGAGTTCGGTGCCTGCGAAATTGTCGTTCAGGATCAGGTCAGCCTGTAAGGCAATGGGCTCGACCGGATAATAGGGACCGGTTTGCTGCGATTGAGTTGCGCCGCGGGCACTGGCGCTGCAGGCAACGCCGCCGAGCAGCGGAGCGGCCGCCACCGCCTGCAGTAGTATGCGTCTTTTCATTGTCCTGGTTCCTCTGGTGGGTCCATCGCGCCGGGTCTGGCGCGGCCGAAGTTCTGCCCCAATCAGGCTTCGGTTGAGGCGCAAGGCTTGCTTTTCAAGTGCAGATCAGTTTGCATACGCTTGCAAAGAGACGCAGAACCTGCGCCCTCAAGTAAGCCGCGGTGTTTCGCCGCCCCACCTGTCGCAACCACCAGAGCAAACCAGCACCATGGCAACACATCTGAAGACGGCGCGATCCTCCGAACAACGCGCCGAGGACGATGCAAAGGTCCGCAGTATTGTCGAAGGCATACTCGGCGACATTGAAAAGCGCGGTGATGTGGCGGTGCGCGAATTGTCAGAGAAGTTTGACGGCTATTCGCCCGATCAGTTCCGGCTTAGCGATGCGGAGATCGAACAGGCTGTCGCCCGCGTTGACAAGCAGGATCTGGCCGATATCGAGTTTGCGCAGACTCAGGTGCGCAATTTCGCCGAGCATCAAAAGGCCGCCTTGCGCGATGTCGAAGTCGAGACCATGCCGGGCGTGATACTCGGGCATCGCAATATTCCGGTCAATTCAGTCGGCTGCTATGTGCCCGGTGGCAAGTACCCGATGGTGGCGTCGGCGCACATGAGTGTAGTGACTGCCAAGGTTGCCGGTGTCAAGCGCATTATCGCCTCGGCGCCGCCGCAGGATGGTGCGCCGCATCCGGCGATTGTCGCGGCGATGTACATGGGTGGTGCAGACGAAATCTACTGCCTGGGCGGTGTGCAGGCGGTCGGCGCAATGGCGCTGGGCACCGATACCGTGGCGCCGGTGGATATGCTGGTTGGCCCCGGCAACGCGTTTGTCGCAGAGGCGAAGCGTCAGCTCTATGGCCGGGTTGGTATCGATCTGTTTGCCGGCCCGACCGAGACACTGCTGATCGTCGACGAGACCGTCGATGCCGAAATGTGCGCCACCGATCTGCTCGGTCAGGCCGAGCACGGCCCGGAATCGCCGGCGGTGATGATCACCAACTCCAGGGCACTGGCCGAAGCCACCATGGCCGAGGTCGATCGAATTCTAGAGATCTTACCCACCGCAGAAATCGCGCGCGCCGCCTGGCGCGACTACGGCGAGGTCATTCTGTGCGACAGCTACGATGAAATGCTCGAACAGGCCGAGTTTGTGGCATCGGAACATGTGCAGGTTATGACCGATCGCGATGACTGGTTTCTCGACAACATGACCAACTATGGTGCGCTGTTTCTGGGGCCGCGAACTAACGTTGCCTATGGCGACAAGGTCATCGGCACCAACCACACGCTGCCGACCAAAAAGGCTGGGCGCTACACCGGTGGTCTCTGGGTCGGCAAGTTCATCAAAACCCATACCTGGCAGAAAGTACTGACCGACGAGGCCTCGGCGATGGTCGGTGAGTACTGCTCCAGACTCTGCATGCTGGAGGGCTTTGTCGGACACGGCGAGCAGGGCAATCTGCGCGTGCGGCGCTACGGTGGTCGCAACGTGCCCTATGGCGAGGCAGCACAGCCGAAGGATCTGTCCTGATGCAATTGCCACAACCCCCATCGCAGCGCCTGGACGGCAAGCGGGCGCTGGTCACTGGCGGCTCCAGTGGCATTGGCCTTGGGTGTGCGGTTGCGCTGGCCGATGCCGGCGCGCATGTCGTACTGGCAGCGCGCGGTGAGGCCAGACTGAACGATGCGGTCACTGCGATCAAAGAAAGGGGGCATAGTGCTGAAGGCCTGATGCTTGACATCGGCGATATTGAATCTCTCACCGCGGCTTTTAAGTCGCAGGCTGCGTTTGATGTGGTGGTGAACTCGGCGGGGATAGCCCGCCACAGCCCGGCGCTTGAGACCGCAGTCGATGACTACCAGCAGGTGATGGATGTG
>CAZYDV010000231.1:0-10113 GCA_964646405.1 uncultured Granulosicoccaceae bacterium | reverse complement strand
GTACTTGCTGGATATGACAGAGCCTGATCTGGACGCCGGGGAGTTGCTGATGTGGCACGGTGGCGGCGGGCCGCTGTATCTTGCCGATGACGCCGGCGCACGCTGGATTAACCATCCGATGATTGGTCGTGGTGCCGAGGAAGGGCCGATTTACGGTGCGATATCCGATCTCTATTTTAAAGAGGGACCGGTGGATGTTTTTCGAGTTGCCCGCGATGCAGGTGCGCTGTTTCAAATGCAGGGTTCGATCAAGCGGCGTGATCCTAGCGGATTTACCGGATGCCGAGGCTGGCTAACGGACTTCAGCATCGACGGTGCTTCGATGTCGCTTGAAGATGTCGTCAACACGGTGATGGGCCACGGCCTGGAGCATCACTTTGTACTGGTGCCTGCCGGCATCTCTGCGCCATTGACAGAAATGGCTTCCTGGTCCGCCATGCAGATTCTGGGTGGCCGAAAGGCAAAGTCTTATCTCGATGCACGGGACTACCTGTAAACTATTCCCGGATTGCGTTCCTCGTTGTTGCGTTGCGCCGTCTTTCAGCACAACGCAGTCAGCACGCTGATAAGCGCTTGTGATTGGTAAACAGGTTTTGTGTGTGCAGGGCTAACGCGTTAGCCATTCGGCCTCCGATCTATGCGTTAGCCGCACGATCCAGCTTGTCGTAAAAATCCCTGAATATTTCATCCCGCTGCACATCATGTGCCTCGCGGATGAGGTGTCGTGTCGGATCGGCTTGCCAATAGAGCCCGTCGTCGAGAATGGGTGAGTGTGTCAGCCTGGTGGGTACCCAGTCGGGATTGATCAGCCAGGCGATATCGATGATGTCCCAAATGACCCAGGTGCGTCGTACCGTGTCTTCGATGGCAAACATCTGATGCAACGGGTTGTTCATGTACAGATGGTGCAGGTAATCGCCCATGGCCCCCTTGCCCTTAACAAAAGCATCCATTTCAGGGGCGGATATCTTGAGTTGAGCGCCGACGTGATAGCCGGGCAGGTAGACCAGTGGTGCGCCGCAGTCAAACAATAGCCGTGATGCGTGAACGTCCTGCACCAGATTAAGCGATGGTCTGTTGCAGTGAGGCGCATGCGACGGGTAGGCTGACGTCCAGATCACCACAATGTCAGCAGCAATTTCAGGCGCCTTTAACAACGCGGAGGCGATATTCGTCACGCAACCCATGGCGGCAATATAGAGTGGTTCACTGCCGGATTTTGCAAGATCGATAATGGCGTCAACGGAATCGGACATAACCGGCGTGTTGGCCTCGGTCATGTATTGTTCTGCTCCGCGAAAAATCTGGCCATCTGCATTTATACCCAGTTTGTCGTAGACGGTGTGGATTTCTTCATAGCTGAGTTCCATGCCCCGGGCCGGCGTGACAAAATCCAGATCCGCGGCGCGCTTGCCTTGCTTATGCAGACGATTGATCCAGCCCTGAAAGCCGCCAACCAGATGCTCGTCGAGCGATTCGCCTCTCTCCAGCGCCTGTTCAGCCTGAATGAGACCGGGTTGATGATGTGCGAAGGAAAACGGCTCAGTGGTAACGGCCTCTACCTGCATGTGTTCGGGCGACAGCAGCGCCCACGCCAGGGCGTATTGATCGTCGATCTCATTGGCTGTATCGGTATCGATCAACAATCTGACCGGGCCATCGGGTGGGCTCAGTCTGTCTCGCATTAAATCTTCATTGAGTCTCTGGAAAATTGGGTTAGGCATGGTGTTTGTGCTCAATGTTGGCGAGGCGATCGCGAGTATGGCGTGAGATTGAAGCTCACTGACCCATGGCGAAAGACATCTTCATGGAAAACGATATTGCCGGTCTCATCGAAGGCCGAACAGGCTTGTCGAAGCAGAGGCTGGGCAATCGGGATATTGAATATTTCCGACATTTCTGCAGTACAGGCAATCGGGCTGATATCCTCGCAGGCGGTTGACCATTCGAGGTTGAAGCGAGCGCGAAGTATGCGCAGAATGGATTGCTCGGGGCCTTTCTCGGGAAAGTCTATTGCACTGGCCCCTTTAAGTAGGTGTTCCGGTGCATAGGTCATCACCAGCATGCGCGGTTCGTTGTTGACCTCGCGCAGTCGGCTGATACAGGTGACTGTCTGATTGCGTAGATTGTCAGGCAGGTGATTGATTTGCGGTGCATGGGCTTTGTAGCTTTGCAGCGATAAAAACCGTGATGTGGGATCGAGACCCTGACGAAGCATCGCATCGGTGAACGAGGTGAGGCAGGTGTCGGAAGCGGGCGACAGTGTCAGCACCCGGTAGCCGCTTCCCTGCTTGCGTTCGATATAACCATCCTGCACCAGCATGTCCAATGCACGTCTGATAGTGACCCTGGATATTTCAAAGTGTGTTGCAAGCTCGCCCTCGGTATGGATACGGCCGCCGACTGGATAGCATCCCGTCTTCATTCGCGCCAGAATGCCGCGATAGGCTTTTTCGTATTTTGGTGTGGCGTCAGTGGCCATGGGTGGAGGTGTCTGGTTTTTTGTTTGCGCTGTCCTCGGCGAGCATCTGTTCGTGGTCTCGCAGTGCGCGACGGTTGATCTTCCCGGAGGATGTCATCTCAAAGCGTTCGACAAAGGCAATTTCGCGCGGTGCCTTGTACGCAGCCAGACGTGTACGGACGTACTGTTTTAATTCGTCTGCAAGTGCGTCGGTTGGTTCATGGCCGCTGCGAAGTTTGACAAAGGCTTTGACGATTGATCCTCGATCGGCATCTGGTTTGCCAATGACTGCCGTTTCAGTGACCGCGGCATGTGCCAGCAGGCTCTCCTCGATTTCTGCAGGTCCGATGCGAAAACCGGAAGATTTGATCAGATCATCCGAGCGGCCTTT
Source organism: uncultured Granulosicoccaceae bacterium (assembly GCA_964646405.1). Lineage (GTDB taxonomy): Bacteria > Pseudomonadota > Gammaproteobacteria > Granulosicoccales > Granulosicoccaceae > CAKZSB01. Next base: position 7,261 of record CAZYDV010000231.1, on the reverse strand, counting down.
GTACCAGTAGTAACCCTGCTCATCGCGCACGGCGAGATCATGTGTGCGCAAGTAGGGCCCCAGTTTCATTTCGTCTTCTTTATCCGGGTTGTTCAAATAGCCGAGAAAGCGGGTGGGTGACTGATTGCTCGTGACGATTTCACCGGGTTCACCATCGGCGACATCCTGACCCTCGCTATCCACCAGCCTGACATCGTGCCCGGGATAGGCGCGCCCCATGGAACCGGGTTTACGATCGTAGAGTGCGCTGCAATTGCCGATCAAATGATTGACTTCGGTCAAGCCGTAAAACTCATTGCAAACCACGCCCAGTGCATCTTCAGCCCAGCTTAATGTCTCAGATGCGAGCGCTTCGCCACCGGTGCAGATCACGCGCAACGCGAGATCGTATTCCCGGCGCGGTTCGAGGTTGCGTGCGAGACGCTTGACGGCCGTGGGTGCGAGAAAGGTGTGCGTCACCTTGTGGCGCGCCATGAACGTGTATCCCTGTTGTTCAGAAAATCGTTCAAGTGATGTTGCGATCGGTCGACCGGCCATCCACGCCGGAAAAACCATGTCGAGCAATCCGCCAACCCAGGCCCAGTCAGACGGTGACCAGAACACGGCGTCGTCGTCCTGCATCGAGAGATTAAAAAAGAGGTTGATCGACGGGGTATAGGCGGCCAGTACGCGATGACCGTGCAGGATTCCCTTGGGCTTGCCGGTCGAACCCGATGTGTACATCAGCAGGGCAGGATCATCGGCACCGCGATAGGCTGGCGTGAAGTGCTTTGCAGTGGATTCAAACGCCTGTGCTAAATCCAGCTCGTCGCGGCCGGGTTCCCGGAGCAGCACGTGTTGCAAATGGGGAAACAGACTGGTGCGTTGTTCCCGCAATCCACTCCAGGCAGAATCAGTCGTCAATAGAACTTTCAGCTGACAGTCATTCAACGCGTGGCGCAGGGTTTCCGGGCCGTATAACTGCGACAAAGTCACCGCCACCGCACCGAGTTTGCAGACCGCCATGTGCGCGATGGCGGTATCCGGGTGCTGGCCGGTGTGAAGGCCAATCAGGTCGCCGGAGCCGTATCCCAGTTCACTCAGTGCATTGGCAAGGTTGCTGGCTGCGGCATCGACTTCGGCGAATGTCTGAGTGTGTATAACCTTTTGCGGATCTTCGTAAATCATCGCTGTGCGATCACGTGATTCGGGGCCCAGATGCTTGCCAACCGTCATGTGAAAGAGGTTGATGTCGTCGGGCCATTCAATCTGCAGTTGACTGTCCCGCGGTACCAGATTCAGGCGTGCCAGAGTCGCAGCATCCATGTTGTAGGTCGCCGGGTCAAACTCGCGCAATGCGGTGGTGCTCGCGTCGATCGGTGATGTCATGTCGAGTCCTGTCCTGATAGTTCGGCAAGTATCAGTCGGGGAAGTTTGCCCGTTTGCGGTTTAATGGCAGCGCTTGTTGCAGACATTGAAACGGCGTCGAGTGCGACGACGGTCAGCGTGTCGGCACCGTCAAAACGAACCATCGCAAAGTCGCCGTCACTTCCGGTGGTTCGATGCAGGATACGGGCGGAGCCATTGAGCATTGTCCAGTGGCCCTCGCTGTTTCCACAAGAGCAGCAGCGAGTGGGAGGAAGGCTGATGCGCGAACACGCCGCGCATTGGCGGGCGATGGCTTTGCCGTCCTTTAATCCTTCAACATAAGGGGCGAGCCAGCCGGCGTTGAGCTGATAGTCGAGTATCAGTGAGTGATCGATCATGTCGGCGCACCGCAAAGAATGGTGGTGGCTGCCGTAGTGCAGACACCGCCATGCGTATCTGCCAGCGCATAGCATGGCGGTGTGGCGCGCTGCAGGGCGGGGTGATAGCGGCCTTCGATCTGCAGCGCGCAACTGGCTGTCTGGGCTACGCCTGTGGCACCCACCGCAGCACCCTGGCCGAGTAGGCCACCGGACGGATTGACGGGGCAATCGCCCTGTAGCGAAAAATTGCCGGAGTCGAGTGCCGTGTGGAAGTCATCGCACAGGCCCAGTGCCAACATTGCCTGCAATTGTGCGCCGGCGTAGGCATCGTAAACTTCAGCCAGTTCAATGGCCGCCGGGGTAATGCCCGCTTCGCGACAGGCCATGTGCATGGCTTTTGTCTTGGCAGTGAAAGCGCCCGGGTTTTCGCGGCTACCCAGATGTGCATGGTCCGACGCCGCCCCGATGCCTGCGATGCGTGGCGAGTGTTTTCGACTGACCGGCAATGCCGTGCAGGCTGACAGCACAAGCGCAGCGGCACCATCACTAACCGGTGAGCAGTGCAGACGACGGTAAGGGGAGGCAATGGCAGGGGATTCGTCGATTTCCTGTTCGGTGTGCTGGCGGCCCAGATGGGCATTGGGATTGTGGGTGGCGTTGCGTCGATTCTCGATGGTCACCGCGGCCAGGTGTTGGTTTGTCGTTTGGTAGGTAGCGGCAAACATCTGATACGACAGGGCGTATAACGCGGTGGATGTCGTTCCGGTCATGCCGTCGGTCCAGGCATCAAACGAATACCCGTACAACGTGCGGATGGTGTCGGCAGACAACTGCGAGGCGGATGGATCGACACCGATTACCGCTACATGTTTGTGTGCGCCCGATTGAATGGCCCTGGCTGCAGCGTGTACCGCCAATTGTCCACTCGCGCCACCACCTTCGATGCGTGTGGTTGCCGAGCCATGCAAGCCGTTGTCGGTAGCCAGTATCGATGCCGGGTTCAATTGCAGTGTAAAAAAATCACTTTCCGAGGCGACGAACAGCGCTTCGATATCGGTTTTATCCAGCGTGGATTGCAACAGTGCCGCATGGAAAGCTGAAAATGCCCAGTCGCGAAACGACGAACCGTCCCTGCGCCGATTGAACGGCGTCATGGCGGCACCGGAAACGGCGACCTTCGGATTCGGTTTCATGGGTGGCGGGAGCGAGGGTTTGAATCGATATTCTCCGATGTTAATGTCTACTTAACATATTTGTAAAGACAAGTTATATTGTTGGCAGAATCATTGGCATTTTGGTTTTTCTGATATCGCCTGCGTAGGGTCACCATACAGATCCCGTGTCCGCACAAGACTTGCCAGCAACCACCCCACGGCAACTATGTATTGCGGCCGCGCTATGCTTTTGTGCCGGTGGGCTATACGGCTGGAGCGCGCTCGTGCCGCTCGTCGAAAACACGTTTGCCGGATCAACTGCCCAGGCCGGCAGCGTGTTTTCAATCGCGATTGTCTCATTCACGGTTGCCGTACTGCTTGTGCCGCGGCTCAACGCTGACTGGCGACGTCTGTATGCCAGTGGCCTGTTCGGTATGATTGGTGTCGTCTGTTTGCTGCTGGCGGCTGCCGCCGGGAGTTACTGGCAGTTTCTGGTGTTTTTCAGTGTGGGCTTCGGGTTTGTCAGCGGTGCGCTGTATATTAATGTGCTGACAATGGCTGCAGACACCCGATGCGCGCGTTGGGTCACACCCGTTCTGGTTGCGATGTTCGGGTTCGGGGGCGTTGTGTTCGGCCCGCTGTGGCGTCAGATGATTGCCCACGGTTGGCAGGCAAATTCGTTATTACCTCTCGCTGCGTTGTTGTTCATCAGCGCGTTGGTCGCCCTGTGTGCCGATAATCGTCCCGCTGCGCCGGGTTTGCGTTCCCTTCTGCCCAGGCGCTTGTTGCGCGTGCCGGCTACACAGGACGTTACAAACGATGTGCAAACCAGATACAGCCGCCGTCTGTTATTGATTTGGGCGATCTTTGCCACTGGTTCAATGGCCGGCTTGATGGCGCTGGGCCTGGCTTCAAAAATTATCGAGCACGCCGGCGGTTCAGTGAAAGTTGCCAGCGCCGGGATCGCGGGCATTGCGCTGGGCAACACATTGGGTCGGCTTTGCGTCAGTGTGCAATTGTGTTTTATTGGAGTGATGCCAGTCGCGTTGCTGGCAACGCTGACAGGTGCTGCCGGTTTGTTACTGGTACTGAGCGATGATGCCGGTGGTTCTCCTGTCATCGGACTGTCTCTGGTTGCCTTAGGCTACGGCACCACGGCGTCTGCGATTCCGGTCATGGTGCAACGGCAATTTGGCGCGGGAAATTTCTCCAGGTTCTATTCTGTCGTGTTCACCGCCTGGGGGCTGGCCGGGCTAAGCTCGCCCTGGATTGCCGGTGCTCTGTTCGACGCGAGCGGCAATTTTACATCGGCGATTCAGCTGGCGCTCGCAGCCACCGTGTTAAGTAGCTTGTTGCTGCTCTGTTTGGCAGCTACCGACAGCGTTGCAGGGAAAAGCCAGGCACGATAGCGCTGCAGTGTCGAACAATAGTTCCATCTCTGCCACTATGGCACCAACCCGGCACGGTTGATCGGGTGTGCCGGGTTGTAGTGGGTGATACGACGCATTAGCCAGACTACATCACGATTAAGCCCGCGGGTATTGATTGCTGCACGAGCTGCCGCTAAAAGAGAGTGATGTAGCCACTGAAACTGGAGAATGCGCTCGTGCCTGTCAAACCTGTCGACTCGCTCGCCCCCGTCCTGAATAGCATCGACAATGCGCGCGGCCTGCCCAACTCGCACTATGTCAGCGATGCGGTGTTTCGAGAGGAAGGCCAGGCACTATTGTTTGATAACTGGGCGGGCATCGGCTTTGTTTGTGATGTGCCAGATAATGGCGATGTAAAGCCGTTGAGCCTGCTTGGTGTACCCCTGCTGCTAGCCCGCGACCATAACGGTGAGATACATGTGTATCAGAACACCTGTCGCCATCGCGGAATGATTCTGGTGCAGGAGCCAAAAAGGATACACCGGGTAATCCGCTGCCCTTACCATAGCTGGTGCTACGGACTGAACGGCAAGCTTGAGGCGACGCCGCACGTCGGGGGAGCCGGCGTCGATTGCCATGACAGTGTCAACCGTGCCGATCTCGGTCTGGTCGAATTTCCGGTCCGGGTCTGGCTGGGGGTGGTGTTTGTGAATATCTCCGGCAATGCCGCGCCTTTTGAAGACTATGCAAAGGCATTGCTCGATCGTTGGGGCGAGTTTGATCGGTCAGTGTTTGGCAACGCTGCGGACTCGACCTTTCAATTGACAGTTAATACCAACTGGAAGCTCGCGGTGGAGAACTATTGCGAGAGCTACCACCTGCCATCGATCCATCCTGGACTCAACAGTTACTCAAGGCTGGAGGATCATTACAACATCGAGCAGGCAGGGCACTTTTCCGGGCAGGGTTCAGAGGTCTATCGTCAGCTCGTCAACGATCAGCAGCAGGTGTTGCCGGATTTTGATGGTTTAAGTGAACAGTGGAACACCGGCGCCGAGTACATCGCGCTGTTCCCGAATGTGCTGCTCGGTGTGCATCGGGATCATACGTTTGCGCTGGTGCTCGAACCCGTCGCGACCGATCGTACGATCGAGCACGTGGCGCTGTTCTATACCGAAGGGGCCGCTTCGGATCCGCAGTATGCGTCCATTCGCTCAGACAACGCGCACTTGTGGAAAGGGGTATTTGAAGAAGACATTGGCGTCGTGGAGGGTATGCAGGCCGGCAGGCACGGACCACAGTTTGACGGGGGCAAATTTTCAGCCGTCATGGATGGGCCGACACATGTATTCCATCAGTGGGTGGCGGCAACGGTGCAGCAGTATCGACGTGATAACAACGGACAGTAACCTGCCGATTCCGGGGTGAGTCTGGATAGACAGAAGTGTGAACCGTACATGGCTTGAGTGTCGCCTCGCTCATGCGTCGGATTACCCTGGTGCGGTTAGCTTGCGCGCAGGGCAACGTTGCGTGAGCTTGCAACGGTGCCGCTGTAGCGACTTGATAATGGCTGACGAGTAATATGCCGGTTCGGGGTTGAGCCTGGATAGAACGATAGTGTGAGTCGTACACGGCCTGGGTGTCGCCTCGCTCACGCGTCGGGTTGCCCTGGTGCTGTTAGCTTGCGCGCAGGGCACCGGTGCGTGCGCCTGCAACGGTGCCACTGTAGCGACTTGATAACAACGGACAGTAACCTGCCGATGGCGGGTTGAGTCTAGGTAGACAGATAGTGTGCATCGTACATTTTGAGTGTCGCCTCGCTCACGCGTCGGGTTACCCTGGTGCTGTTAGCTCGTGCACAGGGCACCGGCGCGTGCTGTTGCTGGTACAGTCACATTGTCGGGCGTGCTTGTCAGCGCTAGCATGGGCTTGTGCTTAATGTGGATGGGGGAAATGCTCAGTGAATGTCGATACCGGATCGGATAAGCTTTTATGCAGTGTGGAAGATGGTGTTGCCACCATCACCATCAATCGCCCGGAGGCGCGCAATGCACTGGGCGATGCGGTATCACCTGCACTGCGACGCATGATTCGCCATGCAGCAGACGATGCCTCGATCGGCTGCGTGTTGATCACTGGCGCGGGCGCGGCGTTTTGTGCCGGCGGCGACATCAAGGGTATGAGTACTGATGGCACCCAGGCACCCCAATCAATGCAGGATCGGGTGGCTCAATTGCAGGAGCGCCAGCGTCTGCTGACCGGCGCTATAATCGAACTGCGCAAACCGACCCTTGCCGTGTTGCCGGGTCCGGCCGCCGGGGCCGGTCTGGCCATCGCACTCGCCTGTGATATGCGAATCGCTGCGGAGTCGGCGTTTGCCACTACCGGTTACACGCGCATTGGTCTCAGCGGTGATTACGGAATTTCGTGGTTGCTGAACCGCGCAGTCGGTAAGGCGAAAGCACGAGAATTGATGTTTTTGGGCGAGCGCATCGACGCCGCGCAATGCCTGCAAATCGGTTTGTTCAATAGAGTGGTGTCCGATGATCAGCTAATAACCGAATCATTGAAGATCGCACGTCAGCTCGCCAATGGTCCACGAACGGCGCTGGCCCGTATGAAAGACAATCTCGATGAGGCACTGGCCTGCGATTTTTTTACCGCGCTGGACCGTGAAGCAGAGCGTCTTGTCGAAACTGCCAGGCACCCGGATCACGATGAGTCGGTGCGTGCCTTTATAGAAAAACGCGCGCCTCGACTGGGTGGGCAGTGATACCGCGGTTGGGTCACGTTATACCGCGCCTGTGAGCGGGTGATGCGAGTCGCATCACCCGTTCATCAGCTTATCGCCAGTGTTTAACCGATGTCGCTTAGTTGGACTTTGCCTGCGCGGCAAATTGCATTGCGATGAAGGCCGCCGCATCGTTAAAACTTGCCAACAGGATAGAGCCGTGGTCGATGCCTTCATAGGTATTGAGCAACGGGTCGGTATCAGTGTCGCTGACGGCGG
>CAZYDV010000230.1:4914-10148 GCA_964646405.1 uncultured Granulosicoccaceae bacterium | reverse complement strand
GTGTGCAAACCGGCCTCACGCGCAAGCAACATCACGTTCTGCAGGTACATGCCGTAGTCGAGCCAGCTACCGGTGGCCAAATCGCGGTGGGTAGTGAAGATCACCCCCGCCGGCGCGCTGAAGAACTCGAAGTTGCGGCGATGCTGCGCCTTCATTTTGACTTTGTCACCTTTTTCGATGCCCAGCATGCTGTACAGATCCCAACCGACTTTGCGCCGGCGACTCAGGTAGGGTTCGAAAAACTTCGCAGGATAATACGGTTCCTCGGCGCTGTAGGGGACGTCTTCGTCGTAGGCGTTGCACAACGCATCGCTGACTTTTTTCAGCGACTCACCGGTTAACAAGTGCGCAAGCCAGGGCTGCATATTGGTGCCACTGGGTGCTCGCGCGGCATCGTTCAACAAGGTGCGCAGTATGTCGGAAGGCACCGGGGTGGGCAGAAACGCCCGCAGTGAGCCTCGTGTCAGCACCGCATGGGTGACACTGTCGCTGGCCTCGCGTCGATCCGGCTGGGTCATTCATTCGCTCCGAAAATATTTCAACCAAACTATATGTTAATTCGCTTGATGCCATAGGTGCAGAGGTATCAAGCCTGGTGCGCTATCGCCTTTTCAACAATGCGGGTCACGTGTTCGTTGCCATCGAGGATTTCGCGCGCGGCAGACAGATCGCAAATTTCGTTAAAACGATCGGCAATGCTCTCGGGATTGCGCTGATCCTGCGGCAAATAGATGCCGTCGGCCTCCATCAGTTTGGCAACTGTATAGCAACCGGCACCCGCCAGCATAATCGTGCGGCTCGGGCCATTTTCGCTCGCCAGAAACAACACCGCCGGCGTGACGTGCTCTGGGGACAACAGCGCCAGCGCCTGCTCCGGCAGCAGGTCTTGTGTCATTCGGGTGGCTGCGGTTGGCGAAACGCAGTTGACGTGAATATTGTACTTTGCGCCCTCGATGTGCAGCGTATTCATCAGGCCCACCACACCGGTTTTGGCAGCGCCATAATTGGCCTGACCAAAGTTGCCATAGATACCCGACGTGGAGGTTGTCATCACGATGCGGCCATAGCCTTGTTCGCGCATGATCGGCCAGACGGCCAGGCTGCAATAGGCCGAGCCATTCAGATGCACATCCACCACGGCGCGCCAGTTGTCGCCTTCCATCTTGGCAAAGGATTTATCGCGCAGGATGCCGGCGTTGTTGATCAACACATCAATCCGACCCGACTTGTCCATCACCTGTGCAACCATGTCGGCAACCTGCGCCTCGTCGGTGACGTTCGCGCCATTTGCCATCGCTTGCCCCCCCGCGGCGGTGATCTCCTCGACCACCTGCTCTGCCGCCGACAGTGACCCGCCAGTGCCATCGACGCTGCCACCGAGATCGTTCACCACCACGCGCGCGCCGCGTTGTGCCAGTTGCAGTGCATGGGATCGGCCGAGCCCGGTACCGGCGCCGGTCACAATGGCCACCTGGCCCTCAAACGAAATGTTCATCAACTATCCTGCGTGTGTGTACGGGCAGTATTTTAACAACGACCGGCAGCCTGCATACGCCGATTTGCGTATTGCCACAGACCCACGGCTGCCATAACACTGGCGGCAGTACTATGGAGCGGGAAAAAGCAGATGAATAAAGGTGGTTTGACGGTACTGTTGACAGCATTGGCAGTAGCAAGCTGTGGCGGTGGCGGGGGCGGCACCCCGGCCAACGGCGAGGCGACAATAGAGGCGGTAACCAACCTGACCGGTAGCTATCAGTACCTGGGTTTTGTCGAGATCATTCAGGACAATCTGCTCGATCGCATCAATCGCGATACCAACTTTTTGCAAATGACGACGCCACAGGACGCAGCCGTCTTTCGAAACAGCGTGCCGATGGCACTCGATACCTGCAAACTGCGCATCACGGAAACCATTCCAAGCGACGCCACCACCATCGGTTTTCCCGAGGCAACATTCAATCTGGTCTCGGCAGGTGAATCGCTCACGTTGACCAGTGATGCCGGGACCTACGCGACGATCAATCTGTCCGAAGATCGCTTCGAGGTAGCGCCCCACCCTGCACCCACGCCACTGACACTCGACATCGCAGGTGATGTATTCCCCGCATTCACCGGGGTCAGCGTACCCGATGTGATCGCGGTACAAAACTTCAGCCCGCGCAGCAACGAAACCCTGCAGGCCGACACCACAATCAGCTGGACGCCGACCGGATTGCCCGATCACTCGATCAATCTGGCGCTGTTCGATTTTCCGGCCAGCGATCGCGTGGTCGATCTGCGCTGTCACGTGGCCGACGATGGATCGTTTACCCTGCCAGCGGATGTCATCGCGGCACTGGACACGAGTCTCGGCAGCGGCTTTGCACTTGATGGCATGCAACAGGATCGCCGCAGCGACGCGCTGGTGATACAGGGCGATGCACTGCTGGTGGTGTCAAAATCACTGCAGTAGGCAGATCAATGCACCGTCGTGCCTGAACGCGACGGCGCAACATCGATGGGTCTGCAGTGTGGTTGCGGCCATTGCCCTTTGCGTTAAACTGCCCGCCAAATCACCGCGCGCCCATCGACATGACCACACCCGCCACCATGAACGCATTCGTCCTGACCGGTCACGGCGATCTCGATGTACTCGTCTATCACACCGATTGGCCCATGCCGAACGCCGGCCCCGATGAGGTACTGATCCGAGTCGGCGCCTGTGGCCTAAACAACACCGATGTCAACACGCGCTCCGGCTGGTACTCAAAAACCGTCACCGAGGCGACCACCGGTGGCGCCTACGACGAGGTGGGCGCCGAGGATCCGACCTGGGGTGGCGCACCGATTCATTTCCCCCGCATCCAGGGCGCCGATGCGGTCGGCACCGTGGTCGCAGCCGGTGAGCGCGCAGACGCCTCTTTAGTCGGTAAACGCGTGATCGTCGATGGCTGGCTACGCGATTGGAACGACCCGATGAATCGCAACAACACAGGTTACTTCGGCTCCGAGTGCGACGGCGGATTTGCTGAGTACACCACCGCCGATCACCGCAACGTCCACGCGATTGACAGCCCGTTCTCCGATGCCGAGCTCGCGACCTTTGCGTGTTCCTACTCCACCGCCGAAGGCATGCTGAGCCGCGCTGAGGTCACTGATAAAGACGTCGTGCTGATTCCAGGTGCATCCGGTGGCGTCGGCTCCGCACTGGTACAACTGGCCAAATTGCGTGGCGCGCGGGTGGTGGCCATGGCATCGACAAGCAAACACGCCGAAGTCGCGAGGCTAAATCCAGATGCCATATTACCGCGCAATCCAGCCGATCTTTCGGCAGCACTACAACAGGCCATCGGTTCAGAGTCGGTATCGGTCGTTGCCGATGTCGTCGGTGGCGACTATTTCCCCACCCTGATCGACCACCTGGAACGCGGCGGTCGCTATACCTGTTCCGGCGCTATCGCAGGACCCATGGTAGAACTGGATTTGCGCACCTTCTACTTGCGCGACCTCACGTTCACAGGCTCTACCGTTCTGAGTACCGATGTTTTTCCACGCCTGGTGCGCTATATCGAAGCAGGCTCGCTGCAACCAATGCTGGCCAAAAGTTTCGCACTAACCGATCTGAAAATCGCCCAGCAGGCGTTTATTGACAAGCTACATACCGGCAATCTGGTGGTGATCCCCTAACAGCTTGCTTGACGCTGGCAGACAACTTGCCCACACTTGTGGCATGTTGAACATTCCGCCAATCGTAATCCGCCGTCGCCGCTGCACATCAGCGGTGGCACGCATGCTCGACTAAACACACAGCATCCGCCACCCACCCGGGAGGCGGCACGCAATCATTGATATCGGTCACCTCCCCACTCAGGAGACCGCCATGGTTGCCAGCAAAAGCCTCATGTCCATTACCGCCCGACCGGAACCCATTATGGTTCGCGGCAACGGCTCATATCTATGGGACGATAGCGGCAAACGTTATCTCGATTTCATTCAGGGCTGGGCCGTCAATGCGCTGGGGCACTGCCCACCGGTGATTATCGATGCACTGATCGAACAAGGCACCAGCCTGATCACCCCGAGTCCGGCCCTGCACAACGCACCACAGTTAGCACTGGCCGACAAACTGATCGCCCTGAGCGGCCTGTCGCAGGTACATTTCTCCAACTCCGGCTCCGAGGCCAATGAGGTTGCGATCAAACTGGCGCGAAAATGGGGCCAGATCAATCGTCCTAGCGCCAGCGAAATCATCACCACCCACAACAGCTTTCACGGTCGCACGCTGGCGACCATGGCTGCCGGCGGCAAGCCGGGTTGGGACAAACTGTTTCCACCGCAAGTGCCAGGTTTTCACAAAGTTGATTTTGGCAACATCGACACGATGGCAGATGCGATCGGCGACAAGACTCTCGCGATTATGGTAGAACCGATTCAGGGCGAGGCCGGCGTGATCGTACCGCCACCCGACTACCTTGCAGAACTACGACAGCTGGCCGATCAGCATGGCGTGCTATTAATTCTCGATGAAATCCAGACCGGCGTCGGCCGCACCGGCTCCTTTTTCGCATTCGAGCAGCACGACATCAAGCCGGACATTGTGTCGCTTGGTAAAGGACTCGGTGGCGGCGTACCGATTTCAGCGACTATCGCCGCCGATCACGTGTGCTGCTTTGAGCACGGCGATCAGGGCGGTACCTATAATGGTAATCCGCTAATGACTGCTGTTGCACTCGCGGTGGTCGGGGAAGTCTGTCAGCCCGCTTTCATGCAATCGGTTCAGGCACGGGGTGATTATCTAAAAATGCAGTTGCAGGAACGAGCCAGCGAGTTTGAATTTAAGCAGACTCGCGGTGCCGGTCTGTTGCAGACAATTGAACTCAGTACGCCCAATGCCGCGACGCTGCAACAACAGGCCATGCACGCTGGCTTGCTGATCAACGCCCCTAGGCCCGCCACGATACGCCTGATGCCGGCGCTGAACATTTGCGACAGCCAGATAGACGATGCGCTTGAATTAATGTCACATTCCATCGGGAAAATGCAGCGTACCGATGCCGAGTATTCGTAGGGTGGCAATGAGCGGTGCGAATTGCACCGCTCAGCCCACCATGCGGAAGGCACGTGTACAACGAATTGCTGCGCGCATTGATCGTTACGCACCTCGCTGACGCGTCGGGTTTCCCACAACACAACAGCACCACCAGGGTAACCCGACGCGTCAGCGAGGCCATACTCAGATGCAGGGTGTGCGC
>CAZYDV010000230.1:0-4814 GCA_964646405.1 uncultured Granulosicoccaceae bacterium | reverse complement strand
CATACTCAGATGCAGGGTGTGCGAGCGCACACCCGAATGCGCTATGCGCAGCCAGCAGTACGCGCCTCACTCACGCGCGGCCGGCAATACGCAATTCGGCGTAAGGGCGCTCAGACAGGCGTAGTGTTTTCCTTTGACACTTCAAGACGCTCGATCAATGCGGTGGCGGTGGTAACCGCACTGATTCGATTGTTGACCTGCAACCGTCGATACGCATTCTCCAGGTGTTTTCGCACTGTACCTTCACTCAGATCGAAGGTGGCGGCGATTTGCTTGTTAGATTTTCCATGCGCAACATGGGTCAGCAGTTCAGCTTGCCGCAAGGTGATGCCAAGCGTCTGGTAGTGATTTTCGAATCCGCTGTCGTTGATCTGAATGACCGGCTGGTTCGACTGATCATCGTCCACACGCATTGACCGATAATAAGAGAATGTACAAGCTGCAATTCGGCTTAGCAGCCGGTGTTCTCTGGCGTCGAATCCCCAACCGTTGCGATTAACCGAAAGACCAATCACCGACGGCCCCTGCACGTAACCCACCGAGAGCTGATCCTCTATTTCCTGCGCTTTCCAGAACAATTGATAGAGTTCAAGACTCTGCAACTTTTCGTGACTAATAAGATCCGATACCGCCGTGGCATCCGCAGTGCTAGTGTGTATCACATGGGCGATCACCGGATGTTGCCACGCATAGGCGTTGAACAATGGCAACACAGCGGCGGTATCGATCGAATCATTCGAGACTTCCGCCACCGAAGTTCTGGCGTTGCCGTTAACGAATAGATCAGTGCCCAATTCGGTCCACACGCAGGAGACCGATTCGAGCATCGCGCCGACACCGTGAATCAGTGTCTGGCGAAATCGCTGCGCACTGGTGGCGCTGTGGACATCTTCAATCAACGCCAGCAGGTCGGCCATGTCGGCGGCCGACAACGGCTCTTCCATAATGCTCACCAATTATTAAAACGAAATCTGACACTGCCCCCCTGTTAGTTTCAACCACTGCCAATTGGCGCGCCAGGGTCTGTATAGACAAAAACCGACGGGCGGCAACGCCACCCGTCGGAATCTCACATCTACTGACAGCGGTACCGCACTTCGGTGGTCTCGTATAAATGCAATTGACCACCGTCAAAGCGCGCATTGCGATACACCTGTACAGGTGAGGTCTGCAATCGCAGCAAGCGTCCGCTCAATGACCAGGTCGCACTGCTGCTACCTGCCGCATTGAGTGTCCCGTCACTGACAAACTGCAACGTCATCGACTGTCCGCTATTGGCAAACGGTACACCGGCATCCGCTCTGGTCTGACGCTGGCACGACCAACTGCCACCGTTGCGAATCAAACCATTGCGCGAGAGATTGTCATCAAACGACAGCCGGCTGCCATCAACGTATACCGGCACTGCCGTATTACTGCCGGCCGCGGCATTCGACTCGACACAGGACGTGCTGAGCGCCTGATTCCAGCCCCAGCCCGGAAAGCTCTGATCGCGAATATAGTCACCCGGGCACTGCTTCACGCACGCTTCGGCAACGCCGGTCTCGACTCCGGTTTGCACCTGCCAGGCCTCAGAACTGCCCAATCCCACACCGGTGTAACAGACTGGCCACTGCCCGTCACTGCTGCGACCGGCAAATCCGCCAGAAGATTCCACACGACACGAGCTGCTGCCATCCCAACCCCAGCCATCGCCGACCGGATCCGTGTCGACGCACTCCGCGCTACCAGAGCCACCGGAGCCACCGTTGTCACCGCCACCGTCGCCACCAACGCGACACGAACTGCTGCCATCCCAGCCCCAACCATCGCCGACCGGATCCGTGTCTACACATACGGCACCACCCGAGCCGCCATTGTCGCCGCCACCATCTGCATCGACACGGCACGAACTACTGCCATCCCAGCCCCAGCCATCGCCGACCGGATCCGTGTCGACGCACACCGCACCGCCCGAGCCACCATTGTTGCCGCCACCATCACCACCGCCGTCGGCGTCAACGCGGCACGAACTACTGCCATCCCAGCCCCAACCATCGCCGACCGGATCCGTGTCGACGCACTCCGCACCACCTGAGCCGCCATTGTTGCCGCCGCCATCACCGCCACCGTCGGCATCGACCCGACACGAGCTACTGCCATCCCAGCCCCAGCCGTCGCCGACCGGATCGGTGTCAATGCATTCGCCCCCGGAGCCGTCGGCCGTGCCGTCAGCAGTGCCATCGGTCGCGCCGTCAGTATTTCCGTCAGTCGTCCCGTCGGCAGTGCCATCAGTGCCACCGTCTGTCGATGGCTCGCGGGTAACCGTCACCTGCAACGTCTGCGATGCGGTCGCACCATCGCTATCGGTGACGGTGAATTCGACTTCTGCGCCGCCTTCACCGTTGCCACGCAGCGTAAAATCCGGGCCACTGCCCGTCACCGTGATGCGCGATGAACCCGGCAATGCCGCATACCTTAGCCCCGGCTTGTCGTCGCTGGCGTTAACCCGAACGTTAATGGAATCACCCTCCTCCACTGATCCCGGGTTTGGAGAAATATTGTCGATACGCGGCGGTTGATTGGCTACTGGCGCGGCGGTAACGGACACGTTCATCTCACGTCTGCTTCGCTCGCCGTCGGCATCCGTCACGGTGAACGTCACGGTTGCCGAGCCCGTGTCGCTGCCACGCACGGTAAATCCGGGCCCGCTGCCACTAACCTGCACCGCATTAGAATTACTTTCTGCCGCATAGGACAGACCTGGCAAATCGTCTGTCGCATTGACAGTCACACCTTCAGAATCGCCCACCTCAAGCGCCACGCTGGACTGACTAAGATTGACGGTCGGCAAACGATTTTTGGTGATCTCAAAATCACCGCAATTCCAGTCGCGCTGGCCGAGTCCGGCACCGGTCACCTCGAGCACACAGAAATCCAGGTTGTTGACACCGGAACCAAGCGATCCAATCTGTTGTGGACTGCTGAACACAGCGCTGGCCGAAGATCCGGAGCGATAGCGCCAGAAATAGTTGCCATTGGTGCCCGATACGCTCACTTGCGCACTGTTAGCGGTTGAGCGCACGCGAATGTCGTCGGGTCCGAAGCTTGCGCGATTCATCGAGTGACAACCGGAGCCGGTGCAGTTCGGCGCGGTATCGAACGTCGCCGACCAGCGACTGGTGCTGCTGGCAAACGATTCAAATGCGTGGGCGGGCGCGAGAGCCGCAAGCCAACTGCCCGCGAGACACAGCACCGTGCGAACGATTCTGCCACGAACACAGCGCGTTGGACCCGGCCGGGCCCTGGTGTTACTGAACATTTCATGCCTCCTTGCTGGCGATGATGGTTCCATTTCACGGACGGGCATTGGCCCGCCAGAACGCCATGGAAGTATCATTGGTGGGTCAACCAAGGTCAAGCTAAGCCGCTGCGTTCGCGCGGAGTTTGCGCTGCGTGACACAATCGCGACAACGAGCCGGTAACGACAGTGATTTCCTGCACAATCACCGCGGCATTGCTATATTCCTGACTGATATCAGTGCAGATCTGCCTTATCCGGTGGCTGCAGTGCGGCCAGCGGCAGGTGGGCAAACCACCCGGATTTAGTGCAAACAGTGACGATGTCTCCTTCCGGATTCGACTATCAGGGCTTTGAAGAAGCCCGCGCGATCAAAAGACGCCGCCACCTGCGCATTCTATTGCCGGTGAGCGTGGTCGCGATCATGTTGCTGGCGCTGATCGCGATCGCGATCTACGACTACAAAACCATGCGTGCTGATGCACTGGCTTTGAGCAAAGGTGTCGTCACCAATCTGCAAAGTCGCATCGAGACCGAAGTCACCGCCTATCTGGCGCCTATTCCAGGAATCATCCGGCTCTCACGCGATCTGATCTCAGCCCGCAAAGACGACGGCATTCCACCGGATTTCACCGAACAACTGGGGCTCGGGCTGCTTGGCAACGCCCGCGCGCTCAACGCCATCTACATCGGCAACCGCCACGGCGAATTCCTGATGGTACGACGCGGCGACGAGGGCCTTGAAACCAAGTACATCCGGCAAAAGCCCACGCTGCCGGACGAACTGGAAATCGTGCTGACCCGCCGCGATCAGGACAACCGGGTGCTGACGCGCCAGATCGATCCCTGGGATCAGTACGACCCCCGCACACGCCCCTGGTATGGTGGTGCACGCGACAGCGGTGATCTGTACTGGACCGACGTCTATCCATTTTTTACGGGGCTCACTGCCGGCATCACCGGTGCCGTGCCGCTGCTGGATAACCGCGATGACCTGCGCGCGGTCATCGGCGCCGACGTCACACTGGCGAGCATCAGCCAATTCCTCGGCGCTTTGCAAATCGGCAAGACCGGCCTTGCGTTGATCGTCGACAATCAGGGCCGCGTGATCGCACACCCAAGCGAACAACTCCTGCGTGAGGCCGATGGACAGACGCGCCTGACCCAAGTGGCCGATCTCAACGATGCCATCGTCGCCCGCGCCTTTGATCGATTCCAGGTCGAGGGCCATGGCCGCCGCGATTTCACCCTCGACGGCAGGCGCTATATCAGCTCGGCGTCATCGCTGAACAGCCTGATCCAGCGCGACTGGTCAGTGCTGGTGGTAGTGCCGGAAGACGATTTCGTCGGCTTTGTGGTCGACAACGTCAGCAAGACGCTGGCGATGGGCCTGGCGGTGATTGCATTGGCGGCTATGCTTGCAGCCCTTCTCATTCGCCAGGGCCTCAACGCCGATCGCGAGGCGATTCGGATTCTGGAACGCGAGGCGCAGCTTGACGCCGAGGGCCGCGCCTTCGGCACGCTCGCCGCACAC
>CAZYDV010000229.1:0-10149 GCA_964646405.1 uncultured Granulosicoccaceae bacterium | reverse complement strand
GGGCATTGCCCGGCGCTTCTGTCTACATCAGGGCGGCAAACATGGGTTCGATTTGCTCGGCAGAGGTTTTGGCAACCAACCGCCCGGTTTCCACCCCATCCTTGAACCACACCAGCGTCGACCGACGCGGGATTTCCAGTTCTTCGACGATCGGATCGTCGCGATGCATATCCCAGTCAACGCGGATCAGCGTTACAGCCTGGTATTCGGTATTGTCGGCGACGAGTGCACGCACGGTGCGCCCCTGAGCTCGGCAAGTACCTCACCAGGTGGCGTAGAAATCCAGCATGAATGGTTCGCCACTGGCCAGCGCCGCTTCGTAGATTTCGCGGCTGTACTCGATAAACACGTCTTCGGCTGATATGGCTGGCAGTGACGCCGCAACGGTGACCAGTGGCAACGCCAATAGTTGTCTTCGTTTCAAATTGATTCTCCTCAGGCTCGGCGCTTTATGCCGGCACTGTTGTGTCCGCAATGGCCAGTCAACATTGGATATTTTGTTAAGCCAAGTCAACTGCCAAGAGTCGGTGATCGAGTTGCAGTTTCGATACCGTCGCACGGATTTTGAAACATCATTTTTGTGATAACCCATGGTTTCAGAATGACCAGGAAATCAGATGACTGGTTATCATGGCGATCCTGCGGACGTTCAGTCGAAATTACCACCTGCCGATGGAAAGCGTGTATCGTCTGACAAGTCAGCACAGTCGCGCCAAGCCAGCAAGTCTGCGCTTGCGCCGGGCCTCGTTAGGTGAATATCCGGGTTGCCGCTGTCAGATCTTTGGTGTTTTAATGTATACAGAGTTGATGTGCCTCTCGGGATCAGGTGAAGTAAACAGTACCGCTAACGGCAGGTTGTCCGGCTGTGTTTGCTCTCAGCACGGGCCACGTTCGTTTTTCGCCGCGAATGAGGGGATAACGCAAGAACAGCCGAAACCTGATGCATGATTTCAAGATTGATCAGTATTTTGAGATTGTAGATCGCCTGCAGGGCCTTGAAAGCCTCGGGCAGATCCGCGCGCAATGCGGCAGCATAGCCGAGTCGCTCGGCTTTGATCACTACATTTTCGGGTCTTTTTTTCCGCAGATCGGTGACATCGTCAGCGTTGACGGATTTCCATCCGAGTGGCGCCAGCAGTACCAAAAAGCTAACTACATCGATGTCGACCCCACCGTTTTGCATTGCATGGTGGAAACATCACCGCTGCTGTGGCGGGATATCCAATGCGAGAAATCGCCCAGCGGCAAGGCCGCCACCGCCCTGATGGAAGAGGCGGCGTCTTTTGGTTTGCGTGATGGCATCAGCATGCCTGTACACGGTGCCGGCGCCGAAGCCGGAATGATCAGTTTTGTCAGCAACAACCGCTTGTGCGTCAACGACGTGTCGTTACCGCTGATCCGCATGGTCTCGCAGTCATTACACGAGCAGCTTAAGCACGTCACCGTCGGTCGTAAATTCAGTGACAACGATCTGACAAGCCGCGAAAGCGAATGTCTTAAATGGACGGCAGTAGGTAAAACCTCGTGGGAAATCTCCAAGATACTTGGCGTCTCGGAGAGTACCGTGATATTCCACCTTAAAAATGCGATCAAGAAAATGGGCGTCAGCAATCGCCCTCAAGCCGTTGCCAAAGCCGTGGCGCTGGCGAAGATCAAACTGTTCTAACAGCAAGCTCTGTCGGCAGTAACTGGACCACCGACAATCGAAAATGTCGGTGATCCTGACTACTGCTCATAACTATTCGAGCCCACACCGCAGACAAAACCCTGGGGTGCCAGGTCAGGTGTATTGGAACGTTTGTTAGCGTTACGCGGCTTCTACCTGCAAAGTGCCATTGGCGATACCCACCACTTCCCGCAGTTCGTCATTGATAGGGATCCAGCTTGCAACCGAAAGCGTATTGCCCACTCGGCTCGCCTTGCCATCGCCAAATCGCTGCATCGGTATACCAGCTTTTTTCATCAGCCGCTCGACCGCAACACTCATGGCAGTGACATAGTGGCTGATATGGTTGTCATCCGCAAAATCGATCAGCTCGCCCATCATTCTGAACGTGATTCTGTTTAAGGCTATCTGACCGGCGTACCCGCCGTTCCCCGCACTCACAGCAAATCGGCTCAACTCCCATATGTTCGTTTTTTGTGGTGTCGACTCGCCGCGCAACAGTTCGGGAAATGTATCCTGGATCATGTATTGACCCGAGGTGGGGAGCAAACGCCAGCAGCCGTTGGTTTTGTTGCCGTCATCCAGAGAGACGAGATAATACGGATTCAGATCATCGTACTCGTCTCGCTCCTGATCGCCTTGTGTAGCGACCTGCCAACCCAGTTTGGCGTGAAAAATCTCGAATCGAAATCGGAACATACTGGCCAGCGTAGCGGGACAGATGATGGTATCCGAAGGTCTGCCCAAAAGCAGTCGAGACATGTTTCTACTCCGCGGTTATCAATCGATACACTGGAGTAAAGTTCAGGAATCCCTTATCTGTAGCTACTATTTATGATAGTGAAAGAAGCGATCGCTGGCCGGCGTCTTTAAAGTGACAGCGTCAATATAGTAGCTTCGCGTTCATGTGATGGCAGGCGAAAGTAATCCGTATTGGCATAGAACTCCTGGTTCTGATTGCTCCACCAGCCAGGTACGCCCAATAGTGGCAATGGGCTCAGGTTACGCGGGGTTTGAAATGTTCTATTGATCAGCGCATCGGCTAGGCAACGATCCAGTAACAGTCGTTGCGCTGATTTGGGCAGCAAAAAAAATTCTTTGGGCACGTGCACCAATCGGGTATTGGCAGTCACGCCAATGTACGGGGTCAGTAGTTTTTCAAACAGCGCATGGCCAACAATATGGCATGCCGTATGTCGATGCCATGCTTCGCGCTGATCAACAAATACAAATCGCCAGTCGAAATTGACAATGGCCTGTAGCAGCATGTGATTTGACGAGACGATCAGCGCGCCGTTTTCGTCAAAGAGCGTCAGTGCATCTCGCGCTCTGGTGCGCCGGCTAGCGGTGGGGTCGAAGTCCGTCGCGTGCAAGGCACTGATCACCACCTTGGTGTTGGGGAAAAGGCACCAGATCATCGCGTTGAAAAAGTCGTGCCAGTTATCACGCGTGGCTATGAGGCCGTGCCTGGCAATGCGTTGCTCGTAGTACAGCTCAGGCCACGGCAGAGATTCATCCTGCGCCATAAAACGGATCGGCATACCTTCAGCGTTGCAGATGCCGGAGGGCAACAGACTATTGAGGTATTCGCAAACCGGCCAGCGACTGGAGTCCAGTTGGTGTGCCTTGGCAGGAATCTGCTCGAATGCCGGGTGAAACGCTTTGAAGTTCGCAGACCAGTCTTGTTGGCTAATAGGTTTATGCAAAATTGTTGAGCTGCGGAGTGGAATGTAACGGGCTAACGCTAGCGAAGCGTCACGTTGTAGTTGAATGTGTCAGAGCGAAACTGACTGATGCGAAGTTCGACCACTCGGTCTTTTATATCGTGTGCAGTGCGCGTGACTTCCAGCACGGGTGTGCCGGGAGCTACTTGCAGTGCATCCGCCACCGTGTCGCTGGCCGCTACGGCAGCAATGTACTCTTCGGCCCGCAGCACCATCGTGCCAAACTGTTGCTGGTAGTAGGGATAGAGTGAGTTGGGTAGCTCGCCCTTCATCTCGTTTAAAGCGGGCGCGATATCACACGGGATCAGCATCGTCTCGCGCGTGGCGTGTTGATCATCAACCTTGCGCACTCTGATGATTTCGAACACCTCGGTGGCAATCGCGGTGCCGAGTTGTTTTCGCTCGAGTCGGCTCGCTTTGCGACGCTTAATGCTCTCGCTGTATGGCTCAGGCTTCACTCGCTCGCCACCGGGTTTGGCGAGCCGAAAAAAATGATAGAAAGACCGCTCGTCAGTATTGGTGGTGACAAACGTGCCGCGCCCCTGACGGCGCTCGACGATGCCGCGTGTTTCCAGCGTGCCCAGCGCTTTGCGGACAGTGCCCTGACTCACATTGAACTGATCGGCCAGCTCGAACTCGTTGGGCAGCATGTCACCGGCCTGCCAGAAACCCTCATCAATGCGGTTGGCCAGCAGATCGCCTACCTGGCGGTAGAGCGGGGTTGCCTCCAGTCTGTCGCTCACCGCTTGCATCGCCTTGGGTGCCGGCCGCGCCGTGCTCGCGGCGCAGCGCGGCCATGACACAATGTTCGACCGGATTTTGCAAGAAACAACCTGTCTGTCATGACTGCCGACCTCGTGAGCGTGCAGGAATATCGATGATCGCGCGGCCTGGTCACACAGCCAGCCTGACTCGAGCGCGAGCTTATATTCTTATATAAGATATAGTATACTCCGCGCAGCTTCATTTTGGATAGCCACCTGTGCGCATTGCGTGTGCTTCAAAGCGTATCGCCTGGCTGTTCCCCTTTGTGCTGTGCCAACCCTGGAGACAAAAGTGTCAGAGCCACATTTGCTTGTTCACGACAAAGTCGACAACGTCGGAGTAGTGGTGGTCGAAAATCTCACCGCCGGCACCGAAATGCTGTGCGTCGTCACTGAAGACAACTCGGATTTCAAACTGGTGGCCAAGGTCGATATCCCGATCGGTCACAAGGTCGCACTGAAAGAACTCAGCGCCGGCGACACCGTCATGAAATACGGTGAAGACATGGGCAAGATGATCGGGCCAGCCGAAGAAGGCGGGCACGTTCACACTCACAACTGCAAAACCAAAAGGTGGTAGGCCGATCATGACTATCGATATTGCCAATTCAACCGTACAGGCCTGGCGCCGTGAAAATGGCCGCGTCGGTGTGCGCAACCACGTGGCGATCCTGCCGGTCGACGATATCTCCAATGCCGCCTGTGAAGCCGTCGCCAACAACGTTAAAGGCACCATGGCGCTGCCGCATGCCTATGGTCGCCTGCAATTCGGAGAAGACCTGGAGCTGCACTTTCGCACCATGATCGGAACCGGCGCCAATCCCAACTGTGCCGCCGTCATCGTGATCGGTATCGAGCCCGAGTGGACCCAGGTCATCGTTGACGGTATCGCCGCCACCGGCAAGCCGGTTGCCGGCTTTTCGATTGAACAGAAAGGCGATTTCGAAACCATCCGCCAGGCAAGCTGGAAAGCCAAAGAATTCGTCCACTGGGCAACCGAGCTGCAAAAAGAAGAGTGCCCTGCAAGCGACCTGTGGATCTCGACCAAATGCGGTGAGAGCGACACCACAACCGGCCTGTCATCGTGCCCGGCCGTGGGCAACTTGTACGATAAAATGCTGCCGCACGGCATCTATGGCTGCTTTGGTGAAACCTCTGAAATCACCGGTGCCGAACACATCTGTGAACAGCGCGCGGCCAACCCAGAGGCCGGCGCCAAGTTCATGAAGATCTTCAAGGCCTACCAGGACGACGTGATCGAGCAGTTCAAGACCTCTGATCTGTCCGACAGTCAGCCCACCAAAGGCAACATCCTCGGCGGTCTGACCACCATCGAAGAAAAGGCTCTGGGCAATCTGGAAAAGATCGGTCGCACCTCAACCTATATCGACGCACTCGGCCCGGCCGAGGCGCCAGAGAAGGGCAACGGTCTGTATTTCATGGACACCTCATCCGCCGCGGCCGAATGTGTCACGCTGATGGGCGCCGCCGGTTATGTCATCCACACCTTCCCGACAGGCCAGGGCAACGTGATCGGCAACCCGATCGTGCCGGTCATCAAGATCTCCGGCAATCCGCGGACCCTGCGCACCATGAGCGAGCACATCGATGTGGACGTCACCGGCGTACTGCGCCGCGAGATGACCATCGATCAGGCGGGTGACGCATTGATCGACATGACCCTGCGCACCGCCAACGGTCGCTTAACAGCTGCAGAGGCCCTGGGCCACCGTGAGTTCGTCATGACCAAGCTGTACCGCAGCGCCTAGCGGCAATTCAGGGCAAGTGTGAAAAAGGCCGGGCAATCCGGCCTTTTTTGTGTCCGCTGGTCGCGAATCGCAGCGCTCGCACGGTAAACTGCACACTATTGATGACAGTCGTCGCCGGTATAGTCTCTCAGGGCGGCGGAACGGGAACAACCCTGTATGAAAATCGAACTGGCCTACGGGCGGCATGGCCTGCCGGTGGAGTTGCCCGGGCAGGCTGATGCGACGATCGTTCGCAAGCCCGAGATACTGCGGCCCGCCGATCCACGCGCGTTGATCGAACAGGCACTGGAACAGCCGATCCAGTCGAGTGAATTGTCGACGCTTGCGGCCGGGGCCCGCAGCGCCTGCATCCTGATTTGCGATATCACCCGCCCGGTACCGAACGGGCTTTTCCTGCGGCCGCTGATCGAGCGCCTGATGCAGGCGGGCTTACCGGCAGCGGGCATCACCGTGCTGGTCGCCACCGGTCTGCATCGCCCCAATCTCGGTGATGAGCTGCAAGAACTGCTGGGCGATCCCTGGGTCAGTGAGCAGGTTCGCGTCGAAAACCACGACGCACGAGATGAAGCGGCCCAGGTGCATCTGGGGACGACAGCCATCCACCGGGTTCCGGTTGGCTTGAACCGGCGTTTCGTCGAGGCGGATATCAAGATCGCCACTGGCCTGGTGGAGCCACATTTTATGGCTGGTTACTCCGGTGGCAGAAAAGTTATCGCCCCCGGCGTCGCCCACCATGAAACTATTCGAACATTCCATAGCGCGCGTTTTATGGAAAGTGAATTTGCCACATCCTGCAATCTCGCCGACAACCCGTTGCATGAAACGCAGCTCGAAATCGTATCGATGCTGGCGGGCCCGGTACTGTCACTCAATACCGTGCTCGATGATCAGCGCAACCTCGTGTACGCATCGTTTGGTGAGGTGGTTGCCAGCCATCTGGCAGCGGTCGAGTTTGCACGCCAGAGTTGTGAGGTAACCGTCGGGCGAAAATTCCACACCGTGCTCACCTCATCCGCCGGCTACCCGCTCGACAAAACCTATTATCAAACCGTCAAAGGCATGGTGACCCCGCTGGATATTCTCGCCGATGGTGGCGATCTGATTATCGTGTCAGAGTGTTCTGAAGGCTTTGGCTCAGAGGAATTTCGCGCAGCGCAAAAGAACCTTGTGGAAATGGGGCCAGAGGCATTTCTGCAAACGCTCACCAGTAAGTCACTGGCCGATATCGACGAATGGCAGACCGAGATGCAGTTAAAGCCGATGCGCGTGGGCAGTATCAAACTCTATGCACCCGGGCTTGATGCGGCTGATCGCAGTCACACCGGCGTCGAGATGATTGACGATCCGATGCTTGCCGTCGAGCAGAGCCTCGCGCGGCATGGTGGCAACCAGCTAGCAGTCATACCAGAGGGGCCATACGTCGTGCCGTTTGCCGGATGAATACAAAAAACACACAGATGGACATTCAACGTATCGACATGCAACCGCACGGTGGCGTGGCTGGAGATATGTTCGCCGCCGCCCTGAGCGATGCATTTCCGGAGATCGCCAAACAGGTTGTAAACGACATTGCTGATCTACAGGTAGAGGGGTTATCGTGTCAGACTGTCGAGGCCATGTCTGCCGGTCTGCGCGGGCGGCGGTTTACCGTTACACAGAATACCGAGCTCAAGCCGCCGCGAACCCTGGCCGCCGTGATCGACTTTCTCGCCCAAACAGCGTTAGACAGAGCCGTCGCCGATGTCGCCATTGCCATCTATCGGCTGCTCGCCCAGGCCGAGGCCGACGTGCACGGCAAAACCATCGAGACCATTCACTTTCATGAAGTGTCCGATTGGGATTCGATGGTCGATATCGTCGCGGCAAGCGGGTTCATCTCACGGCTGCGCACCCGGTGGCGGATAGCGCCACTGCCGCTTGGAGGCGGTACGGTCAATACGGCGCACGGCGATATCCCGGTGCCGGCGCCGGCCACTATGGCACTGCTCACTGGATTCGACTGGATCGACGACGGCGTCCCCGGCGAGCGCGTCACCCCGACCGGTGCCGCCATCATGCGCTATCTGCAACCGGATAAGATTGGTGACAACAAAAAAGC
Source organism: uncultured Granulosicoccaceae bacterium (assembly GCA_964646405.1). Taxonomy (GTDB): domain Bacteria; phylum Pseudomonadota; class Gammaproteobacteria; order Granulosicoccales; family Granulosicoccaceae; genus CAKZSB01. The sequence goes on along the minus strand of CAZYDV010000229.1, from coordinate 2,128 downwards.
GGCGATGCTTGCCGTCACAGGGCAGGGCTGCGGTACACGAGAACTATCTGGCCGGGCAAACGTATTTCGGATATCGGTCTTCACACGCGAAAAATCGCGCAGCATTGCCGACACGGTCGCCAGTCTCGCCTTCGAAATCGACGACATGACAGGTGAAGAGCTCGGCGTGGCGATGGCGCAGTTGCGTGAAAATGAAGCGGTGCTCGATCTGTCCTCTATCGCGATGTTGGGTAAAAAGGGGCGGCCGATGACCGGCTTGCGCCTGCTTGTAGAGCCCGAGTACACCGATGAGATTATCGATCAATGTTTCGACTGGACCACCACACTCGGCATCCGCCATCACGCCGTGGAACGCCGCCTGTTGATGCGCAGCGAATACACCACTGATGCGATCACCGTAAAAGCCACTCAGCGTCCTTCCGGCGCCCGCACTGCCAAAGCCGAAAGCGACGATCTGGCCCACGCAGCAACCCTGGCCGAGCGACGTCAAATGGCGCAGGCCATCGAGCGTGAAGTTGTGGAGACCGGCAAGTTTGACTGAATCTCCTCTGCACAAACTCGAATCACTGCTGCGCGAGCGCTCTGGTACCTTATATATCGCACTGAGTGGCGGCATCGACAGCATCACCTTAATGACGGTGGCCGCGCGCGCGCGCGAAGAACCCACCATCGCCGTGCACGCCATCTCCGAAGCGGTGCCGGGGGAAGCCACCGCCCGCTGTCGAGAACTCGCCGCCCAGCGTAACTGGACACTGAAGATTCTCAATGCCGGTGAATTTGATGATCAACGCTATATTGAGAACCCGGTCAATCGCTGTTACTACTGCAAAACCAACCTGTTTGCGCGCATAACGGATCATATCAACACAACATCCGCCACCATCGCCACCGGAACCAATCAGGATGATTTGGGCGATTATCGTCCAGGGCTTATCGCCGCTTCAGAGAACTCAGTCTGGCAGCCCTTTGCCGAAGCCGGTATAGACAAAAACACCATTCGTGAAATTGCCCGTACAGAAAACCTCGGCGATTTGTCCGAACTGCCTGCCCAGCCGTGTCTGTCCAGCCGCGTTGAAACCGGTATTGCCATCAACGGCGCCGATCTGCTCTTTGTGCACCGGGTGGAGCGACGACTCGCATCCGAGATTGGTGAAGGTGATATCCGTTGCCGCATCACCGCAGACGGCGTTGTCGCCCAGCTGCCCGCCAACGCGACCGCATTCACCGACGATAGTCAGCACGCAAAGCTCGAAGCCTTGCTGAAAGACATATGTCAAAAACACAGTCGGCAATTCAACCGCATCGAGCCCTACCGCATGGGTAGTGCATTTCTTCGCAACGCGGATGAGTGACTACGAATTTGACTGGCAGCGCGCCAGTCGTACCGGTGTAGCCGAAGCGGTCCTGTGTGGTCACAAGAGTGCAGTACAGATCGAAGACATCGCCCGCCAGGCAATCAATCGCGAGCAGCCACTGCTATTCACTCGGCTCGACCCCGCCGAGTATCAAGCCCTTGCTGCCGATGTAAAAAATGCACTCGACTATGACCTCGTATCCGCTACCGCCATGCTGGGCAGCAACTTGCCGGCCCCGGTCAAGAGCGACGCCCTGATCGTCACCGCCGGCACATCCGATATGCCTGTTGCACTCGAAGCGCAGCGCACCCTCCTGTTCAACGGACTGCAAATAGAAATCATCGCCGATTGCGGTGTCGCCGGCCTGTGGCGCATCACCGAAAAACTGGAGCGCCTGCAAAGTGCCCCCGCCATCATCGCCGTCGCCGGCATGGAGGGCGCATTGTTCCCGGTATTGGGCGGGCTTGTGCCATGCCTCGTGATCGCCGTGCCCCGTTCAGTGGGCTACGGTGTAGCCGCCGAGGGCCAGGCCGCGTTGAGCAGTGCATTGGCCAGTTGTTCTCCGGGAGTCGTAGCGGTCAATATCGACAACGGATATGGAGCAGCCTGCGCGTTGTTGAAGGTGCTGGGCAAAACCACTGGCGCATAATGATTGTTGTGATCGAAAGCCTGGGTTGCAAAAAACCGGCGAAAAGCCACACCATGATCGCATCTGTATCAAAAATATAACAAAAAACGTGGCAAGCTGTTTTCAGCGAGGCAGAGAAACCCCA
>CAZYDV010000228.1:8386-10215 GCA_964646405.1 uncultured Granulosicoccaceae bacterium | reverse complement strand
ATCACCGTCCCTCAGTGCCATCAAATGTTTCACCCAGTGAAAACGGTGAATGCATTTTGTTGGTCCCGATCAGCATCACGGCTACGAGGATCGACTCACCACCGAGATCTATCCGGCCGATTTCTCCTGGACCCCGCCGCTCACCTATGATGCGCTCCCTGACTCGCAGGCCAGCAGCGGCGATGGCCCGGCGCCGGGTGTATCCAGTGTCGAAACAATCACCGAGGCGGGACCGCTTGTGCGCTCGATGCAGATGGACTACGACGACGAAGTCATTCATCGAGCCCGCCAGCACTTGTATGATCGGTGCCGCCACGGCGACGACCGGCCGCTCTTTATGACCGTGTCTTTCACTCAGCCACACGATCCCTACGTGTCGAGCAAACGCTTCTGGGATCTCTACCGCGACGAAGACATCGATGCGCCGCGTGTACCACCGATTCCACTGGATGAAATGGATCCGCACAGCCGCTCCCTGCACTATCACTACAGCCTCGATAAATTCAACGTCACCGACGCCATCTACCGCCGCGCCCGCCATGGCTACTACGCCATGATCAGCGATATCGATGAAAAGTTCGGACAGTTGCTGGCAGCGCTTGACGATTGCGGAATGCGCGACAACACACTGGTACTTTTTACCTCTGATCACGGCGATATGATTGGCGAACGCGGCCTGTGGTTCAAAAAAAACCTGTTCGACCCGGCGCTGCGTGTACCGATGATGCTCTACTGGCCAGGCGAGCCGTTGCCCGCACGAGTGACACAGCCGGTATCACTGCTCGACATACTGCCGACGCTGTGTCACGCCGCCGGTGTACCAGGGGATGAGATCGCCACCGCGCTTGAGGGGCACAGCCTGCTCGATCGTGCTCGTGGGAAAGCCTCTGCCCCTGTCTATGCCGAACACCTGGACGGCGCCACCAGCGCGCCGCGCGTCATGCTGCGTCGCGGTGATCTGAAAATCGTTCACTCCCTAAACTACCCGACCCAGCTCTACAATCTGGCCGACGATCCGAACGAACTGACCAACCTGGCAGGATCAGTCGACTGGCAGGACACCACACAGACACTGCTGGGCGAGGTCAATTCGATGTGGGATCTGGCGGCGTTGAAAGACCAGGTGATATCAAACCAGCGCACGCGCCAACTATTGATGCGTGCGCTCGCACAGGGGAAGCCAGTGGCATGGGAGCACTACCCCAATCCACATAAGACCAGCTCGCGCTGGGTACGACACGGAGACCTGTTCCCCGCAGTCGAACAGCGCGGCTATCTGCCGTACCCGACCGAATAGATGCCGACCATCACCACAGACGTCGCGGTCATTGGCGCCGGCAGCGTCGGCATCGCGGTTGCGTATTATCTAAAGCAACTCAAACCGTCGCTGCGGGTTGCACTGATCGATCAGGCGCCACCGATGTCGCTGACATCGTCAGCGTCGGGCGAGAACTACCGCAACTGGTGGCCGCATCCGGTCATGAAACAATTCATGGATCGCTCGATAGAACTTTTTAGCGAGCTGAACGATCACGCAGAGAACAGTATTGTGGTGAGTCGCTCCGGTTATCTGCTTGCCACGCGCGACCCGGATCCAGCAGATCTGCTGGACAATCTGCATCAGACCTTTCAAAAGCCTGGAGATCTTCGCTACCACGAAAGCACTGGCAGTTATAAGCGCGCGCTCAAGGGCGAGACGGGCGGTGTCGACATCCTGCAATCACCGTCGACGATCGCCCGGTGCTACGAGCGCTTTGATAACAGCCTGCAGACAATGGTCCACATCCGCCGTGGCGGCAGTATCTCAACCCATCATTTGGGCAACTACA
>CAZYDV010000228.1:0-8286 GCA_964646405.1 uncultured Granulosicoccaceae bacterium | reverse complement strand
ATGGTCCACATCCGCCGTGGCGGCAGTATCTCAACCCATCATTTGGGCAACTACATGCTGGCGCGATTTCGGGCAGATGGCGGTACCGTGAGCCTGGCTGAGGTGAATGAGATTAAACGCGATCGACACTTTTCTATTGGTACGCAGCGATCGGGTGAACCATTGCAGATCGATGCGCAGGCAGTGGTCAATGCGGCAGGCCCGTTCAGCCAGAATATCTCATCAATGCTCGACGTCACCCTGCCAATCGAAAACACCCTGCAACAGAAAATAGCCTTTGCCGATCGCGAAGCCGTCGTCGACCGGCATTTGCCGTTCACCATTGATCTCGACTCGCAGGAGATCGAATGGAACGACGATGAGCGCGAGGCACTGGCACAGGATACAGAACTGGCAAGATTCACCGCCACGATGACAGGCTCGATTCACTGCCGCCCCGACGGTGGCATCAACAGCAACAGAATCAAACTGGGCTGGGCCTATAACATCGATCCGTCAGCGCCTGATCGCGAACCGGCGCTGGATTCACACTTTCCGGAACTCGTATTGCGCGGTGCCAGCCGACTGCAGCCCGCACTAAAAACCTATCTAAACGGGTTCCCACGCGACTTCAGCCACTATGGTGGCTACTACACGCTGACCCCCGAAAACTGGCCGTTAATCGGCCCCACCGCGGTGCCCGGTTACTTTGTTGCCACCGCGATGTCAGGCTTTGGCAGCATGGCCGCCTGTGCCGCGGGCGAGCTTACCGCCCTGTCGATCTGTGGCATGACGCTACCCTCCTACGCGCAGGCTCTGTCACTGCAGCGCTATGACGATACTGCATTGATGGGTGAAATTGATCGCCTGAACAGCAGAGGGATTTTGTAGCATTTCGCAGGCACGCTATCGCGTATCGCACGCCAAGACCTCGTCCGCCGCACGCAATTCGAACCACACTATAGATGCTCGTCGTTCGGCCACCCGTGCCAGCCCGGTGTGACAAGCCCGGTAATCTTGTGATGTGTTCAGTACATCAGTATCAGGATACAGCCGCTATGCAGTTGTGACAGGCAAAACACTCTCGCTGACGTTGTGATTGTTGTTCCCGTGCTGGCACGATTTTAAGCTAAGTCTGCTCTTGCCAAAACAACGGAGCTGGCAAGTGCGGCTGGTCGGATTTAAAAGCTGTCTCGTGTTCACGATAATGCAAATTTCTATCGCCGCCACCGGCAACGGCGCGGCAAACTCAAGGCAACCTGAAGACCCCACCGCTCTATTCCACTTGTCGACCGGCGCACAAGCTCACGATGGCACGAGTATCAGCGTTCACCAGGGGGTAGTCGAAGTCATTACCCCGCAGGCCAATACAACCGTTGCAGCCGGCACGGGCAGCTACTCGGCATCCGGCGAGTCAACTGAGTTGCCAGCGGTCGTGACCGGCTGGCGGGCACCCGAGAGAGTCAGCGACGAAGACTGGCTGAGCTGGACGGCAGCCGTCGATACGACAGACTACGAAGTTCGTATCTTTTCAGACCAGAACGACTGGCTCGGGCAACACATCGTAAAGCAGCCCTACCTGCAATTGGAACTGCCTGCCGGAATTTATCAATTGCAATTGCAGGCAATAGACCGACATGGCCTGCGCAGCGCAGCGCGCAATCAGTCTATAAAAATCGTGGAGACAGACAGGCACACCGCCCCCCCCCCCGCGACTGTCATTCACGTGGACGGATACCCATTTAGAGATTCACCCTACCGCGACCAGCGACGCACCGGATGCCTTGATTGAGCTTCGTATCGCCAGTGAGCTGCAGACCATCAATCAAAGAAACTATCTGCTCGACTATAAGGTGGAGTATTTGACCGGCGCCCAATCAAAACGGGTTGCGCGCGACAACCAGAACATCAGCCACGTGCAATATCGTCTGATCATCGACGATCATACAGTTTCACCACTTTCACCTATCCACACGCTTTTGCCGATCCATGCGATAGAGGATACGTACTGATTTGCATCATCGGTACGCGGTGCAGAACACGGTGGTAGTTTGATTAACGCTGGATGGTTCGCACCCAAGCCTCGACTGCCGAGCTCGACCAATCCGCAGCCAAAGTCACCGCCCCACTTCAGGAAACACCATACTACACACGCTTTAGACCCATTTGCTGCAGCAATTCGATCACCGCACCACCGGCGTGCCTGCGATGTGCCACCAACAGCTCGCAGGCAAGATCACCGTCGCCCCGACGCAGCGCACGATAGATGCGCTGGTGGTCTTCGTTAGAGCGCGCAAGGGTTGTGCGAAGCATGAGCGTGGTGGTGCGCGCGCGACGTAGCTGATCGTTCAGCATCGACACGATACTGGTCAGCCGGGAATTGCCGGCAAGGCGCACCAACTCATTGTGAAATGCCTCATCGGCCAGGGCCCAGGCGGATCTGTCGTCAACCCAAAGTGCCGCTTCCATGTCGCGCAAGCTGGCGCGTAATGCGACGAGTTGAGTCAGTGAATGACCCGCTCGCGCAGTACACGCGGCCGCATGCCCTTCCAGCAGGATCAGCAGATCGTAGATCTCATTCATATCCTGTTCGCACAGGCCGATTATGCGTACACCTTTGCGTGGCCTTACCTGAAGCAATCCCAGAGATTCCAGCCTCAACGCCGCTTCTCGCACTGGCGTACGAGACATGCCCAAACGCGTTGCCAGCTCGCTTTCAAGATGATTCGAGTCTGCCGAAAGCTCACCACTGAAGATCAAACGTTTAAGTTCGTCAACGGCAAGTCGTGTAGCAGTGGACTGGCGTTCTTTTTCGGGCATTGGTTTGGCTCAATAGTCTCCGGCGAACGAATGTTAGTTTTGACAGCGCAACATTATCATAGCCAACTCGCATACTGGTCGCTAATGCCATGCAGGTTTCCTAATCGACAGCAGAACAGGCTATGTATACATTAAAGAATTCGCTTGTTTTTTTAGTCAAAAATGAACAACAAGCTCTGGTCGGTTCGCCAGCCTCAGCGCAAATGCCCGTCGATTGGAACAAAGGAATTTTGTTACTGCAATTCAGTACCACAAACGGGTCAGTGTCAATTACTAACGGCACACAGCCACAACATTTATCGAGATAATTTGCAGGCAGCCAGCAGAGTTTTTGCATCGCTGCCGTAAGCTGGCTTGTCGCTGACAACCGCCCAGCCCCGTTCGATCCTAACTCTGGTACTTTTTCTTGCAGCGGTCAAAAGCTGATTATCTAATGACGCGTCCGGCCGTCGTTGCAACCACCATCGAAGGGCCTGCTGTTTGCCATCGCAACGCTTCGCGTAGATAGAGCGATCCACGTTTGTGGGATAGGTGGTGCAGATGGTGATGTTTCACCGCGGCTGCAGCGGGCCCGGCGATCACCTATCGGTTGCCGATGGCACAATAGGTCACCTACTCCATGTTCCTGTACTGCTTAATCCCTCTACTCCACAATCCAGGTGCCACACGGTTCGAGCAGAACCCGGGCGATTGGCTTCAACCGGATACGGGGCTCCCGGCCTCGGTCGCGCCCGCACTGACAACCCTTCATCATAGACCGTGCCAGGCACCGCTGATGACACGCTTTGAGTAAGTGCAGTTAACAGCCGCATCCACCGACAGCGGCGCTGCCAATCATTCCAGTGGCGGTTAACGCCCTATGGCGTAGGCCTGCATCAGCCGCGGTGTGGCAGCGGCGTGGAGCAGGCCATTGGTATCGCGCATCGCCGCGGTGAGTCGGCCGACGCTCCAGGCTTCAGCCACCTCCAGCGCGTGGCCTCGGCGGCGAAGCTCGGCAATCGTCGCCTCGCCAATCGATGGCTCTATCATCAGATGGCCGGGCACGGTCGCACGGGGGTAGAAGGATGACTGGAAATGTGCGGTGTGGAACAGTGGCGCATCGATGCCCTGCTGCAGATTCAGTTGCTGGTGCACCAGTCGCAGAAAATAAATAAGCTGCCACTGATCCTGCTGATCGCCGCCCGGGGTACCAAATGCCAGCGTCGGTCTGCCCTCGAAACCAGCCATCGACGGCGACAGTGTTGTGCGCGGCCTGCGCCCGGGCGCAAGCGATGTCGGCAAGCCTTCATCCAGCCAGAACATTTGCGCTCGGCTGTTCAACGGCATACCCAGTCCCGGCACCACGGGTGATGACTGCAACCAGCCACCGGACGGTGTGGCGGTGACCATGTTGCCCCAGCGATCAATCACATCCAGATGCACGGTATCGCCACGTTTTTCCGTTAAATGGGCCATGGTGGGTTCGCCCGCACCGGCGCCATCGCCAACCTGATAGTGGCGCGTGGCGCGCTCGATTGCCGCGATCGCCTGTGACTCAAACCCCGGCACAGGGCCAGGCCGCTGCTCGATCGAGGCCTGCGCGCCGATCAGTGCACGACGTTCGCGGGCGTATTGGGCAGACAACAATTGCTCGATGGGGATCTCGCTGTCATTCGGATCGCCGTAATAGGCTTCGCGATCCGCGTAGGCAAGCTTCATCGCCTCAGTCACGGTATGCACAAAGTCCGCACTGTCGCCCGGCATCTGCCCCACATCGCTGCCGTGCAGAATGTTCAGCGCCTGCAGCAGTACCGGCCCCTGCCCCCAGGGGCCGGTCTTCCACAAAGTCCAGTCATCATAGTGGGTCGACATCGCAGGTTCATAGCTCGCCTGCCAGTTGGCCATGTCATCGGCACTCAGCACCCCTTTGCGACGCTGCCCGGCGGCGTCCATGACCTCGGCATCTGCCATCCACTGACCAATCGCCTCGGCGATGAAGCCCTTATAGAAAGTGTCGCGCGCTTTGTCGATCTGCGCCTCGCGCCCGGTGGCCGACTCTGCCTCGCGCAGCAGTCGCTCCCAGCAGGCGGCCAGATCCGGGTTGCAGAACAGCGCACCACCGGCGGGCACATCACCGCCCGGCAGCCACACCGGCACTGAGGTCGGCCATTCGGTGCGAAAAAAGTCGGCCAGATCGGCAATCGTCGCAGACACCCTAGGCAACAGCGGGTGGCCGTGCTGCGCGTAGTGGATGGCGGGCTCCAGCACCTGGCGCAACGTCATGCTGCCGTGGTCGCGCAGCAGCAGCATCCAGCCATCAAACGCGCCGGGCACCACCGTCGCCAGCAGACCCGAGCCTGGAATAAGCTCCAGCCCCTGGTCGCGGTAGTGATCAATCGTCGCCGCCGCCGGGGCGACACCCTGGCCGCAGATAACGGTCGGGGCGTCGTGGCCTGCCGGACAGAAGATCACCGGCAGATCGCCAAGCGGGCCATTCAGATGCGGCTCAACTACATTTAAGACGAAGCCCATCGCCACCGCCGCATCAAACGCATTGCCGCCTCTTTCGAGCACGCTCATGCCCACCGCCGAGGCAATCCAGTGGGTTGAGGTGGCCACACCAAAGGTGCCAGACACGACGGGCCGGGTAGTGAATGTCATCGATCGAATTCCTTCAAGTGCATAGCCACAGGCGGCAAGCCCAGCCCGTCGCCCGGACGGAGCGGCCACTATATCGGCCCGGCGGATCGCTGCACAAGTCAACCTGTGCAGCACACAGGCCCTGTTTATCGCAGTAGATTGTCGATTCGACCGTCGCACGCAACGACACACGCGGCGCACTGGTGCACAAAACACCACCGCTGCGGTGCAGGCAGCGCGACATATCACTTGAACGACAACCGGCAACACGGGACAATTGCCGCGATCTGGCCTCACGGCCAGCCTTTGCACGGACGATCCCCGTCCCGATCCCAGATTACCAGGAGCGCGATTGATGCTATTCCGAACCCTCGCCGCCACGGCAGCTTTGCTTGCCGCTGCCGTTTCACACGCCCAAACCGCCATGCCGTTCGCGCTGGACTGGAAATTCGAAGGACCGGCCGCGCCCTATTTCGTCGCCGTCGACAAAGGCTACTTCTCCGATGCCGGCCTGAAGGTCGAAGTATCACCCGGCAAGGGCTCACTGGACGCGATCCCGAAAGTCGCCACTGGCGCGTTTCCAGTCGGCATGGCGGATATCAATTCACTGGTGCGCTTTCTCGATCAGAACCCCGGCGCGCCGGTCACCGCCGTGATGATGATTTACGACAAGCCACCGTTCGCGATCGTCGGTCGCAAATCACTGGGCGTCTCCGAGCCGAAAGACCTTGAAGGTCGCGTGCTGGGTGCACCGCCGCCGGATGGTGCCTGGGCCCAGTTTCCGATCTTCGCCGCCGAGACCGGTATCGATGTTGATGCCGTGACCGTAGAGCCGGTCGGCTTCCCGACTCGCGAACCCATGCTGGCCGAGGGCAATGTTGCCGCCGTCACCGGTTTTTCGTTCTCGTCTTATCTGAATCTGGTGCGTCTGGGCGTCGCTGAAGACGATATCTCCACCATCCTGATGGCCGATCACGGCGTCGATCTGTACGGCAACGCGATTATCGTCAACACCGAATTCGCCGCCGAGAACGGCGATGCGGTACGCGGATTTCTCGCAGCAGTGGCCAAAGGCTGGGTCGATGCGATTGCCGATCCCGCCGGCGCCATGCCTAGCCTCACGCAACGCAACCCGGCAGCCGATGCGGCACTGGAGCAGCGTCGCCTGCAACTGGCGATCGATGCCAATGTTGTCACCGACTACACCAGCGCCAACGGCATGGGCGGCATCGACGCGGATCGCTTTGCCAATGCGTTGGAGCAGATCAAGCTGACTTACGAGTTCAAGGCTGAGCCGGACGCGGCATTGTACTTCACCGATGCCTATCTGCCTGAGGGTGGCTTCAAGCTGAAGTAGAAGCCTGCATAAACAATAAGCAGCACCACAAGGCGCTGGCAGCTGATGCCCGCGCCTTTTTTATTGCCACAAAACAGACAACATCAGCATGCAGAAACTGATCGACATCGTTGACGTGCATCTGTCCTACGACACCGCCAGCGGCAAACTGCCGGTGCTCGACGGCTTTGACATGTCAGTACCCGAAGGTGGCTTTGTCGCCGTGGTCGGTCCGTCCGGCTGTGGCAAGTCCACCCTCACCCGCCTGATTGCCGGATTGATGAAGCCGGACAGCGGCGAAGTCTGGCTGCACGGTGAAAAAGTCACTTCACCACGGGCGTCGGTCGGTATGGCATTTCAGAACCCGGTGTTGCTGGAGTGGCGCAGCATCATCAAAAACATCATGCTGCCGCTGGAAATCGTGCCGACCACACTCAACAAAAAACAGCAGGAAGAACGCGCGCGCTATCTGTTGGCGCTGGTGGGTCTCGAGGGCTTTGAACAGAAGCGTCCGTCGGAACTGTCCGGTGGCATGCGCCAGCGCGCCTCTCTGTGCCGTGCGCTGATTCATCAGCCGGATGTATTGATTCTGGATGAACCCTTTGGCGCACTCGACGCGTTCACCCGCGAAGACCTTTGGCAGATCATGCACGAGGTCAAAGAACGCGAACCGTTCACTGGCGTAATGATCACTCACGATTTGCGCGAATCAATTTACCTTGCCGACCAGGTGGTGGTGATGTCCGGCCGGCCGGCCAAAACCCAGTACGTACTGGATATGCCTGTCACCGGCCCGCGCGATATCGACACCCTCTACACACCCGAAGCCGCAGACATGCTAAAAGTGCTCCGCCACGAGATTGAGGTGGCGCAGGGCCGGGCGCCAGCAAAGCCGGAGTCATCGCAATGAGCATTCGAAAAATACTGATCCCGCTGGTCGCCGTTGCCGTTTTCCTGCTCGGCTGGGAAGCACTGGTCTGGGTCAACGACTGGCCGAACTATAAAATGGCCTCGCCGTCGGATCTGGTGCCGGCATTTCAACGCTACTGGTCACTGTTTCTGACCATGGGCTGGCAGACACTGTGGCGCACTGTCGTCGGCTTGCTGATCGCGATTGTCGTGGGCGTAATTCTCGGCATGATTATGGGGTTTTCGCGCACCATGCGCGAAGCCCTGTACCCATTGTTAGTCGGTTTCAACGCCATCCCCAAAGCGACTGTGGTACCGATTGTTGCGCTGATGTTTGTCGGCGCGCACGATTTCAATACCATTCTGATCGCGTTCATGATCAGCTTCTTCCCGATTGCCGTATCGATCTCTATCGGCCTGTCGACGCTTGAGCCCGAGTATCGCGATATTCTGCGTGCACTGGGCGCATCCAAAACCACCATCTTCTGGAAGATCGCGCTGCCAAAAACCTTGCCGGAGTTTTTTGGTGCGTTAAAAGTTGCGGTCACGCTGGCGTTTATCGGCACTAATCTGATGGAAATTGTTTCCCCGCACGGGCGCGGGCTCGGCGCGCTTTTCGATTC
>CAZYDV010000227.1:0-10226 GCA_964646405.1 uncultured Granulosicoccaceae bacterium | reverse complement strand
CCATGCTTCTTGTGAACATAATACTGGATCCGACTACTATGCCTTCGGTGTCCACGATAGCCACGATGCGTGCTATAGCGGGAACGGCTGTGTCCGTAGCCTTTGCGCCCATGACCAAACCGCTTCGATGCGGATATCCCAAATCTCGCGCGACTGCCAAAGCCAATGGAAATCGATCCACGAAACGGTGAATAGTAACGATCGGAGTAGCCGTGCTTGTAATTCGATGCCACTTGCGTCCCGACCGGTGCCCATAGCTTATGGTCTACGACCGCGACTTTGGGATAATCGTAGGATGCGCCACCAATCTGCCGACGATCACTGCCATCGATGGTACCGTTTACGCTAATCACCTGACCCGAGCGATAATCAACCGGGTCGAGGAAACCGGGTACCACTGCCATAAATCGACCGTTGGATTGGCTGGATAGATTGGGACGCCCGTCTGCCGCCAATGGCCGGCCGACAACCTCCAGCAGCGTTGCCTCTTCGGTGTTCTCGATCGATACCAGGGTACCGCCCCAACTCACGCTGCGATTCTGATGCGCCTGTGGCTGTTCGATCACGGCGGCAAGTGCCGGACCACCTGAGCTAACCGGACTTGCTTGACCGCCAGCGCTGGATAAGTCGGTTCCGGATGTTGCGCATCCGGTGAGTGCGAGCAGCAGAGCAAAGGATAGTCCCAGGCGAGACCGGGTCTGAAAGTTTCTGGTGGCTTTTCGAATCATACGATATTCCCCTGTAACCCTACTCTGCCTCAGCTCGATAGAACCTCGCAGAGTCTAATGTTGAATAAACAATCTTTGGTGGTGCCTTCTGAAAAGTGTGTTAAGACAAAGAACTTCGCTGCAATCTGTTTAGTATGACTCGCCACAGAACCATTCTATCCGACAGCGAAAGTAAAGTTTACGCCAACGGGGCTTTCAATTTACTGCTGACGCGACAACAACTAAAGCCACTCAGCCGACTGGCTGGCAACGGCGCTGTCATCGGTTAAACGCCAGGCAACGCCGACCACGACTTTGCCGTGGCAGTTGCATAGCGTTTTCGTCATCAGAAAGGCCAGATAATCCGATCGCGAAAAAACTCGACATCCAGGACGGGCTTTTCAACTTCAGCCAAACGCCCGCAAAAACATCAACGACGATCCCCCTTCGGTGACTGCTGCCAGTCGCCGATTGATGTCGGCATTCATTGGCGCGGACAGGTGCGCCTGGAAGGCTGCTTCGTCATCGTAGATTTCATAGACAACAAAGTGCCGCGAGTCTTGCTCGGTCTGGTAACACTCGAATATCTGGTTGCCCGGTTCGGCGCGAACGTGAATAGCATATTCAGCCAGGATGGCTTGCACGTCGTGCTCACATCCATCCTGGGCGATGAGGGTAGCGATCAGGATTTTTCGCTTATCAGTCATGTGGCTTCTCGTTCAACACTGCGCAATATTAACAGGGTTTGAAACGGCCACAGTCTACTCTCTACAGGGCCTCCCCTGAATAGAGTCAATCGCGAATCGCTGTTGGTGGCAGGCAAGGTGAGAGCCGCGCTGGCCCACAATAATTCGCCCTGTGCGCAATCACTTGGTGCTGCCAGCACAGGGCCAATACTGGCTCCCTGTGCTGTACAAAGTGATCACAAGTTAAGCGGCGCTGACCTTGCTCGTCCGCGTTGCTACAATCTATGTATCAGCGTCGAGTCACAACACAGCTATCAATGTGTGCAGTGTCGTCGCTATACAACGTGACCACGCCGATTCTGGCGCTGGCAGTAGCGGGTATTTCTGCTATCACCGTGTCATAGCCAATGCTTTCAATTTCCACCTCGTGCGATAACACTTCCTGGTAGATGGCATTGTTGCTGGTCACCCGCACGCTGGCGTAGCCATTGCCCTCGGCCTTTGCCAGGCAACTCAGGGTGATGCCTTCACTCCCCTGCATCGCGAATTCCTGATACAAACATCCCTCTGATGCCAGCCGAAGCGCTTGCTGGCCCGATGCAGCATCTCTGCTGAGATTGAATCCGTTTACCGGACCGCACGATTGCCATTGATTGGTATCCTCTTCGAAGCCACCATTGGCCAATACATCGGTACTGGGCGTGGTTGCCGGAACCACGCCCTCAACCACGCTACAGTCATCGAAGCTGGCACCATTCTCACCATAGAGTGTCGCCACCCCGATTGCACTGACACTGGGTGCGTCTATCACTGACTGGTAGGTCGCATAACGACTGCTGACAACACTGGCCGCGGCAGACTCCAGCACTTCGAAGGTGCTGGTTTGCGCGGCGAGCGTCACGCTGCCAAAAGCATCACCGTCGTGTTTAGCACTGCAGCGCAGTGTGTAAGTATTGCCCTGTTGAATTGGAAACTCCTGATAGGCGCAGGCCGTGCTGCCCACATGCAATGCGAAGTTGCCCGAAGCACTATCAGTGGAGCTGCTGAAGACTCCGTCCGAGCAGGACAGCCAATCGCTGCTGCCGGATTCAAAGCTGCCATTGGACAGCAGATTTTGCTGCGGTACCGGTGCAGGCAATTGCTCGATGAACGAACTACTGCAGGCTTTAACGTTGACTTCCCCAAGGCTCAGTACATTGCGATCATCCGCTCTGCCAAGTGATGGCGTGGCCTGCCGCGAAATACGAATCCGGCGAGCGCGCAATTCACCGTTGAATGGCAGAGTGATGGACGCGGGGTTGTTCAGTGCATTGCCCGCATTCACGCCGTCGACTTCGTGCACGACGTTGCCATCGCGATCGAAAAAAGTCACGGTCAGGTCGCGCAATCGTTCGCCACAGCAGTTGGTCCGGTTGACCAATTCCAGTTCGGCAAGCGTGTAGTCGGCATTCAGGTCCAACCAGAATGTCGCGTTATCATCATTGCTGGCAGTATGGCTGAACGTGTCGGGATCACCGTCGATCGCCAGCACCGACGGAAATCGATCGCCATTCCAGCCGCTGGAGTGGCGAGTCGAGCTCAGTTGTGCAACCTCTTGCACCACACTGCAATCGGCGGGCAGGAAGGAATCGGGATCGAGTGGATCGGTGCCGCCGAGCGCCTCTTCAAGATCGAGTGAGTTGTCCATATCGGCATCAACCCCCAGGCGCAATTCGCTACCGGCCGGCACCACAGTAATGGTCGTTTGCAGCGACTCACCCTGCACTCGCGCCAGCAGGCTATCGAGGGTGGTGTTGTCCGCGTTGGCATCTGCCTGCAGCTCGCCGTCTGCCATATAGGCAAATCCACGCTCGACATCCCCGATAAAGCTCTTCGCGATCAAACCCACTTCGCTGCGATCGGCCAGTTGTAAAAATAGATCGAGCCGCTCGCGCTGTACGCCGGTCAGTGCCCCATTGAAGGTTATCTGCTGGCCGACGGCTGCGTGCGTATCCTGACTCTGGTTGTGCGGCGCATCACCACCTGGTGTATAGGGGAAGCGTCCGGTTACCGACTGCATAAACGCCATCATGTCGTTGTTGCGAGTGTCGTTGTGGGTGGAGTCGAACGAGCCGTTCTGTTGAGTGCCAAAACCGGTGTTGCTACCGTCGGCACTATCGAACCAGATACCAAAGCGTTCGTGGAAACCACGCCAGGTGGGCGACAAACGCAGTTGATCCAGACCGAACGAGAACGCCGCAACGGCGGTGTCGCCGCGCGCGTTGTGACCCAGGTGACAGCGCCGGCAAGTGTTTTCGAATTGCTGCGCACCCAGTGCTGCATTGCCGGTTCTGGCGACGGTGTCATTTGGACCGGGTATGTCGAGGCTGGTGTTATAACTGTTGTCGAGGTTGCGATTGGGATTTGATGGCATGTGAATCGAATCGAGAAACGTCTCCATCTGCGCCATCTCCTGCGCGGTGAAGCCACGATCATCCCCCTGCAGACCCTCACGCGTATTGGTAAACCCGTGCGACAGATTTTCAACATCACCGCGCCAGTGCAACAATCGATGACGCATGGCATCCTGTAGTGTCTGGGTCAACAGCGGGCCCTTCATCGGATGAAAAGTTTTCCCGTCCACCACAATAAGATCCTTGCCGGGGTCACCCAGATCCCAGGCCAGGCGATCGGTTCTGGCATCGATATGACAGGCTGCACAACTGGCGGTGCCTAAACCGGATGTTTCATGGGTATTGTAGAAGTGCCTGCGACCCGCCTTGACATCACCGGGCGTCGGGTCGTAATAACGCACCTTGGCAATCTGTTGCCAGATGCTGGTGGACACCACAGACAGGGATCCTTCAAATTTGTTCAGTACGTAAGCCAACTGGCTGCCCGGATGCACGACAACACCGGTAGGGCCTTCACCCACAACAATCGGCTGGTCGCGCAAACGCGCGCCCCGCGAGTCAACTACAATAACGTTGTTGGAACCCATACCGGACACCAGCGCGAAACTGCCATCCGGCGCAAACGCGACCGCACGCGGATCGCCAACCGACTGCATTCTCTGCGCAGCAGGCAATGTCTCTGTCTGGTAGTCGAGGTGAGGATTGAGATCGGTGATCTGTTTCGCGCCCGCCTCGGTCACTCGCGCACCCAGTACGCGCATGAAGGTGCCACGCAGATTGGGCTCGTATCGCACTTCGTTGGTGGAGTCTGTGCCAACCACCAGCACATCGCCGGTGTCGGGATGCACGCCAATCGCCATTAGTGCATTCATCAGCCCACTCTGGTAGGTAACCGACAAATCACCACTATCGATAATCGCTACGTCGCGATCGGGCAGATCCCACCCGGCTACGCGACTGCCCTTGGCGCCAAGCGTAGTCGTTGGAGAGGCCACATAAGTCCAGTCACCCTGGTTGTCATCGAGCCATCGACCATCGTCCTGCTTGCGAACAATGATCGATATCGGTGGCGGCGTGGGCAGCGCCGGGTTGACCGGCGGATCGATCTGATCGCCGTTGTTGGGCGGGACATTCTCGCCACCGTAGGGACTGTCTGACCGGCTGATGTAGTCGACCTGGTGGCGATTATTGGTGCCACCATTGATCAGCGTGGTGGCGTTACCGGATTCGAACACGCTGACATAGACTTTGCTGCCATCGGGGCTGACCGCCATGGCTCGTGGATCTTCGCCATTGATAAAAATACTTTGGCGGGCAGCATTCAGGTTAAACGGATCAAACACATTGACGCGATTCACCTGAGAGGCGGTGACAAAGGCTTTTTGTGGACTACCCGCAAAAACAATATCAGCCGGCTCGTCTTCGGTGTGCAGTGTGTGCACGACCACCCCGAGATCCAGATCAACCACACTGACGCTATCTGAAGCGAGATTTGCCACCCACGCCTGACTGTTTGAAAACGCACGCACCGACACCGGATCGAGCCCAACCGGCACAGCCTTTCGCAAGCTGGGTGCACCGCCATTGTCATCGAAAATCATCAGCGTGTTGGCCGCTGTGTTCACCGCCAGAACCAATGCGCCATTGGGCGTGATATCCAGCGGGTGCACATGAGGCGTCTCCCAATTGACAAACGCCTGGCGGGGCCTGCCCCAGGGGTCGAGGCCGCTATTGAGCGGCAACGCACTGCCGACAGTCGGAACATCCTCTGCCGGATATCCCAGTTGGGTGACTTCGGGAATCGATACGATCTGACTCAGAAATTCCTGATCAGCCAGGCTTTGCGCAGCCAGCGTTTCACCCAACTGATCCAGTGGGTCAGCCGCATTACCTTGCGCAGTATCCGTAATAGTGGACGATCCGCCGCCGCATGATACAACCAGCGCAGCAGTGACAGATGCCACTATCCCTTTATAAAGTAGTTTCATCAGGCAACTTACGTAGGATTTATTGACGACTCAAACTAGCAGGCCCGCGTTGAGGCCAGCACAAGCGCAATCCATCGCACCTCGACCATTTACGCAGCAAATGGGATGAGCGTTTTAACCATCTGATTCGCACAATCTGCTTACCGCATCGATGGGTATAATCGTGGCAATTACTATTCCCAGCTCGATTGCCGACCGCAGGTTTTTACATTTCTATCCACTGTACCTGCCAATACCCGGTGTTCTGTTGCTCAGTCTGCTGCTGCGCATTGCCAGGTCGGCGCCAGATACCTTCGCCAGGCCGAGCACTACCGGGCAAGACGCACACAGCCGTGCGCCCTGCCTCTGTCGGCTCGCGCTGTCGCTGTCGAGTTAATCGAATACACCATCGCCGCAGGCGTCTGCCGCAGTCTGTGCCGTAACTGGCGTTAACGTACGACATAGAGGGAACATCAAATGATCTCAAACGACCTTAGCCACTAAGGTATGCCGCTAAAAACTGCATCTTTTCCTTTCTGCTTTGCGCACGGTTCAATGCATTTTCCGCCATACGCATTTTTAGCTGTAACGCTATATCGCGAATACACATCCGAACCACCGGGCTGCGCAGCGTCTCGTTAATATCGAACAAGGCGGGCTTTTCAATTGTCGCTTCAACAGTCATTTCAATTCCTTATTTTTTCGGATGATCGAACAGACTCCAGGGCCTATGGCCATTTACGTAGAGTCTGCTGCTGCTTTTACGACAGGCGGTCCTTTGTAAAGTTGTCTTTTTTCTGTCCAGATTGGCGAAAAACGTTAAGCGCCGATAACTATCGCCAACCCGTTTTCAGTTCTTTTGAAAGTTGGCGTAAAAAAGCTAAAGCTCCTGGAGTGCCAAACAAACAGCACCAGCGACTCAATCGGCAGTCAAATAGTTGCCACCCTGCACTTGTCAGGTGAGACCGAAGCGACGCATTATTCCAAAATAAAGTCTATTGCAAACTGTTAGTACTACCATTGTCGGCAGTCACCACACCCTTTTATCCGTTTAACTGTTGCTACAAAAGGCTGCACGAGAACTCGCCTGAATTCTTAGCTCACCGTCAACGATTGACCATTGTCTGCCAGGCCAAGGGCGAGAATAGTCGGCACGGCGCGTCTGGCCCACGCATCCGGTTTCTCGCAACCCGATGCAGCCTCGCCAAAACAACTATTCAGCATATCCGTGTGAATGACACCGGGGTTCAATGCCACGGTCGAAATACAATCGGGCAGATCCTCGGCCAGCGCGAGTGTTAATCCTTCGATTGCAAATTTGCTACAGCAATAGGACGCAACATCAGGCGACACGCTGCGGCCCCAGGTACTGCTGAAGTTAACGATCACGCCGCCACCGTTCTCGAGCATAACGGGCACGAACTGCTGCATGACGTGATATACACCCTTTATGTTGATATCAATCAGGTGTGAGAAATCGCTGACAGGTACTTCCCAAAGGGGCGCATTGGCATTGATGATGGCGGCATTGTTTATCACAATATCCGGTGCGCCACAGGTATCCTGTAGCGTCTCGCACCAATCGTTGACCGACTGGTGCGAAGCCACATCGACAACACTGAAGTGATTCTCCGGATAGCGGTAGCGCAATTGATTGATCTGCTCTGTATCTCTACCGCAGCCAATTAATGTGTGACCAGCGGAAACAAACTCGTGAGTCATAGCGAGACCAAGACCACGAGTGACACCGGTCAATAGGATCTTTTTCGGTTTCATATCGCTGATCGCTGTGCTGGATTCACAGCAGTATAACTGTCATCGCGTCGGTTCGAGCCACGACAGCGCCAGGGTATGATGCGAGCCTCAAGAGCGATCGACAGTCCCGAACAATCGCTCAAGACCTGCCATCAACCCTATACCGTATTGTTAGTCAATCGCGCGCCTTGCGCTGACCACTTCTTCACTCGCTCTATCCCGACTTTTAAACATGGGTACGGGTCAGACCTCACGACTCACGAGGCGCAGCGGCAATGTCGCGGACTGCACGACACTGACCAGATTCGCGCGACTGTGCACGCCAATCTTTCGAAAAATGGATTTTGTGTACGAGCGTATGGTCTCTGGTGAAACCTGACGATCTTTCGCAATTTCCTTATAGTCGAGACCAATGGCTATCATAGCCGTGACCTGGCTCTCGTTCTCGGTGAGTCCGAAGAGCGCTTTCAATTCCGACGCCCTGGGTGAATGCGTTTCAAACGGATCGACGAAATTGCACAGCGCCAGCGGGTAATCCGGTATCACATTAAAGCCAACCAGCAGCGCACGCCGCTTGTCAGTATCTTTGAAGACCATGGACGATTGATGCGCGCGCCCATTGATCAGCTCTCGCACGTTTGCATCGAATCGCTCCATCGACAAACCGCGACTTTTCAGCCGGCGATCCACAACCCACAACCATTCCCGTTCAACAACTAAGCGGGTCAGTGCAGGGTTTGCATAGTTGATTTCACCAGTTTCCAGGAAGAGTCCAATCGGCGCGGCGATTGCGTCGAGCAAATTTTGAGTAGGGGGTGCTGACTGCCCTGTGTTGCCGCTGTATTGACGATCGAACATGTAAATCCTGTTATTGCTTTACTCGTTAAGTCCCTGAACAGATCAATGTCGGTACGGCCAACACTCTGCTACCAGCCAGAATTATGCGCGAAATCAACGACTTATCGATTGACTCTTGCGCCTGCAGTCTGACGGCACCGCAATCTCGCGCCCCTACCGATATCAGTAAGTGGTCGAGGTGGTCGCGATATCCGCTGCAGCGTCAGTTGTCTGCGCGACAATCTCGCCCCTCCATAAGTACTACGGGCTGGAATGGATACTAGCCTGACGATGAAGAAGCGCAATTACCCAACCGGGTGAGTTTCAATCAGGACGAGCCACTCTTGCTCAACGGCAACAAAGGGATTTGCCGATCGCTTGCGGCGATGGAACCCAATGAGATGACACCGGGCAGCTGACAGTGAATGCTGCGTCACAAATGGGCGCACTTGCGCCAGCTGCACACCCTATCGAAGATTCAACACCGATCAAATCACAGTGGCAAGGCGAGTGGCCTGGTCAATCGCAGCTTTTGCATCGAGCTCCGCGGCCTCGTACGCCCCTCCCACGAGCGTTGCACTCATACCCTGATCACACAGCGCCTGGTAGAGATCACGCAAAGGCTCCTGGCCGGCACAGACGATCACGGTATCCACCGGTAGAACGCTGTACTCCCCCGCGGCCACCAGGTGCAATCCATCATTGTCTATCTTCTGGTATTGAACGCCAGGCATGAATCGCACGCCACGGCGTTTCAACGCCAGCCGATGAGTCCAGCCAGTGGTTTTGCCCAGCGTTCTGCCAAGCGCTGTGTCCTTGCGCTGCATCAGGTAGACATCGCGTTCGGCACTGTCGACCCTGGGCACGACACCGGTGACGCCACCGCGTGGGTGGTTGTCGAAGTCCACGCCCCATTCTGCGCCAAACTTATCGATACTCAGCGCGGCAGACTCACCCTTGTGGCTGACGAATTCGGCCACATCAAAGCCGATTCCACCTGCCCCCATAATGGCGACCGAACGCCCAACAGCCCGTGCGCCGGTAATCACATCGATATAGCGGACCACGCTTGGGTGATCGATACCATCGACTTGTGGTACGCGCGGGGTAATACCAGTGGCGATGATGATCTCGTCGAATTGCCCTGCCTGCAGCTGCTCAACCGTTGCCGCGGTATTGAGTTGCAGCACGATACCGTGCAGCTCGATCATGCGCCCGTAATAACGCAGCGTCTCTGTGAACTCCTCTTTACCTGGAATGCGCTTGGCCAGATTGAACTGCCCGCCAATCTCGCTTGCCGCCTCGAACAGCGTCACGTCGTGACCGCGTCGCGCGGCGACAGTTGAATAAGCGAGCCCCGCCGGACCTGCACCCACCACCGCAATGCGTTTTTTGCCAGCCAACGGCTGGTAGTGAATCAGTGTTTCATTGCAGGCGCGCGGATTCACCAGGCAACTGGTCGGGCGATGGGTAAAAGTGTGATCGAGGCAGGCCTGGTTGCAGGCGATGCAGGTATTGATTTCATCCTCCCTGCCGTCGGCGGCTTTGTTGACAAACTCGGCGTCCGCCAGCATCGGCCTTGCCATGGCGCAAAGATCAGCCGCCCCGCGTGCCAGCACGTCTTCTGCCACTGACGGCATATTGATGCGGTTGCTGGCAATGACCGGCACCCGCAATTGCTTTTTCAAGCGCTCAGTCACCGAGGCAAACGCAGCGCGCGGCACCATGGTGGCGATCGTGGGCACCGTGGCCTCGTGCCAGGTAAAGTGACAGTTGATGATCGTCGCCCCCTCGCGCTCCACCGCCTGTGCGAGCTCCACCACCTCGTCCCACGACATGCCATCCTGCATCATGTCCATCGCCGGTACGCGAAAGATCACG
>CAZYDV010000226.1:0-10281 GCA_964646405.1 uncultured Granulosicoccaceae bacterium | reverse complement strand
TGTCAAGACACCCGAATTGCTAAATTGGCTGCCAGCAAGAAAAAATCTGCCAGAAGCCGAAAGGCGGTCAGTCGCGCGGCGATACTGAAAACGGCGATGCACCTGGCGGATCGGCAGGGCGTAGAGTCGTTGTCGATGCGCAAGATCGCGCAGGCGGTTGGCGTTGAGGCCATGTCGCTCTACAACCACGTGGCCAACAAAGAAGACGTGCTGGATGCGTTGCTTGATACGGTGGTGGGTGAGTTCGAGCGGCCGACTGTCGATGGTGACTGGAAGGCATCGATTACCCGCAGTGCGCTGTCTGCGCATCGGGTGTTGTGTCAACACCCGTGGGCTGCATCGATGATGTTATCCCGCGTGCGGGTAGGGCCGGCGTCGCTGGCCTGGTCAGAGGCGACTATTGCCTGCCTGCATCACGCGGGCTTTGACTATCCGCTGGCCGATCACGCATGGAACGCCATTGACAACCATATTTATGGTTTTACGCTGCAACGGGTCAGTTCACCGGTGCAGCCCGAGGACTATGCCTCAGCCGCTGCGCAGTACTTGCCGCTGATTCCGGCCGAGCGCTATCCGCATCTCAACGCCATGGCGACGCTGATTATGAGTGGGTCACACTCTGGTGTGAATGATTTTGAGTTTGGCCTGAATATTTTGCTCGATGGCCTGCAACGACTGATTGATCATCGGCTTTAGCCTACTGCCACAATTACAGATTAACTCTGGCACTATTAATCAGGCTGATGTTGTTGTCGGGGTGAGATAGAAAACACTACCTGCGCTAGTGCGAGCGCCTGTCATTGACCCAGATCAGCAACCATACGCGCTTGGGTCGCTTCACGCGGTGCGCTGAAACCGGCCAGTAGATTATAAAGTACCGGAGTCAGGAACAGCGTCATCAGCGATGATAACGCCAGCCCGGCAATGATGACGATGCCAATGGCAAATCGACTTTCCGCGCCGGCGCCGGACGCCAGTACCAGTGGCATAGCGCCCAGCACGGTGGAGATGACCGTCATTAAAATAGGGCGCAGTCGAGTGGTGCTGGCTTGCAATACGGCCTCGCGCACGCTGTGGCCCTGATCGCGCAGTTGATTGGCAAACTCGACGATCAATATGCCATTCTTGGCCATCAACCCTACCAGCAACACAAAGCCGATCTGGCTGTAGATGTTCATCGTGTTGCCGGTCAGCCACAAGGCGTAGACCGCACAGGCCAGTGCCAGCGGCACGCTGAGCATGATGGTCAACGGGTGGATGAAGCTTTCGAACTGTGCGGCCAGCACCAGATAGACGATCAATAGTGCCAAGGCAAATACCTGCAGCATACCGCTGGATGTTTCCAGATACTGCTTGGCCTGGCCGCCAAAACTGATGCTCGCTTCCGGTGGCAGTATGTCAGCGCTCAATTCGCGCATGTAGTCAATCGCCTTGCCCATCGAGTAGTCATCGCTCAGTGAGCCGGTGATGGTTATCGCCGGTTTGCGGTTGTAGCGATTGAGCTGATAGGAGGCGGCCTCTTCGCTGATCTGCGTCACCGACCCCAATGGCACCAGCTCACCGGTTTTGTCGCTGCGCACCAGCAGTTGTTGAATGTCTGCTGGTGTTTTGCGGTCTTTTGCATCGGCCTGCATGATCACCGGATACTCGCGTCCGCGATCGAGATAGGTGCCCACTTCGCGGGAATTGAGAAACGCCTGCAGCGTAGCGGCGATGGCGCTGGCACTCACGCCCAGCTCATCAGCCCGCGCCCGATCGATGCTTACCGTCACCTGTGGCACATTGGGTTCTGCATTCATGCTCAGGTTGACCAGGCCCGGGTTTTCACTGGCGCTTTCCAGCAGTGTATCGGCCCAGGCTTGTGCCAGTTCCAGGTTCGGACCGCCTACGATTACTCGCAGCGGAGTGCGACTGCCGCGCAGGCCCAGGCCGTTCGGACCAAACGGACGGCCGCTGGCGCCGACCATTGAGCTTGCCATTGGAGCGATGCGCCGGGTAATGTCGGAATGGCTCATCGCACGTTCATCCCAAGGCGCCAGGCGCAACACAATAAAGGAACGATGCGTGCGGCTGCGGCCCCCGGTGTAGCTGAATAGGGTTTTTATCCCCAGCTCTTCCTGCAGCGGTTCAAGCTGTTCTTCAAATTGCAGTGCCAGCGAGCTGGTGGTATCGAGTGTGCTGCCCAGTGGAGTGGTGAGTGGCACAAACAGTACGCCGCGGTCTTCGCTGGGTGTCAATTCACGCTCGATCGACTGATAGACCAGCCAGCCACCAACAGAAAAAAGCAACGCGCAAACGATAATCACCAGCGGTGCCCGTAGTGCCTGCCCCAGTGCTGCGCGATAGTGGCGATGCAGCCAGTTGTTCTCGCGTACAGGTTTGTCGCTATTCGATGGTTGGCCGGCCGCTTGCGATTGCAGAATGCGGGATGCCAGCGCCGGGCAAGCTGTCAGTGCCACCAGCGTAGACACCACCACGCAGCTTGCCAGCACGAAACCGAATTCGGCAAACAACCGGCCGGCTGCACCCTGCATAAAGGAAATAGGCAGAAAAACGGCGATCAGTGTGACCGAGGTGGCGAGTATCGCGAAGGTTACTTGCTTTGAGCCGCGAACACTCGCCTGCAACAGGGTTTCGCCCCCCGCGCGTCGCCGCTCGATATTCTCCAGCATCACAATAGCATCATCGACCACCAGGCCAATCGCCAGCAACAGCGCCAGCAAGGTCAGCACATTGATCGAAAAACCCAGTAGATAAATCAGCCAGAATGAGCCGATTAAAGATACCGGAATGGTTATCGCCGGAATCAATGTGGCGCGTGCCGAGCGCAGAAAAACAAAGATCACAGCCACCACCAGCAGCAACGATAATAAAAGTGCCACAATGACTTCGCGGATTGAGGCTTTAACGAAAATGGCATCATCGGAGCCGATCTGAATTTGCATGCCGGCAGGCAGAGTGGGTTTCAGCCGATCGATTTCCGCGTGTACGGCGCGCGAGATGGCGATGGTATTGGACTGCGACTGGCGAATAACTGATATGCCGACGGCGTTTTCGCCATTGTTTCGCACCATTGCGTTGATGTTCACCACGCCACGCTCAAGCCGCGCCACGTCGCCCAGCCGAATCGGTTGACCGGCATTGGTCGCAACCACTACCCGGCGAAATTCATCCAGTGTGCTGATGCGGCCGTTCAGCCGTACCGAGAACTGGCGCATGTCGGAGTTCAGTTGGCCGGCCGGCAACTCGACGCTGGATTCGCGCAACGCGGTTTCGATGTCAGAAACGGTGACGCGCTGCGCGGCCATGGCGACGCGGTCGAGCCAGATTCGCATTGCGCCTGAACGATCGCCATAGACACTGACGTTGGCCACGCCATCGACCGTGCTGATGCGGTCGGCGATATTGCGCTCGACATAGTCGGTGATGCCGGCCGCATCGGTCTGTGAGCTGGTGATAGCCAGCCGCATCACCGGATCACTGTCACTGTCGTTCTTGATAATGCGTGGCTCTTCGGCATCTGTCGGCAGCCTCGATCGAACCGCACCAATCGCATCACGCACATCGTTCGCCGCTGCTTCCATTGGATAACCCGGGGCAAATTCCAGCACCGTGCGGGAGCGCGCAAACTGACTATTGGAGCGAATGAAATCGATACCGGCGATACCGGCCACTGCCGCGTCGATGATCTCTGTCACGGTGGTATCGACCGCCGCCGGCGAGGCGCCCGGGTATACCGTGGTGATCGTGATGACTGCGGCATCGATATCCGGCAGTTCGCGCACCGGTATCCGATCCAGTGCGGCGATGCCGAGCACCACCAGCAGCAGGCTGAACACAGCGGCCAGTACAGGCCGGCGTATACTGAGCAGTGAAAGATTCACGTATTGCTCTTGCGCGCTGTGGCTTTGTCTTCTTCGTCACCGGCAGGCGCTGGCGGTTGCAGCGACACCGCAGCACCGCTCTTTAACCTGTGATGACCGCGCACAATCACCGGTGCGCCGGCTTCCAGGCCACCGGTAATTTCTACCGAGCCGGCAATGCGGCGCCCGATGGTGACCTCAGCCTGTCGTGCTTTGCCATCTTCGGCCAGCATCACATAGGTGCGTACGCCGCGTGGCACGATGGATTCTTCGGCAATCATCAGTGCCGGCTGTTGACTGAGCTGCAGCCGGACCTGAACCCACATGCCTGCGCGCAACTGCTGGTTGCTATTGGGCAGCGTTGCGCGCACATTGAAAGTGCCGCTGGCCGAATCGATCCGACTGTCTATTTCGCTTATTTTTCCGTTGAACTGCTGATCTGGATAGGCCGCACTCTTTACCTCGACCGTCTGGCCACGGGCGACCTGCGAGTAGGAGACTTCGGGTATTTCGAAATCGACTGTCATACTTTGCAGGTCGTCGAGCGAGGTGATCACCGTATCGGAGTCGATGTACTCCCCGACAGTGACCTGTGGCAGCCCGGTGGTGCCTGAAAAAGGGGCCAGTAAGGTGCGATCGGCGTGTAGCTTGGTGGCTCTTGCAAGTGCGGCACGGGCGGCTGCCACAGCGGCGCGCAGAGAATCGACGGCTTGTTGTGAGCCAGCGCGGCGTTGCTTCAGGTCCTCGGCGCGTTGCAGCTCGAGTTCCACTTGCCGCAGATTGGCTCGGGCCTCATCCAGATTGGCAATTTGCATGTCGCTGTCCAGTACCAGCAGAGGGGCACCGGCTTCGATTTGCTGGCCGCCACTGAACGACAGATTGCCAATACGCCCGCTGGTCTCGGTGGTCAGTAGCACCGAACGCGAAGCGTGCAGGGTGCCGAATGCCTCCAGTTCCACTGGCAGAGTCTGTAGCTTTGCCTCAACTACCACGACCGTCTTCGGTGCTCGTGAGCGCTTTTCAGCACCGGCCGTTGCCTCGTCGCTGTCGCGGCCGATCACCGCCCAGCCGAGCAGTGCCATCGGCACCAGTATGGCCAACAGGATCAGCAGCTGGCGGTGCGCCGGCAATGTTTGAGGTTTGCTCATAGACAGGTGGGATCAGGATTGGCCGGAATGCGTGGCGCGCAGAGATCGTCTTATAGACAACCAGGTGTGCTGCAGCGTTCAAAATGTACACAGGAGTTTAGTCAGTCTGGGGCCAGCGTGGCAGCGAAATAACGCGCATCCGAGTTGAATCGTGGGATACGCCCAGAGCAGTTACAAAAATAGGCCAAGTAGTGCTGCCGTAACTTGCTCACTCAACTGCAGTGTCGTGCGCTAACCGGTTTAACCACCGCCAGCAGCAGCCGGCTTGCGCTGATACATCCTGCGGCGCCGTTCTTTCACCATAGCCGTCGCCTCAATCGAACCATCGTGAAGCGAGCCAAACCAGCGATCCCATGGCGAATCCGGATTGCCGTAGTTGCACTCGTAAAAACGATGGTGCAACTGATGGTGAAAGTCTGCCGAGTCGATCAGCTTTTTATCTTTAACCAGTATCTGCTCGAAACCTGAATGCGATAGCGCAGGTGCCAGCGAGCGGGTGAACAGGTGGTAGATCACCAGTACAGGATGCGAGGCGATCACATAGTGGAGCAGCACAGATGAGATATAGAGAATATGTTCGATCGGGTGCATCGACATGCCCGACCACGGGCCGATGTGTGTATTTCGGTGGTGCAGCTTGTGCGCGACTTTAAAGAGCGGCGGCCAGTGCAAAAGTCGATGGGTTAAATAAAAATGCGACGACATAATAAACGGCAACACCAACAGCCAGGCAAAAAACGCAATGGGATTTTCAGCGAAACCGAAAGTGGGAATCACCCCGTTCGCCACCCCCCAGAAATAAAACACCTCATAGGCCGACCACACCGTGGCACCACTGGCGAGGCTCCAGAAAATGTTGTCATACACCTGATCGCGAAACGAGAACTTGCCACTTTTCTCCAGATCCTCGCGCGGATCGTATTTTAGTTTTTTGCCCTGTTTCTTGAACGTAAATAAATACAGATGCAGGCCGCCCGCCAGCACGATCATCAGCGCCATATTGCGCAGCAAAATCGGTAACACCCAGTCCAGCGACAAGGTTTGCATAGTCGCCAGATCCGGTATCAGCAGCCAATAGGTCAACAAAGCCACAAGCAGAAACAGCAAATTGCGAGAAAGCGTATACCAGCGCTGGGCAACGGACAGAAAAGCCGCTTTCGGACGGAATGGCCAGTCGAATAGCGCCGCGAATACCACTGGCGTGGTGTGGTTCCAGATGCTTTTGCGACCGGTGTCGGCTGAGGCCTGGCTGTCTTGGGCGTTCATATTGGCTCCGGGATGGTGTGGCCAGAGGCTAACACTAGCAAAAATTGCCGTGCGTGCCGAGCAGCGTGGGTTGTAGGTCGGGCAAAGCTTGCGTGGATTTGGACTCGGGCTTGCGGGCTCTGAGTCGGCTTCAAGTCACACACGTTGGCGTGCCCGACAATGCCGCATCGAGTATTCTGCAGACGTCAGCCTGTCACCACCCTTAAAACCACGAGCATTTCAATGTACCATCAGTGCTGTCGACGGTTCAGTGCAACCCGTCCATCCAGCCGTTTAGCGCAATAGCGCGCCGCACCCATCATCAGTGGATTATGGTCAAAGCATTTATCAGTTACAGACGCGAGGCGCTGGAGTCAGTCACAGATCTGGTGCAATCAATAGAAGTGTCGCACGACGTCTGGTTTGATCAGCGCAACGAACTCTCCCAGCCCTGGTGGCAAACGATACTGGAGCAAATCAGCGATTGCGATGTGTTTATCGCGGTGTTTGATCCCGATTACACGGCTTCCTGGTACTGCATGCAGGAACTTGAATACGCGAGCGCGCTAGGGAAGACCCTGGTGCCTGTGCTGTTGCCAGATGTTCCCGCCGAGCCAATCCTGCCCGATTCGATCGACCGTTTTCCCCGGGTGCGGTATGAACCCGGTACGCGTGAGTCCCAGTCAGAAATACTCAAGACACTAAGAACGGTGGCAACTTGGCAGCCGCCGGACAACTGGCCCATGCCTCCGGCGTATCCGGTACCCGGAGTGACCGAGTTGTGGGATCAGCTCTATCATTTTCCTCACTCAGTATCCGAATCAGACATCTATTTCAGTCTTAGCGCGTTGAAATCCCGTGGTGCAGATGAATTTCAACTGGCGCGGCTGGTGGACGAGTTTTGCCAGCGAGATATCAAATACGAGGTTGGGGCACAGGCGCGAGCGTTACTGGATGGGCGAGTCAATTCAGATGATCATTTGGCGGATCAGCAACACCTGTCCGAACTTGTAGACCCGATAGTTAAATCCGCGTTGGATAGCGAAGAAACTGAGCATTCAGAGGATGCCAGGCACGTTGGTACGCGCACCCCTGATGTCAGAGCCGGAAGGAGAAAGTTCGCCATACCGCTGGCTACGTTGCTTGTCTTGGTAGTCGGTGTCGCAGCGTGGTTTCAGCTTAAAAATGGCAAGCCATCCAAGTCGCTGCCAGTGTCATTCAAGTCTGCCTCAACCGTCTATCCAACAATGATTCAAATACCGGGTGGTCCGTTTGAAATGGGCTCTGCGACCAGTGAGGATAAAGATGAAAAGCCTGTTCGGACAGTCACGGTCGATCCGTTCAGCATCAGCGAGACTGAAATTACTTTCGACCAGTACGATGCCTATATCGCCGATTCCGGCATTGAGGAAGAACCCGCCGACGATAAGGGTTGGGGCAGAGCTGATCGGCCCGTCATAAACGTTTCCTGGCACCAGGCCAGTCGCTACGGTCAGTGGCTAACCGACCAGCTGGCTGACAATTCAAGTATGACTTGTGGACTGCCGACGGAAGCCGAGTGGGAATTTGCAGCGCGTGGAGGTGCCAATACGGCATATCACTGGGGCGAAGATGCCGGTATGGCCAACGAATATGCATGGTATGGCCTCGATTGGACGGATGGGACACAGCCGATAAGAAAAA
The DNA here is from genome assembly GCA_964646405.1 of uncultured Granulosicoccaceae bacterium. GTDB lineage: Bacteria > Pseudomonadota > Gammaproteobacteria > Granulosicoccales > Granulosicoccaceae > CAKZSB01. The sequence goes on along the minus strand of CAZYDV010000226.1, from coordinate 2,342 downwards.
AAGAGCCCAATGGATTTGGTTTGTACGACACGGCCGGCAATGTATGGGAATGGGTGCAGGATTGCTATCGCAATTCGTACGAGGGGGCTCCAATTGATGGAACAGCGGTGTTAGGAGATTCGTGTCCCTCCCGGTCGTTGCGCGGCGGGGCTTTCAACGACTTTCAGCTCATCCTGCGCGCCGCGATTCGCTTCAGCAACCTCCCGGGCAATCGGGTCGACGACGTCGGTTTTCGTGTGGTTTGCCGCCCCCATCCATGAACACTGAACATCGATTGCTGTTCACTGTTTTTTTTGTCATTGCCCGATCCAGCACGGTTTTAATCAACGTCCCTGAGTGGCTGTGCCGGGCATGAGCTACCCAGCCGTTGATAGACGCGTTCAGCTCGTCGTAGCTGATTTCACCTGCTCGCCAGGCACGATAGCGAGCGGTCAGTTTACGGGTTGCATGGCGGGATTTTCTAGCCTTAAGTGTGCGTCTTTCGGGATAAATGACCATGCCGAGCCAGGGGCTGCCGCAGCGGGTTGGGCAAACCTGACAGGAATGATCATGCAGCATCAGTCTCATCTGTGCCAGTCGCTCCACTATCTGGCGCTTCCATTCCCAAAGCTGCTGCTTGCTGTTGGAAAACAACGCGAAATCGTCTACATATCGAAGGTATCCGCGGCAGCGTAGCTCACGTTTGACAAAGTGATCAAACGGATTCATGTAGCAGTTTGACCAGAACTGGGACGTGAGATTTCCGATCGGGAGCCCTTTGGGGCGGCAGGCGGACAGCAAGTCATCACCGTCAAACCACTGCATTTTGTATTTCTCGTGCGGTTTTCCATCGCCTGATGCGACAATGGCATTGATCAGCGGCATGGTTGATCCGTCGCGTAGTTGTCGCGCCAATAACGACAGTAGAATCTCGTGATCGATTGACGCGAAATGCTGTTGAATATCTGCGCGCAGTACATAGCGATAGCGCCGGGCGTTGTGCTGAAAACAATCTATAGCGCGGTGTGTACCTTTCCCGCGCCGATTTGCGAAGCTGTTTGAGATGAAGGTTTTGTCGATATCCGGCTCGATTATATTGCACAGCGCGTGGTGGACGACTCTGTCGGGAAATGGGATGGCGCTGATGTTACGGGGCTTGGGCTCGGCAATGGTAAAGTGACGGTAGGCGCCCGGTTGATAGCTGCCGTCGATCAGCCGCTGCTGAATAGTCAGCAAATTGTCGCTCATGCGGTGCTCGAATACCGCAGTGCTGTGTTTTCGCCTCTTGCCGCTTGCAGCTCTACGCCAGGCAAGCAGCAGGTTGTCCCAATCAGTTACTCGTTCCAACAAGGTGCGATTCATGCCAGAGTCACTTGTCATTCAGACCCGCGCGTTCGATTTGCTTGAATGGTTATTGCCGAAAGGTGAAAAATTCCCACGTGCCTATCGCTTCACCCTGACACAGCGCTTGCTTGGTGCAGCGCTTGACTTGCAGGATGCATTGATAGAGGCCGAAGTAGCGCGTGGTGCGAAACGCAGGACTGCACTAGAGAAAGCGGATATGCATCTTGTGCGTATTCGAACATACCTTCGGCTCATCCATCAATGGAACTGGATCAGCGCTGGGCAATACCAGCATGTCAGTAAGATGGTGATGGAGATTGGCCGCATGCTGGGTGGTTGGTTGAAAGCTTCCGGCAATCCATCCAGGTAAAGCGGCAGCTCCAGGCCGAAGCCATGGGGAGCCGCCGAACCACCTATATGCCCGAACGTAAAACTATCGTTGCGGACCGGACAATCCCGCGCCATCTATGATCTATCCACCTCGGCGTCGGGTGTTGGAATACAACACACGGCGCTTTGCCGGAAACACGAGCAGCAAGTGCTGAAGTGTTTGCACCACGGTGCGCTGTGGTGCCGGATAATCCGAACTTTCAAGTGCAGATGTGGGCGGCAAACCACACGAAAACCGATGTTGTTGTTCCGATTGTCCGGGTGGTTGTTGTTGCGATTCGCGGCGCGCAGGTTGTGCTGATTGTTGTTGAAAGCCCCGCCGCGCAACGACCGGGAGCCGATATCGGGTTGCCCGTGCCGATCTCTCATAAAACCTGGAGGAACGGCTTAGACAGAATACACTGATTGAGAAGAAAAAAAATTTTTAGGTGCTGCGCACCTTCAGTGAACAGCCATCGGTGATCAGCGTTCATCAATGGGGGCGGCAAACCACACGAAAACCGATGAAGTCGAACCGAAAGTCCGGGTGGTTGAAGTAGCGATTCGGGGCGCGCAGGTAGTGCTGATAGTAGTTGAAAGCCCCGCCGCGCAACGACCGGGAGCTGCCTTTTGCTGTGTCGATGTCTGAT
>CAZYDV010000225.1:0-10343 GCA_964646405.1 uncultured Granulosicoccaceae bacterium | reverse complement strand
CCAGCCTGGCCCGGTTGTGGCGGCGTTTGCAGACATGGGCACACCTGGAAAACTTAAGGGCCGCCAATTTTGCGGTAGCCGCCAACCGATAGCAACAGATCAAGATTTGTGATGGCAGCCATCACGACAACGATGGCCGCGACAGCCTGGATCAATCCGGAGCGTTACTGCTCGATGCCACAGGCGGAGCCCACTTCATTCGCGTATCCGGTCATGGCTTTCATCAGCTCTTCCATTGTTACACCGGTAGCCATCATGCGCCCCATGGGGTTTTCGTCCTGTGCCAGCAATGATTCGACAAAAGCAGTTTTGAGTTTGGGGGTCATGTGCGACGACGCCACGCGCAGCATGCACAGGCAGTCTTTTTCAGTCATACCCTCTTTGCTGTACTGTGGCTTGCCCTCGGCACAGGCCTGCTCATCGGTCATATCAGCAAAAGCGGGTTGCACGGCGAGCACCAGCGCGATGACTGCTGTCGGCAATTTCATGGTTCAATCTCCCTATCGTTTTTCAGGTTGCACACGGTTTGTGCAACAACGGGCAGACGTCACTGTCTCCCGAGTAGATACGCTAACGCCTGACCTCACCCGGGTCAATGCCGATTTCAGGGTAACAATACCCGCGCAGCTATTTATCTAATCGGATTCTTCGAGCAAAGTCAGATCCTGCTCCACACCCGCCATATTACCTAACATGCGGGTGTAGTGGATCAGCACCTCTTGCAACTGTGCCAGTTCATTTCTGAATTCGCGACACTGATGTGGATCGGCAAACGCCTTGTCGATCGAGCGCTTGTGCCAGCGCGCGGTGAAAGGTCGTACCACCTGATTGAGGACGACGATGGCAATCTTGCTAAACTCCATACAGCCCCGACCGTGGTGTTTGATAATGCCGCGGGTGGTGTCAAACAGCGAGTAGACGCTATCGAGCGCGGTTTGTTCGTCACCATCGGTGTCGGGCAGTGGTTGCGTGGCGATTCGTGTGAGCAGTTCAACATATAACTCCCACGCGGCAGCCTTGTCCTCATCCTGTGGCTGCCATTCCATCTCGAGAAAACCGGCCGTGATTTTAAGGCCAGTCATGTTCCAGTTTTCCAGCCAGTCGCGCCACTTCATCATCAATGCTCCGCGTGAGTTACCCGGCGTCGCCGACTGTCGATCGCGAGCGATGCCGTCGAACCAATCCGGCCAACAGCAAACCGATGCCAAGACCACCGGGGCCAAAAATGCCACTACCACTGAGTTCGGCCACCGGACCCAGCCCCGAATCGCTCACTCCACCGTTTATTTTCAGTACATCAAAGTCGCTTTGCAATAACGTCTCGGGCGGTGCTACGGCCGCGGTACGCTGCACGGTAAAGGTTGTGGCCTGATCATTCACATCGGCAGGCGGTGAAAATGACGGTACAAACCGATTCGCCTCGATCACAACTTCACCATCGCGGCCGGTACCGCTGCCCAGTGTCAGTCGCCATTCGGTGCCATTGTCACCGCAGCCGATGTCCAGCCGCGCCTGCCGTTCGATCGGCTGATCTGGCATCGAGGTGTTAAAAACGAAGGTGGGATCAAGCGTCATTTCATCGGCTGACAGCGTGGTGTAGAGACGAGTCAGATACGCACCGTTGACCAGCGGCGCGGTGCTCGCCTCCAGCGGTCCAATCTCGTGCTCGATGAAACTGTCTCTGAGTGACTGCTGGGCGGTGTCCAATGTCTGGGTGTTGAATATCGTCGCAAGCGCGACCGGATCGGTATAGATTTCGACGCCCTGACCCTGTGGCCGTATCAGTGCCTGTTCCAATGCCTGGGCAAACTGATCAGACTGCGCGCTGGCGGCCAGCGCGGCGATATAGCCAGCGTCAGTGGCCGTGGCGTCCAGTTGCGCGAGCTGCGCCTGCATATCCGCCGCGGTTGTTAACGCATCCAGCAACGCGGCATCGATAGGCCCTGCCATGTCGGTCGCAAAACCCTGTCCGCTGGGATCGGCATCGTTCATCGCTGCGGTGACCAGTTGCTGGTAACTGCTGTAGGCCGCGAGTTGGCCGTTGTACCAGTTGAGCCGGGTGTAGTTCGGGATGACGTGCACGAAGTTGTCCGGCACCGCACGCGCATCACCAACGATCCAGACCAGAACCCCCATATCGGGCTGCGCGGCCACTGCCGTCAGCCGGATCGGGATCATAGGTTTGTCACTCTGGTAATTCAATATGATGGGTCGAATGCTGCCGGCGCTTTGACCACTGGTCAGTTTAAGACCGACGAACTTCATGCCGTCCAGCACATAGGGCTCGATCAGCTCCTCGCCGCGGTCGCTCAGATCGTATTCGTTGGTGGTCAGCCAGGTGGCGAGTGCTGCCGGATCGTCGCTGGTAATCAGGTCTACATCAAATGGCCCGACTACCGCCTCCTGAACATCCACCGCTGAGCCGCCGGTGTCGGCATCGGCGGTGTTTTCTGTGAAGCCGCCATCGGAGCTGCCGTCGGTGAAGTCAGAGATACACGCCTGGCCGTTTTGTTCGAGCGTGAACTGTGGCTGAGTGGCAGTATCCAGTTCGGTAAAAGTCCTGTCCGATCCGACGCCAATACCATCGAGTTCGAGTGTGGCCGGGACCGGCACCACCCAGCTAAACTGCTCGGCCTCACCCTCGTACTCGATCTTCACCATCGCCGTGATGTCATTGCCCTGCTGGCTGAAGACGATCTGTTCGGCCGCCTGATCGATCGGCACAAACTGGCAGAAAAACCCGCCGCAGGCATGAGCGCTATAGGGAGAAAACAACAACAGCATCCACGCAGAACGACGAAGAACAAGAAGAAGGCGAATCATCGGTTACCCCTTTATTTCACAACAAATATGACCCTGACTTATAGTAGCGCAGTTGTGCAACGGCGCATGCAGGCAGGCATTACCGGTTGGTGTTCCTGCGACAGGGATCGAGTTCCACTCTACACGCGGGGGGTCCATGCCACATTGGCATAGTAAAGTTCTGTCATGAATAGTTATGGTAATTTGCGCGGTAAGCGTAGCAGTGTGTTGAAAAAGGTCATGAGCGAAGGGCTGAGCAGGCAAATGACCGCGGCACGCAGCCCGAAAAAGCGCACCGGGCTGGCGTTCCAGGGGGAACTTAATGCCCTCTGGACAAGCGCAATAGATTTTCAACATCCTGTTAGATACTGGTTCCACCCGGCCATGTCTCGTATGACACTGTTTCGGATCGCGTTTTCGATGATGCTGTCGAGCCTCATCGCGTGTAGCACAACAACGCCTGACGTCACTCAGCTCCGCGGCATTGCAAACAAGGTACACGATGGCGATTCCATTCACCTGACACCGACTGGACAGTCGCGCATTGTCGTGCGGCTGGCCGGTATTGACGCACCGGAACTTCAACAACGATTCGGCAGTGATGCGCGTGATTATTTAAGGTCGATGATCCTGAATAAATCCGTTGACGCTCATTGCCACAAAACCGATCGCTACGAAAGACTGCTGTGTGTGATCTACCAGGATGGCGCGGACATCAACCTGGCAATGGTCAGCGAAGGACTCGCATGGCATTATAAAAAGTTTCAGAACGAACAGACCGCCACACAACGTCGACAATACGCGACGGCAGAGCACCAGGCCCGCAAGCAGCGGCTCGGGCTGTGGCGCGATCGCGCACCGAAGGCTCCGTGGGACTATCGCTCCTGAACGTCAAACCAATCTTCAACACTCAACCACAGGGAACCTGGATATGTCGCCGATCGTCAGAGCAGTCATTAGCTGGATCATTGCGCTTTGGGCCAGCAAGGTCTTTTTGCAATCGTTGCCATACAAGTTTTCCCTGCACCCGGATACCCAACACATCTTTGGGACTATTGGCGAGTGGCTATCGGGCATACTCGGTACGTCAATCGGCGAGGCCTTCAAGAATTACGGCAGTTATGTGGTAGGCAGTTTCGAGCTGATTGCCTCTACCGTTTTGCTGGTGCCGGCGGCTCTTTGGGCACTGCGCAAATTGACCAGCCGCCCAACCGAGGGCATTCGCGCGAAGTACCATGCGATCGGTGGCGTACTGGCTTCTGCGGTGATGGCTGGCGCGGTGTTTTTCCATCTGTTCACACCGCTCGGCATCGAAGTGTTGCACGAAGGGGAAAGCGACGGCGGTACGCTGTTCTATGCGGCCACGTCGATTTTGATCGGCGGCATTGTGCTGTTTCTAATCAATCGATCGGCATTCAGCAGCCAAAGCGCACCCGCGCAGGGCTGACATCCGATCACTGAACCGGGCCGCTACACCAGCCCCTTGCCAGAGTCGCTGCCATGCGCCAGGCGGCGACGCTGCAACCACCGGAAGGTCAGGAGCGCCAGCACAATAACCACAAAGCTGACGCCCGTTGTCACCGTGCCAAGCGCGTAGATTGACGGGTCAGTTACGGTGGTCGTCAGCCCTCTGAGTTCCAGCGGCAGCGTATTCAGGCCGCCAATCGCCTGAGACGTTCTGGCGAGCTCATCGTAGCTTAAGGTAAACCCAAACAGCGCCACACCGATCAGCGACGGCGCGATAATCGGCAACACGGCCTCCCTGAATGTCGCCCACGGACCGGCGCCAAGATCGCGCGCTGCTTCTTCGAATGAGGGATCGAACCGGTTGAATACGGCGAACATAATCAGCAGCCCGAAGGGCAGCGTCCAGGTTAATTGCGCACCCAGCGCCGAGCTAAAAAGCCCCATACTGGTGGTGTAGTAGTCGATGATCCAGGCAACCTCCTGCGTTTGCCCCCATTCCCGGACATTGTCGTCAATCAGGCGAAACTGCAGCGCAATGCCTAAGCTGACCACAATCGACGGCACGATAAGGCTGGCCACGGTGATGTAGAACAAGGCGCCAGAGCCCTTGAATTTCTTGCGAAAGGCCAGCCCCGCCATCAGGCTGAAAACCACCGTAATGACCATCACCACAAACCCCAGCGCGAGCGAGCGCCGGAATGCGCGCCAGATATCCACTACCCCGACACCTTCCCACAATTTCCCGAACCAGTGGGTGGAGACACCGTTCATCGGGAAGGTCAAACCACCGTCTGGCCCCTGAAAGGACAGCACAAAAATCGTGATCATCGGGCCGTAGAGAAACAACAGAAACAGGAAGAAAAAACACCCCAGCCAAATTTTCGTGCTGCGACTGGCCATCAGCGAATCAAACCCCGGTGAAGAACAATAAGAAGATCAAGCACATCAGAGTTCACGCCTGATGTCTACGATGCGCGACATCGCAACAATGATCATCAGCGTGATCGCCAGCAGAATGACGGCGTTAGCGGCGGCCGATGGAAACTGCAGGTAACTCATCTCGACATTGATGATCTTACCGATCGACGCGATCTGCTGACCGCCCATGACGCCAATGGTGATGAAATCACCCATCACGATTGTGATCACGAAAATCGAACCGATCGCAATGCCCGGCTTGCACAATGGCACCACGACATTCCACAGCACCTGCCAGCCATTGGCCCCGGCGTCATAGGCCGCCTCGAGCACGCTGCGGTCGATGCGCATCATTGAATTGAATATCGGCACCACCATAAACAGCGTGTACAGATGAACGAACGCCAGTGTCACGGAAAAACCCGAGTACAGCAGCCAGTCGATCGGCTCGTCCACCACACCGATACTGAGCAAAAATTGATTGACCAGCCCGCCGCGCCCAAGCAGCGGAATCCACGAGATCATGCGGATGACGTTGGATGTCCAGAACGGAATGGTGCACAGCAAAAACAGGGTGATCTGCATGGTCAGGCTGCTGACGCAAAACGCCAGGTAGTAGGCCACACCAAAACCCAGAATCAGCGTGATGATCCAGCTGAGAAAGACGTACTTTAGCGTTGATACGTAAGTGGCAAACGCGGTGCAAAGCTCGGGCAGCCTGGCGACACAACCGCGAAAGATGTCGCTGTAGTTGGTGCCGATGAAATCGGGAATGATCGAGTACTCGGTGTAGTCCCAGAAACTGACCACGACGACCAGCACCAGAGGGACGACAAAGAACAATAAAAACACCAGCGCATACGGAAGCGCGAGCAGATAGGTGCTGATTCTGGACGGTCGTGCGAGCAAACTGGATAACCGACGTTAATGGGTAGACCATTGTACCTGCACAAGTGTCCAGGCACACGCGCAAAGTACTGAAAACACGCCGGTGCCGACGCGATGTCACCGTATTGTTATGTCACGATCACGCGCCACTATTTTCAACAGACCAACAATAAAACAGGGCGACACGAAAACGTGTCGCCCTGCCCGGTATTGCTACAAAGTTGAAGTGGACTAACGCCGCCGGATCAGGCTGCGATGAACTCGTTCCACTTTCGAACCATGTACTTGTTTTCATCCATGACGGCATTCCAGCAAGCTACACCGCCCATGCGGGTCTCATAAGAACCGCCATCGCGCACTTCACCAGCCGCTGCGAGTTTCTGGCCCGACGGAGACATGATGTCTTTTTCCGCCGGTTTGCCGAGCATCCAGTAATCCCACTCGTAGGCTTCCATGTTGGCCTGTGCCGTGGACAGAACCGCTGAGTAGTATCCCTGGCGATTCAGGTGCGCACCTGCCCAGCCCGACAGGAACCAGTTGACAAACTCATACGCCAGATCGGCCTTTTGCCCTTTGATTGTCGACGGCAGTGCAAAACCTGCAGCCCAGGCGCGATAACCTTCTTCCAGCGGCTGATAGACGCAATCGATGCCTTTGGATCGGACAGCGGTGATAGCTGGCGACCACATGGACTGTATGACGACCTCGCCCGAGGCCATCAGGTTGACGCTTTCGTTGAAATCAGACCAGAACGCGCGGAACTGACCGGACTTCTTGGCTTCGGTCAAAATCTTCATGGTCATGTCGATTTCGTCTTTGGTCATGTTGCCTTTGTCGGGGTAGGTGTACTCACCCATCGACTCGACCACCATAGCCGCATCCATTATTCCGATTGACGGAATATTCAGGATGGACGCCTTGCCCTTGAATTCAGGGTTCAGCAACTCGGACCAGTTTTTGATCGGACGACCGATCAGGTCGGGTCGGATACCCAGCGTATCCGCGTTGTAGACAGTTGGGATCAAGGTGACCCATTCGGTGGGCTCAGCGGAGAACTCAGTCGATTTTTCACCCTTGAGGTAGAAGACCTTTTTCGGTGCGGTTCCCTGATCGCCAATTTTCTTGCCGCCGATTTCGCCCTTGGTAAACGCCGGGGTGATGTCGTTGAACAATTTGATGCGCTTGGCATCCATACCCAGCAGGTTTCCGGACGGGACGAGTTTTTTCAGGCTGAAGTATTCGGTGTCTACCAGATCGAAGCTGTTTGGCTGGGTGATAATCCGCTTGGTTACTTCATCGGTGGTCACCGGAATGTACTCGATCGTGATACCCAGATCTTCTTTTGCCTTGGCGGCAATTTCAGCCGACTGGTTTACCGCCGTGCCAAGGTAGCGCAGCACCTTTTTTTCCTGCGACATCACATAAGGCGCGCCGGAAATGAACGATCCGGCGACTGCGGCGCCGGCCGTGGTCTTAAGCAGTTTTCTACGACCGTGGTCGATAGTATCTGTCATTGCTAGTAATCTCCTGATGGTTGAGTTGTGTAGACAGGATGGTTCAATGGGCACACCAGCTCAGTTCAGCATGTGCTGGTCTGCCGGGTTCCATTGCAACGAGACCGGATCACCTGTCTCGTACGGGGCAAGATAAAATTCATCATCGGCGCAAGTGACTGTCAGATCGGCAGTGGGCCCCTGCACGGACAACTTGACCGTGTGACCGAGGAATTCGATATTTCGAATCACACTTTCGCCACCGCGATTGACGCGGATCTTGTCAGAGCGCACGGCAAAAACCTGATCGTCTGTCTCGATCACATTGTGGCCGCCAATAAACTTCGCCACGAAAACACTGGCCGGTCGATTGAACACATCATAGGGCCTGCCGTATTGCTCGATTCGACCCTCGTTCATGACCACCACCATGTCAGCCAGCGCCATTGCCTCTTCCTGACTGTGCGTGACATGCACAAAGGCGATACCCAGATCCCGTTGCAGGCGCTTGAGTTCGGTTCGCATTTCAATTCGCAGATACGGATCCAGCGCAGAAAGGGGTTCGTCCAACAGCAGCAGTTGCGGCTCGGTGATCAGCGCACGCCCAAGGGCTACACGCTGTTGCTGGCCACCGGATAACTGATCCGGTTTACGCGCGCTTTGCTCGGCCATGTGCACACGCTCCAGCATCTGCAGAGCCTGTTGGCGCCTGGTGGGTTTGTCGACGCCGCGCATCTTTAGCGCAAAAGCCACGTTGTCGACACAGTCGAGGTGCGGAAACAGCGCGTAGTTCTGAAACATCATAGCCGTGCCACGCTGGGCTGGCGCCTGGCCGGTGATGTCATGCGAGCCGAGTGTTATTCTGCCGCTGTCCGGATGCTCATGACCGGCAATCATGCGCAACGTAGACGATTTGCCACAACCCGACGGACCCAGCATGCAACAGTATTGGCCAGCCTCGATGGTCAAATCGATACTATCGACTGCCACCACACTGCCAAAGCGCTTGCTCAGCGCCGCAATCCGTAAATCATTTGTGGTTGATGTTCCAGGCATTCACTATCCAATAGTCATCGAACGTGGCGTCACGGTCGGCCGGCCGGACAGTCTATCGGTTCATCACGGGGACGACGATGCTCGTTTTGCAGCAGGCTGCTGCATTTTTTGCCCACCTCGCTGCGGATCTGCCAGCATGGCGCGATAAGCGTTTCAACCAGGATTTGAGCACCGGCAATAGCAAACGGCAGACGCCACGGTGCATCCAATGGCGGGGGTACGACGTTGCAACACGCCTCAGCAGCCGATCGTGCATCCTCCAGACACCGTCACTGCCGCCCGATCGAATACCCTACCACTACTTCACTCATGGCGGCAATGACTACCGGGCGCCGCGCGAAGCAACGCGGCGGCTCAAGACCTGCCACAAATCTGCGCATGACTTGCGAGCACCCGAATACACGCGGACGCCGAGCAATCGATCTGAAATACTCAGATGCCCCAGTGAGTCACGACAACGTATCAGAATCGATACGCCAGACCGAGCGAGACAGTCAGCGGCTGATAATCGATGTTCGCCACCGCTCCGGCACTGCCTTCCTCACGGACCAGTGTTAAGCCTCGCTGATCGCTGTATCTCAATTCAGTGGTGAGGTACCAGGCCGGCGCCAGTTCAACATCGACACCCGCCATTACCTGAAAACCGATCGAGCCATCGTCGGAAAAAGAGATTTCGCCGGCCACAGACTCCGAATCCAGATCCACCTCCTGCACGATGGTCAGGCCCGCACCGATCCAGGGCCGAAAGCGCCCGGAAGACAACGGCAGATCGTATCGACCATTGAAATAGAAAATGTTCGAGGCGTAGTTGCCCGCCGGCAGACTGACGCCTGCTGCATCGCTAATGACGCTGTCATTCGACCGATACTCCCAGCCAAATTCCGAGCTAAACGGCGAATCGAAGTGGTATCGCAATGCCAGTCCAGCGGTGAATCCGGCATCGATTTCTACCCGTGCCGCGCCGTTGCCGCTATCCAGACCGGACAGCACAGCAGATTGATCGCCCAACTGGCTGTATCCAACATAGGGCACCAACGACAGACCGGTGCGACCTTCAGCAGATGCCATCGATGCAAAGCCAATCAATATTGATGATGTGATGATTTGAAGTTTCATACGTACTCCTGTTGAGATCACGCGAAGAATGTCCCTGGTGATAAACCGGACTACAGCAAACCGGGCATAAAGGGCTTACCGGCCAGAGCCTGAAAAAAGGTGGCCGCCACGAACACGCAGTAACCACCAGCCACCGCGATAGTCAGCATAAATCCGTGGCTGCCGGGCAACAGCAGAACCATCAGCCACACGGCCAGCGGTACAATCTGCATCGCGTGCATCGCAAAAAAATGTGCCACTCTCAGATCGCCAGCCTGCCGGAGCCACCCGAACAACCCGGTCTGCACCAGCGATTCCCCATCTGCGGCAACACCGTGCCCGGGTTGTGCCGCCAGATAGCTCGCAGTCAGAAGCGTCAACACAAACGTGATGATCAGACTCAGGCCGATCGCCTGTCGCCAAAAGCCGGATGCTTCACCTTTTACTGGCAAAAGCATGGCGACACAGCCATAGATCAGCGTGGCACTTAGCAACGCGATAGCAATGACTCCCATCAGCGGATACAGGGGCGCCAGTACGGGATGCTCGGTGTTGAAATGCGACGGATTAGCGCCGGCGGCTGCCGCTGCAATCCAGATAATTTCCACCAGTGAACAGAAAAGC
>CAZYDV010000224.1:0-10374 GCA_964646405.1 uncultured Granulosicoccaceae bacterium | reverse complement strand
GGGTGCACGGCGCTTGCGCGTGGCCCAGCCAATATCGAGGCCGGCCAGATCGCCTACAGCGAATACCCCCATCGGATAGCCGAATTCCAGCAACGCGGCGTCAATATCGTAGGGGCTGGCGCCGTCGATCATGATGTAGTCGGCGCACAGCTTATAGCGCGCCAGTATCCGGTTGCCGATGAAGCCATCGCACACGCCCGCCCGCACCGAGACCTTGCCAATCTTCTTACCGAGTGCGAAACAGCTCGCGACGACATCGTCGTCAGTCGAGTCGGCAACGACAACCTCCAACAGTTTCATCACGTGAGCTGGCGAGAAAAAGTGCAGTCCAATCACCTTGCCAGGGCGGCTGGTGGCGGCAGCGATTTCGTTGATATCGAGGTACGAGGTGTTGGTGGCGAGAATGGCATCGCTGCGGCAAACAGCGTCGAGCTCTCGAAAAACGGCCTGTTTGACTGCCATGTCTTCAAACACGGCTTCGATCACGAGATCGCACCGGGCGAGATCGGCGTAGTCGGTGCCGACCGAGTAATGCGCCGCCAACAGCGCGTCTTTTGCCTCGCCAGACAGCCGACCCCGCTTGACGCTGGATTGAAGAATGCGATCCACCGCGGCGCGCCCACGTGCGGCACTGTCGTCGTCGCGCTCGATCATATGTACCGACAATCCAGCATTGAGCATCGCCACGGTAATGCCGGCACCCATGGTACCGCCGCCGATCACTCCAACCGATTGCACATCCAGGCCAGGCTTACCGCTGGCTCCGGGCACTTTGCCTACCGCACGTTCGGCCATGAATACGTGTCGAAGTGCTTTGGATTGATCGCCGGCGACCAGTTCGGTGAACAGCCGCCTGGCCTCTGCCATCGCCTCGTCAAACGGCTGTTCGACCGCGGCGGCGACCGCATCGACGCAGGCCAGAGGCGCCACGGCACCGCGCGCACGCGAACGCACCAGATCGCGTTGTTTTTCAAGTAGCGTGGTATCGGCGCGCGCTGCGGCCAGACCATCGTCTATTTCACGCACCGGTCTGACCGGCAAGCCAGAGTCAATCACCTCACGGGCAAATTTGCAGCCGGCGGCAATGGCGTCGTCTGCATCGACAACGGCATCGAGAATTCCATCCGCCTGCGCTTCTGCGGCACTGACGGGGCGGCCATTCGTCATGATTGCAAGCGCGCGTTCAACGCCCGTCAGACGCGGCAACCGGACGGTGCCACCGGCACCGGGGATCAGCCCCAGATTGACCTCAGGCAAGCCGACCTTGCTGCCGTGTAGTGCGATGCGATAGTGACAGGCCAGCGCCGTTTCCAGGCCACCGCCCAGTGCCGTGCCGTGCATGGCCGCAACCACCGGTTTATGGCTGGCTTCGATTGCGTTGAGGACTTCTGGCAGCGATGGCGATTGCGGCGGCTTGCCAAACTCGCGGATATCGGCGCCGGCGAAAAAGGTACGCCCTTCACAGCTGATCACGATCGCCTGCACTGCATTGTCAGTCAGCGCGCGCTCGACCGATGCCACTAGCCCTGCGCGCACCGCCTGACCCAGAGCGTTGACTGGCGGGCTGTTGGTACTGATGACGGCAATGCCGGCATCGACGCGATAGCTGACGGGTGGGGTCACGAGGTGATATCTCCGGATGCAGGGCCGGAAATGCTAACACACCCCCCGACGGCCACATCTGTGAGGCAATCACTGCACGTCAGACGACATCGACACCACTGAGCGCCTCCACCGCGCTGGGATTGGGCACAGGGCCTTTATTCGCAGCGTTTCGAACCAGCGTTCTGACCACGTAACCGGCGTAGTCATCAACCGAGTATCCTGCCAGAACAAACTCCTCACGTCGCTGCACCCAGTCGCCGACCAGCAACAGCGCAAGCCGCGCCTCGAGATCACGAGACATCGGCGTGACTGCGGCATCAGCCGAAGTTTCTTCCTGCATTGATCTCAAACGCTTCACGCCGCTTAAGAACAGGTTGCTCAGGCGTTCCAATTGAAATTCATTTGGCCCGCGCAAACTACGTACATCCACGAACACGAAGTGCAACCACTCGTGCATCAGCTCGGCCAGAAACACACTATTGCGCAAAAACTCTGGCAGCGCTGATGGCCGTTTTCGTGGTGCGAATGTCGATTGTAAATGCTGCACGCCAATATAGGTGACACAGTCACAGGCCATCTGTGCAAGCGCCTGTTTGGATTCGATACAGGCGTAGATGCCGCCGATGCTGATGCCAGATTCACGGCTCAGTTGCCGCAGGGACATCTCTCTGAACCCGTCCCGCCGACTGATGCTGAACGTGTGTTCAAAGATGCGTTTGAGGTTCACCAGCGCCACGCTGCGACGCTTGGTTCGAATTTGCGCTTTGTTTCGCTCGTAGATCAATTCATAAATTAGTTCGCCCGAGTGTCTGAATTGATCCTTGTAAGCAGTGTAATTTTGGATATCGTCAGTCATCTGATTTGTTAACTTCGCCGGTTGACTGCATTACTCCGAGCCGAGAACCATAGCAACTGAAGGAAGGTTGGTCATCTTGTGACATCTACTAGATCCTGTCATAAAAGACTGTGTATTTACGCGTTGGGGATTACCTGCCACTAATATTTGCACTTCTTCTGCTGGCAGGCCCCGTAATACCCTTCCGTTATCGTCCACGACTGAAAGAGTCCTAACACCGAAGTTGATCACGACACGGCACAGACGTGAGACAATTCCTACGCCCCCCTTCAACCACTACCGAGCGAGATTGTCCATGGCCCTCGTACTAGAACAGACCCACGGCGCCGTCCGCACGCTGACACTCAATCGCGCCGACAAACTCAATGCACTCAATCGCGAGATGTATCAAACATTGACCGATGGATTTCGCAGCGCCACGGCTGACACGTCAATCAGGGCGATTGTGCTCAAGGGTCAAAGTGGCATATTCACCGCTGGCAATGATATCGGCGACTTCGCCGCAGCGGCCGCTGAGCCCGAGCGCCGCGACAACCCGGCGCTGGAACTGATGAAGGCGATTCTCGATACCGATATCCCGATAGTCGCCGGTGTCGATGGTCCGGCAATCGGTATCGGGACAACGCTGTTGTTTCATTGCGATCTCGTCTTCGCGACCGAACAGGCACGCTTCCACACACCGTTTGCTGCGCTGGGCGTTTGCCCCGAATTTGCCTCGTCCATTACATTCAGCGCGTTAATGGGCCACCATCGAGCGGCCGAAATGTTGTTGCTGTGTGAACCACTCAGTGCACAAAAGGGATACGAATACGGCTTTGTCAACGACATTGTCGACAGCGCAGCGCTGGATCAAAAGCTCGTCGAGACTGGCGCCCGCCTGGCTGACTTACCCGCGCAGGCTTTGCGGGTGTCACGAGCAATGATTCACCGCCACAAATCCGAATATCTGGACATCATTGAGGCCGAATCAGCTCAGTTCGGCGCGCTGATGCGCAGTGATGAGTTCCGCCAGAATATGCAGAAGTTCATCAACAAGTGAACGTCACGCTTGTATATCACTGAACATTGCGGCAGACACATCAAAGCTGTCAAACTGTGCGGATAATCCAATACACGTAACCCGCTCATGACTGATCTTTTCAATCTTATCGGCAAAGTCGCACTGGTGACTGGCGCCAGCCGCGGTATCGGTGAGTCCGGCGCTCGACTGCTCGCCGCACACGGGGCACATGTGATCGTTTCCAGTCGGCGAGCGGAGAGTTGCGAGCAGGTTGCGCAAAGCATTACCCAGGCAGGTGGCAGCGCCGAGGTATTGCCGTGTCACATCGGTGATCTCGATCAGATCGACCAGTGCATGGCCCAGATTGAACAGCAACACGGGCGCCTCGACATTCTGGTCAATAATGCGGCCACCAACCCCTACTTCGGCCATGTTCTCGATACCGACATCGGCGCTTTCCAGAAAACCGTCGACGTGAATATTCGCGGTTACTTTTTCGCCTCGGTTGCCGGTGGCAAACTGATGAGAAAAAACGACGGCGGCAGCATTATCAACACCGCGTCAGTCAATGCGCTGCAGCCGGGCCCGGGGCAGGCGATCTACTCGATCACGAAAGCGGCAGTGGTGAATATGACAAAGGCTTTCGCACGCGAATGCGCATCAGACAAAATCCGTTGCAACGCCCTGCTACCCGGGCTGACAAAAACACGCTTTGCCTCCGCCTTATTCGACGATGAAAAAACCCATCGCATGTTGATGCAGAAAATACCGATGGGGCGCCACGCTGAACCCGACGAGATGGCTGGCACCATTCTCTATCTCGCAAGCGATGCGAGCAGCTACACGACCGGCGAATGCATTGTCGTCGACGGCGGTCTGACGTTGTAACTGGCATGGGCCTTTGGGCTGCGCACAGTTGACCGCCGCTTTGTTACCGTAGAGCTCCTGACGACAAAACCCGAAATCGGTGCCATGTTTATGGCAGGCACAAAAAAGGGGCGCCAGTGGCGCCCCTTTTTCTTACAAGCTAGCGATGCAGACTAACTCTTGCGTCGGTTGCGGCGCAACAAAAAGCCAAGCCCCATCAGCGCGAGGATTGCCGGCAGCAGCGGGTCAGTCCGCCCGCCACCTGCCTGCAGTGTACAGCCAAACGGGTGACCGGCAGTACCGGTGATGATCCCCGGCTGATCCATACCGCTATCAGTCGACCCGTCAGTTGTACCATCGGCGGTGCCGTCGGTGGTCCCATCAGTGGTCCCATCAGTCGTACCGTCTGTGGTGCCATCAGTCGTACCGTCTGTGGTGCCATCAGTCGTACCGTCTGTGGTTCCATCGGTCATGCCGTCTGTGGTTCCATCGGCCGTGCCGTCAGCGGTGCCGTCTGTGCCACCATTATCCGGATCGATCACATCGGGATCGCCGTCACCGTCAGAATCGGGCAAGGGTCCGCCACTGCCATCCTGCATACCATCGTTGTTGATATCGGGCTCGAAGGCGTCATCGATACCGTTACCGTTGGTGTCCTGGCCGCCGGTAAAGTCGATGTCGGCATTATCGTCGATGCCGTCGAGATCGGTGTCATCACCGCCGGTGCTATCCGGATCGGCCACATTGGGGATGCCATCGTCGTCATCGTCCTGGAACATATCGGACATGCCGTCGCCGTCTTCGTCAGTGCCGCCACCTTCGATAATGTCGTTGATACCGTCGCCATCACTGTCAAGATCGAGGAAGTCAGGCGTGCCGTCTTCGTCAGTGTCGGGCAGTGGCAGTGGCGAGGCGTCGATGATATCGGCAATGCCGTTGCCATCCGCGTCGGTCAGATCGTCGACGATACCGTCACCGTCGGCATCCATACCGCCGGCTTCGATCAAATCCGAGATACCGTCGTTATCGCTGTCGAGGTCCATTTCGTTTGGACGACCGTCGTTGTCGGCGTCATCGGCGCCATCGAACTGGTTGGGTATGCCGTCGTCGTCAAGATCCTGGTCCTGGACGTCGTCAGTCGCGTCATTCGGATCGGTGCCGATCAGGATTTCAGTACCGTCGCCAACGCCACCGTCATCACTGTCCCAGTCATTCGGGTCGGTGCCATGCTCAACCAGCTCTTCATTGTCGCCCAGACCATCGCGATCACTGTCAGATTGCAGTGGATCTGTGCCGTGGGTATTGACTTCATCGCCGTCAGTCAACGAATCGCCGTCAGTGTCCGACCGGGTCGGGTTGGTCAGGGTGATGGTGATTTCTTCAAAATCTGTCAGGCCATCGGGCTCGTCTTCTGATTCGGCTGACAACGGGTTGGTGCCGTGGGTGTTGATTTCCTCGCCGTCGGTCAGACCATCCAAATCCGAGTCTGCCTCATTCGGGTTGGTGCCCCACACTTCTACTTCTTCCTGATCGCTCAACCCGTCAGAGTCCGAATCAACAACCAGTGGGTTAGTCAGGTAGACCAGCACCTCATCGCCGTCTGACAGGCCATCGCCGTCTGTATCAGGTAGCGCTGGATCCGTGCCAGCCGTGACTTCTGAACTATCAGACAGCCCATCGCCGTCGCTGTCAGTACTACCGTCCTGAATGACCTGTGCGAATGTTGCCCCCGAAAAGGCCAGCATGGCACCCAGGCACAGACCGGAAACGCTGCGGGTTGCATCGTATTTGTTCGAATCGACTGCGTCCCGAACGGCACGCGCGGTCAGTTTACACTTCAACATTGGTTATCCCCTAAAAAATACTCTGGAGCTTCGATTCAGAAAACGTTCTGCGAGCTCACAGACCAAACAGCGTTTTCGGTCGCAAAATACGCACCCGCGATGAATAGTTTTAGTACAAATTTTTACGATTGGAAGACAACTCAATCAATCTTTGTGCGGCTGCGCACGCTGTAATGCGGGCCAGCGATCCTTCGCACAAAAAAAAGCGCGGATTGCCCGCGCCCTTTGTTTACAACCCAGGCGTTGTGGTTTCTAGCTGCGGTCGCGTGTGTGCCGACGCAAAAGTCCCGCCAGTCCAAGCAATAACAAACCGGGCAACAACGGATCGAATGCCGCTGACCCTGCGAGACTGCAACCGCCGCCGCTGAGGCCGGTTCGAACCTGAGTCGACACCTGACCGAGTACATCGGGCGTGCCATCGGCATCGGTATCCGGCAGCGGCAACTGGCCGTCGCCGAACAGATCGGCAAGACCATCGCCGTTGACATCGGCCTCGAAGGCGTCGTCGATGCCGTTACCATTGGCATCGACACCACCGGTTTGCGAAACATCGGCGCCGTCATCAATACCGTCGCCATCGACGTCGAGACCGCCGGTCACATCAACATCGGCCTGATTCGGAACGCCGTCGCCGTCATCGTCGAGAAAAAGATCGACTCTGCCGTCGTTGTCAAAATCCAGACCGCCAATCTCCTGCAGATCAGTCACCCCGTCGCCATCGCTGTCGAGGTCGAGATAATTTGGCGTGCCATCGGCGTCGAGGTCGGTATTGCGAACGACGACGCCATCGGCAATCAGGTCGTCAAGGCCATCGGCGTTCTCATCGATGAAATCGTCGATCCGCCCGTCGCGATTGGCATCGCTGCCACCGTTTTCCAGCGAATCAGCAAGCCCGTCCTGATCCGAATCCAGATCCACCGCGTCGACCAGGCCATCGCCGTCGCTATCGGGCATTGGCAGTCGCGACAAGGCGATGTCGTCATCGAGTCCGTCACCATTGGCATCGGTTTGAAAATCGACCCTGCCATCACCGTCGACGTCCACACCGCCCGCCTCGATAATGTCTGGTATGCCGTCGTTATCGCTGTCGAGGTCGCGATTGTTAGGAATTGTGTCGCCGTCGGGATCGGCATCGCCTTCGATCGAGTTGGGAATGCCGTCGTTATCGAAGTCGAGGTCAACAATATCGTCTTTGGCGTTGTTCGGGTCCGTACCCGCAAGCACTTCACTGGCATCGTCGATGCCGCCGCCGTCGCTGTCCACTTCAATGGGTGACGTCCCCAGATCGTAGGCTTCGACATTGTCGGCCAGGCTGTCGCCATCGGTGTCCGTACGATTCGGATCAGTGAAGGTCACCAGGATCTCCTCGCCGTCGCCAATCGTGTCGCCATCGCTGTCCCAGCTCAGCGGGTCGGTGTGCCAGGTATAGATCTCTTCGCCATCGAGCAAGCCATCGCTGTCGCTGTCTGCGACCAGGTAGTCTGTGCCATAGCTGTATATTTCGTTGACATCGGTCACGCCATCGCTATCGGTGTCGAGACCAGGTTCAGGGCTCAGTGGCCCCACCGTCAACACCGTGCGCGGATCGGCAAGGGCAGTATCAGCTAACAGTGCGTTACCTGCGACCAACGCCAGGGCGGCAAAAGCAGCCGGGGCAATGGCTGCCTGTCTGGTCATTCGCACGACATGATTTTTCTTGTACATCAGCACTCTCCCGGTCTGCCGTCCGCATCGTCAAACTGCGCGGCTTGTGGGCGACCCATATCAAATGCATCGACAGAACTGTTCCGCCTTTTAACTATCCGTTGCACCGTCATCGACGCGTTCTCAGATATGGTGTTTGGTGTGAAACCTCACCCGGTGGCACAATGCGGCTCTGGAGGACAGACCTGAAAACCCGTCGCACGCTACTGGCACAACGCCCGGCAGCCAGGCGATCAAACCACGCGCGAGCGCAAGCCGACAGCACACGCCTTTCACGCACCCTGGGGTTCACCGGATTAGACAATGACTGACAATGTCCATCAGCTCGATGAGGCGAGCCTTGGCGAGTATCTGAATACACACGTCGATGGCTTTGACGGCCCGCTGCGGGCTGAAAAATTCTCGGGCGGTCAGTCAAACCCGACCTATCGCCTGACCAGCGCCGGCGCCGACTATGTACTGCGCAAGCAACCACCCGGCACACTGCTCAAATCGGCACACGCCGTCGACCGCGAGTTTCGGGTGATGAAGGCGCTGCAGCCAACCCGCGTGCCGGTGCCAAAAATGATCCACCTGTGCGAGGACCGCAGCGTGCTCGGCTCGCTGTTTTTCATCATGGAATACATGCCGGGCCGAACGTTTTGGGATTCGGCGATCCCCGATGTCAGCCGCACGCAGCGAAGTGCGATCTACGATGATCTGAACCGCGTGCTGGCCGACCTGCACGACGTGGATTTCAACGCCGTTGGGCTCACCGATTTTGGCCGCCCCGGCAACTATTTCGCACGGCAGTTCAAGCGCTGGAGCGAGCAGTACCTGGCGAATCGATTCGAAGACAACGCCGACATGCAATGGAACATCGACTGGCTGCGCGATCACATGCCTGAAGACGACGACAGTGGCACCATTGTTCATGGCGACTTTCGACTCGACAACCTGCGATTCCACAGCGACGAGCCACGCACAATCGCGGTACTCGACTGGGAGCTATCAACGCTCGGCCATCCCTTTGCCGATCTGGCAAACGTCTGTATGCAAATGCGTATGCCGGCCAATATCGCCAATATGTCTGGCCTTGCAGGTGTGGATCTGGTCGAGCTTGGCATCCCGGACGAGCAACAATTCATCGCGCGCTACTGTGAGCGACGCAGCCTGCCCGGTATCGACAACTGGCAGTTCTATCTCGCGTTCAGTGTGTTCCGCATGGCGGCGATCCTTCAAGGTGTTGCCAAGCGCGGGCGCGACGGCAATGCCTCCAGCGCGCAGGCATTGCAGGTCGAAAAATATATTGCGCCACTGGCATCGATGGCACGCGGTATTGCGACGGGCGACCAGGAGCCTGTCAAGCTTTAACGACACATCAATCAATCGGTAATTCGAATAACCTCATGAAAGCAATAGTCTGTAACGAGTACGGCGCGGTAGAGAATCTGGCAATCGAGGAAGTGCCGGATCCGGTCGCTGCCGACAACGAGCTCGGGCTTAAAATCCTTGCCGCCGGCGTCAATTTTCCGGACGGTCTGCTGGTCCAGGGCCTCTATCAATCGCGCCCGGATACACCCTTCATACCTGGCATGGAGTTTTGCGGCGAGGTCGAGTCGCTGGGTTCTGCGGTGACCGGATTTGAAATCGGCGACCGCGTGATCTGCTCCAGCCACAAGCAGAGCGCGTTTGCCGAAAAAATCACCATGGACAGTCAACAGGTGATCAAGATCCCCGACACCATCGCCCCCGAGAGCGCCTGCAATCTCCTGGTCGCCCACGGCACCGCGCATCACGCGCTCAAGCAGCGCGGCAAGCTGCAGCCGGGTGAATCACTGATTGTAACAGGCGCGGCCGGCGGCACTGGCCTTGCGGCTGTTCAAATCGGCAAAGCCATGGGTGCCAAAGTCATCGCCGCTGCGTCCAGCGCCGAGAAACTGGCACTGGCGGTCGACAACGGTGCCGACGCGACAATCAACTACACCGAGGAAAACATCAAGGATGCGATACGCGATCGCACCGACGGTAAGGGCGCTGATGTGATTTACGATCCGGTGGGCGGAGATATCTTTGAACCGGCGATTCGCTCAATGGCGCGCAACGGCCGTTTTCTGGTTATCGGCTTCGCCGGCGGCTCGATCCCGAAGTTGCCGATCAACCTCGCACTGGTCAAGGAATTTAGTTTGGTTGGCGTGTTCTGGGGCAGCTTTGTGCGCAAGGAACCAGCAGAGTTTGCGAAGAACATGCAGGAGCTGATGCAAATGGTTCAGCAGGGCAAAGCGTCAGTAGTGGTGGAGAAAACTTTCCCGCTGGCCCAGACCAAAGACGCGATCATGCACGTGATGGATCGCAAGGTGAAAGGTAAGGTAGCGATCATCATTTAGGTTGACGTCGGCAGGCTGCCGGTCTAACCCGGTATTTTCTGCACTGGCGCCACCGACAACTTACCCTGCACCTGGTGAAAGTCGATCAAAGAGCTCACCAGACCATTGTCGATCGCCGCTGCAACAAAGGCG
>CAZYDV010000223.1:0-10413 GCA_964646405.1 uncultured Granulosicoccaceae bacterium | reverse complement strand
GACGCCTTCACCTTTACCACCATGCTGCAACTGGAGGCCTACGGATTCTGCGCACCGGGCGGGGCTGGAGAATACGTCAGCAACGGCACTATTCAACTGGGTGGTGCACGACCCAACAACACCAGTGGCGGGCACCTATGCGAAGGCTATACCCACGGCATCAGCATGGTGATCGAAAATGTGCGTCAGTTGCGTGGTGACGTCGATGACAGTTGCCCGATCGGCGCAGACGGCAAACGCCAGCACAGCTATGATTATCACGAGGGCGGCTGCCGTCAGATCAAGCACGTGGAGTTGTCGGCCAATCTGGGCTGGGGCACACCGGGTTACGGCTCGGCGCTGGTGATGGGGAATTGCTGATGGCGGACTATCTCGGTATGAACCTGCACATCGACGATGCCGATGTCGACAACCGCGAGTTTTTTAAACACTGTGCCAATGGTGAGTGTCGATTGCAGCGATGCACCGCGTGCAATCTATATCGCTATCCTCCAGGCCCCGCCTGCCCCTGGTGCTCTGCCGCCGACGCCGTCTTCGCGCCGGTATCGACCACCGGCACTGTCTACAGCTACGCTGAAGTACACCACCCGATTCAACCGGCCTTCGCCGATCGAGTGCCTTACACCTATTTGATTGTCGAGCTGGATTTTCAGCGCGATGCGCCCAATCCCGGTGATGCGATTCGCGTGGCGGGCAATTTCGCCAGGCACAATGGCGAATTGATTACAGGCGAAGGTCTGCTGCAGGTAGGCATTGGCAGCCGAGTACAAATGGTTTTTAAAGAAGTTTCAGCCGATATCGCACTGCCGATGTGGGCGCTTGTTGATTCGGCTGATGCACCGTGGCGCTACTCCTTGGAATCGATTGATGGGCAGTCTTAAAAGTACTTTGAGACGATTTCCGTATCAAACGGAAAATCAAATTGTCCCGGCACGAGTATTCGTAGGGGGAATAAGCCGCAAGGCGCATCGACCACGAAGCACAAATGGTACGTGCGCTTTGGCTTACGGCCCCTACAATCGTGGCCGAAAAACCGTAGGGTTGGTAAGCCACAGCGCACCTACCAATGAGGCGCCAGTAGGCTTAGCACCCTTTGCGCTGCGGCATTGTCGTTCTACCACGCAGTCAGCGTCTATCGAAACCATCCGAATCAACAAACCACTCTTCCACTTCATGCCGCTTGATCTTGCCGGTCGTGCTGCGCGGCAAATCTTCAAATGCTACAAAGCGTAGTTCCTTCGGCATTTTGTAACCCGCCAGATGAGTTCTGCAATTGGCGAGCATTTCAGCCTCGGTAAGCGTTGCATCGTTACACACCACAGCCGCGACCGGTACCTCGCCCCAGCGCTCATCACGACGACGCACCACAACGGCATCGTCCAATCGGCTATCTGCCAGCAACACCCGTTCGATCTCCGCCGGATAAATATTCTCACCACCGGACTTGATCATGTATTTGCTACGATCCATAAACTGAAGCTTGCCATCTTCGCGCCGGCGAAATACGTCACCCATATGAAACCAGCCACCTCGGAAATCCTTGGCGTTGCTCTCCGGCGCATTCCAGTATCCGCTGAATAGCGTTGGCCCACGAATGGCGCACTCGCCAGGCTCGCCGTCGGCCACGTTCTGATCATCTTCTCCGACCAGCTTTATCTCGCAGCCCGAGCTCTGCGATTTCGCCAGATCTGTCGGTGCGACCCCAATCGGCAGCAGATCGACTGACGCCGGTGGCAGGCCGGTTTCAGTTGCGCCGAACGAATTGACATAAGACGCATTCAATAGCCCGCTGACCTCGGCAATCTGATGTGGCGAGACCAGATCCGCCATGGCCCCTATTGCCTGAATGTCCGGGCTGTTAGGAGGATTGCGACGTAAATGCACCAGGAATTCCTCGACCATACCCGGGATCAGTACCAGCCAGTTGATCGCATAGCGATTGACGCAGTCGAGCAGTATCTCTGGCTGATAACCATCGACAATAACCACCTGGCCGCCACTGAGTAACGATGCCAGCGCGTGATCGGTTGATGCCATGTGAAAAAACGGGGGCCAGGCGATAAACGCACGGCCGCGTTCGATACGCAGGTCCATCATGTACACCAGGGCCCGCGCAATCATCGCGCGATGAGAAATGACAGCGCCTTTGGGCAGGCCGGTTGTACCGCTGGTATACAGAATTACCAGCCCGTCCTCGCTGTCGGCGATCTCGGGTGGTTCGCTTGTGGGTTGCGACGCAAGGTGTTTTTCATACTGCTTGCCAAGTGTGATCGTCTCGGCAACGTCAATATCCAGTGATGCGGCAACCGACTGGTAATCAGGTGCCACCACCAGCAACGCCGGCGACGCCAGGTTGATACAGTGGGTAAGTTCCACTGGCACCAACCGCCAGTTGATCGCTGCGACGATCACGCCGAGTTTCGCCGCCGCCAGTTCGATCTCGACGTAGGCCGTGCAATTACGCGCGAGCAACGCCAGGCGATCACCGCGGCGTAAACCCAGCTTTATCAGAGCATGCGCTAGCTGATTGACGCGGGCGTTGAGTTCGGCATAGCTTAGTTGTGCGGCG
Source organism: uncultured Granulosicoccaceae bacterium (assembly GCA_964646405.1). Classification (GTDB taxonomy): domain Bacteria; phylum Pseudomonadota; class Gammaproteobacteria; order Granulosicoccales; family Granulosicoccaceae; genus CAKZSB01. The sequence goes on along the minus strand of CAZYDV010000223.1, from coordinate 7,844 downwards.
CCTTCGATCACGGCCGTGGCGTGCGGGTGCATCGCCACTTGTTGTAGTAAAAGCCCGCTGATGGTTGATTTGCCTGCCGCTAGACAGGCCGGTGAGGGTGTGAAAGGCTCAGACATGGCCGTTAATCCCGCTTTCTACCAGTGGATACGGATGTTGCCTGATACTGACGCTGAGGTCGAGACGTCATCAAGCGTCGTCAGTGCTGCGCTGTGTTAGCTACAGTCGCAAGTAGCTGGAATCTGATCTCGGACGGTGTTGTTGAATAAGGAGGAGGTTTCACTTTGCCAGTGAGACATCGGAAAAACTCGATCCTCGATGAACGTGGTCACTATATTGGCGCAGAAATAACGGCCATAATCGCCGAGCCACGCCGGCCGATCCACAGCGAGGCAATTCCGATTGCCACCACCGCCACCGTCCACCTGATCGCGTTCCCGGCAGTTGGTAAGCGACGGGTAATCAGCATCAGTACCGGCCAGATCAATACCATGATCGCGAGTTGTCCCAGTTCCACGCCCACATTAAATGCCAGCAGGCTGACCCAGATATTCGGCGAGGTGACACCGAGTATTTCCTGCAGCACAAACGAGAACCCAAAACCGTGCAGCATGCCGATCACTGTGGTGACAATAAACCCGGAACGGAGGGTGTCTCTGGCACTCTGCAAGGCGATCAACGCAGCATAGACGATTGACAGTGCGATGCCGGTTTCCACCAGCGGTACAAACCACTCCGCCTTCGGTGAATAACCAAAAAAGCCAAGCGACAAAGTGACGCTGTGGCCTATGGTGAAACCGGTGATTCGCCAGGCGAGGCCGGTGAGGGTGAGCGCGCCTATTACTAAGCACGCGACGAACAGGACGTGATCGTAGCCTGCGAGGATGTGTTTGACACCTTCCTCGACAAACGTTGCCGCTGCCGCCCATACCGATCGGGAGATCTCTACGGGTTGCTCCAGCAAACCGGTGATCCGGTAGATCTGCGTGTCCTGACCGTAGTAGTCCGCGATCAGGTTGGCGGTATCCTGCTGGCCTTCCAGGCCCGGATTCAGCGAACTAGCCAATGTGTAGCTGTTGACCGCGTGACCGGGGCGGATCTGCAGATAGACGTCGACCACCGCGTCGCCAACAAATGGGGGTGGGTCGACAGCGGCCTGCTGGTTGGCAAACGCATCTGCCGCCTCCTGCAGCGTACTGAACGGTGGCTGGTCGAGACCGCGATAAACCCGCACACGGATCGCCTTTGGCTGGAGCATCTGACTGTTATGGTGAAATTGATGCCCTTCTGCTGCCAGTTGTGCCAGCGGATCCGGGTCGCGCAACAAGGCCTGATAGTCGACGTAGTGCATCAGTTGCCCATCGACCATCGCATTGCTGGTGAACGGTGCCGCCACTCGATTACCGTCTGGCTGTTCCGGCCCGGCCAGATGGGCGACCAGATAGGGCATTGGCACGCGCAGGTAGACATCGAGCCCGTCGTCCACGTGCTCGATGTGAAAGATGCGAATGTTGAGGTTCAGATTGAAGTGGCTGCGCGCAACTTGTGCAAACGACAGCAGTGCCAGCAGCAGCGCTAGTCCGGCAGGCAGCACCAGCGGTGCCCGCTGTCGGCATTGTAGAGCTGCCGACAGCGGGGCTTGGGATTTCAAACGGCTACTTTCCGGCAGTGACCATATTGTGCGAGCCAAAGTAGTACACGTGGCCCTGTTTGCCTTCCAGATCTGCCTGAGTGAGCGTCACAGATGGTGCATCGAGCATCGTGTGCTCGTGGGTTTTGGCCCATTCTGTCGCCGGCAGCAGGGTGGAGGTGTAGTAGGTGGTCTCCGGTACCAGATAGTGGTGAGGGATGGCGATTTTGGCGCCGGTCATTTCGACCACCGCGTCAGCCTGTTTGTAATCGAGTATGTGCTTCGAACCATCGACCGGCACGAACACAACATCCACGTCGCCAATGCGTTCCAGCACCTCGGCTGCGGGTTCAGGACGATTGTCGCCCCACATCAGCAGGCGCATGCCACCGGTTTCGATGATGTACATGGTGTTATCCATGTGACGGAAGTTATCGACACAGGGATCGTCGCGCCCCTCAAACTGCTTGACCGCCTCGGTCCACGGGATCAGGCCGGGTGCCACACACTGGTGTTTGTCGGCCAGGCCGGTGATTTTGACGTCACCCAGTTCAAACGTTCCACCCATTCGATCGAGCAGCATGTTGGCGTCAATTTTATCCAGCGCGTCGTGATCAAAGTGCGCGTGGGTGGACATGCCGATATCCACCTCAGCGGCAGGGTACTCAACGTGATACCACAAGCCCCAGGCGCCGGATGGGTCGTTGCGCCAAGGGTCGACAATGATCGAAATGCCGCGTGGGGAGGTCACCTGAAAAGACGAGTTGCTGAAGTAGGCGATTTCGACGCCGTCGACCGCTTCGCGGGTGCCGCCTTCGTTCTGAATCTGAATGATTCGATCGTGATTAAGACCGGACTTCCACGACGTAAGCCCGGTGCCCTGTGCGGTTGCCATACCGGCGGCGATGCCGATGGTGACGAGACCAGCCAGTGACGCTTTTTGCCAGCGCTGCATGGTGTTTCCTCCTTGTATTCGGTATGCGGGGTTGTTCCCGCTAAGTGACGCCCCCATCGGATCATACACCTGTGGATTGTTGTGGGGTAGCGCCTCGATGATCTGTGATCAAATGGTTGTCGCGCCTATGCCGACAACCTGGGCCGTTCTGCGGCTGGTTGCTAAGTCAGACACACGGGCGGGTCGGTGACAATCCGATGCGGCAACGCTGAAAAAATTGTTCAAGCGCCGCCGTCAGGGTTCTGGTGATACACCCGGGCCCTCGGAATATACTCGGGGGGTGGGGGCCGGGCACAGCCCGTCGCAATGATAATCGTTCAGGAGTGTTGTCCCAAAGTGACCTTCTTTGAAGATCTACTGGGTTTTACAGAGACAACCGGGGATGAAATCCGGCGTCAACTCAAGCTCGACGGGCGTCGTCTCATTTCCCGAGTGAACGGTTGTAGCTTCGAAGTTGGAACGCTCACGACACCGTCCCTGACGGAGTTTAGGGCTTGCAAGCTTCTGTCTGACGGTCGCCTTCGAGTGCGCGAGGTTGTCGATGATGTGCAACATCTTCATGCTGATCCTGCCAATGCCGGTGCATTTTTTCAGGTCGCTTCGCAATTCAACCTGCTTGAGATGGTCAATCCATCCAGAACGCCCGCCGATGGTGTCGGGATCTACGAGTGGGATTTTACCCAGGGGCCGGCCTGTGCGATCGCTTGTGCCGCGGGGACGATCTATCGAAACTGGCTGGTGCCGATCGGTAGTCAACAGGGGCAGGATAACGAGGTCCAGATTGATTGCCTGGCAGACATGAGTGACGCGCTCGGCCAAGGCCTGTGGACCATGCAGAATGGATATGCACTAGCCACATCCGACGGCCTTCATCAGATCCATCGCAGAATTTCAACGATGGAGAAAGCTGACCGGGACTGGCTGATGGGCCATTTGCGTATTGGTATTCAAAGTGGCACCGAAGTAACGATTCAAGATGCAGGGCATACTGTCACGCAAGGCTACTGCTCGGCACTCCCTGTAGCCTATTCTGAGCACTCGGCGCACCATTGGGAGTCATTCGCACGGTTTATTCTCGATGCATGCTATGAGGCTGCGATGCGCGCGGCACTGGCTAACGCAAACACTACCGGCAACCGAACTGTCTTTCTGACTTGCGTTGGTGGCGGCGCATTTGGTAATCCTGTGGAATGGATCATCGATGCCATGAGCCGCGCATTCGACATCATGAGCAACGTTGATCTTGACGTAAGAATTGTCAGCTATGGTTCGCCGGAGCCGGCGTTGTGTCGGTTTTTTCGCTAAATGCACTGCCACGTTCAAGGGTGTGAATCAGAATGCGTTTTTTTGCCTGGGGCCTGCAGCGTGGCTGCGTGTTGCCTTGCTCGCAGAGAATGCCCGGGCGGCTCTCGGCTGCCTGTTTAAGCTGATCGTCTGATTCATTGGCAATCAGCTTACTGACTAATGATGCGCTGGCAACAACTGATTGCCTTGCTGGATCGGTCTGCCCAATGGTTGCCTGAAATAATCTCGTGGTTGAGTTGTCTCGTCTGCAACAATTTCAGTAGCTCGTTAAAAAACCACTGGCGGGTATTGCTATCTTTGCTATAGCGTGTGCCGTCATCCACCCAGGGCGTGTCCGGTGCCAATAGTAAGTAAGAGTCGGCAGGCGTCCAGTCAGGCAGACATGTGTGTAATTGTTCGGGAGTGTGACCCAGCAGGTACCTGGCCCATACCAGCGTCTGCAGCAGATCGGTATCCTCGAAAACTACCGGGCCCGCAATTTTGCAGGTTTCATGGCTGATTGCTGCATGGCCACGCGCCAGCTCTGTGAAGTCACTGTCAGTCCAGCCCGTTCCCCGCCTGAAGACAGCGTCATAGGTTCGCCCGTATTCGCTGATGTAACGACTGCCGAAAGTTTGCGCCAACAGTGATGTTAATGTGGATTTTCCGCTGCTCTCCGGGCCGAGCAGGCAGATTCGCTGTTGGTAATAAGGCCTCACTGCTGCGGGGATATGATTCCAGTGTTGTATCGGGTTCTCGCGGATGCGGCTTGCAGAGACCGGAACAATTTGTCTGTCCAGATCAACCAGGAACGGACGAGCGGATACAACGTTGGCAAGCTCCACGATATATTCATCGGAGCCGAAGACGACATCGATGGGTTCGGGATGAAACTCGTTAATCGTGTCCCGCCAGATCGACCAGAAATTGGTATTCTCGGAAGGTTCCTGGGGAATATCGCGATCAAGATGCAATACCCGCGTGCTGGACTTAACTGATTGCCGAACCCATTCCAGGCGCAGTTTGCCATTGATCGGTTCGCAATCGCGGCTACAGACAAGGATGGTCAATTCATCGACCAGGCTACACGCGACATCAAAGGCCAGTAGATGGCCTCTGTGCAGGGGCATGAATTTGCCGAGTATGAATCCGCGTTTCATGCGATTTCCGCATTCACCGTTGCACCTGTTTGCGCATTTGCCCGTTGTTGAGCACGTCGTGCGGCCTGCCAACGGAACAGACCAATCGTTGCGAGCACCAGAAACACGGCATAAAGCGCCGCGGTGGGTTGCAAGCCTTTTTGCAGGAACAAGCCGATCGCGAGGATGTCCACCACAATCCACAGATACCAGTTCTCGATGTTGCGACGAGTGAGTAGAAACTGGGCCAGCACACTGAGTGCGGCGATAGCGCCATCCCAGTAAGGCAATGAGGCGTTGGTGAATTGCGCCATCAACGTGCTGATCACCAACCACCCGATGACGGCAAGGCACAGGTAAAACGCATACTGGCTTCGAGGCAGGGCGACTACGCGTATGGTGCCGTCGTCTTGTCGGCCTTTAAGCCAGTACCACAGGCCGTAGAACTGGATGATGAAGAAGTAGATCTGCAGCAGAGCATCGCTGTAGAGCTGGTAGTCGAAAAAGATTTTTGCGTACAGAACAACCATCACAAAGCCGAACGGGTAGTTCCAGATTGAACGACGGATGATCAGCGTAACGTTTATCAAGCCGCAGACGACGGCGATTATTTCGATAGGCCTGGTACCCACCATCTGTAAAAGAAAATCGAACATTCAGGGCTCCGGTTGTGGTGCTCGGGTAAGTGCACCGATATATCTGCATGTAAGTTGTGCAGTACAATTAACTGTCAAGTTGCACTATACAACTTAATGCAGTAATGTCAAACGGGCAATTTCCAGGCGCACTCGGCAGGCAGCTCTAATGGCGGCGAAGAAACACCGGCAAAAAAAAATATCCGGCCGCACTGCATCAAAGCGGCGAGGGGCCACTGAGGCTTTTGGCCCGCGTGGCGATTCTATCGCCGGGGCAGGTGGGCTGAACTTCCCGCGCCCGCTGGTGGCGGTAGATCTGGCAATCTTTGTGGTACGTGAAGGTGAGTTGTGCATGCTGCTGGTGAATCGGCCAGATGCACCTGCCGAGCCCTATCCGGGGCAGCCGGCACTACCCGGTGGTTTTGTTGATATAGTCAAGGATGTGGATCTGCCGGCCTGTGCCGAGCGCAAGCTGCGTGAAAAAACCGGGATTGAAACGGCTTATCTGGAGCAGGTGGGTAGTTGGGGTGATGCCACCCGTGATCCGCGTGGCTGGTCTACGACCCATGTGTATTTTGCATTGATCCCGTTTGTGGGAGATCTTGTGGATGAATGCTCTGTTTGGGTCCCGGTACGGCAAGTGAATGAGCGCTACGGTTTGGCGTTTGATCACAATCAGCTATTAAAGGCGGCGGTGGCGCGACTGCGTAGCAAAGTGGAATACACTTCGCTACCAGCCTATCTGATGGAGCCCCCGTTTACCATTCCACAACTTCAGCGTGTCTACGAAGTTGTGCTTGACAGGGTGCTGGATAAAAGTTCCTTTCGTACCCGCACGCTGTCTGCTGGCTATCTGGAAGAATCCGGTTTGCTGAAAACCGATGCGCCGCGACCGGCGATGGGTTATCGGATCAAAGCGAAACAACCGCTGGTTTATTTCCCGCGACCATTGAAGTCGGGTCAATAAGTGCGCGGCTAACTATACCGTTAGCCCTGGCTCGCAATGATTGCCAAGACTGCCGACGCACGCTGCCCGATCCACAGCGATGCAATGGCAATCGCCGCTATCGCAAGCACCCACTTGATGGCATTGCCGATACCGGGTTGGTAACGGGTGATCCGCATCAGCACTGGCCAGATCAAAACATGATCGCCTACTGGCCTAGTTCTACACCGATATTGAACGCCAGCAGGCTAACCCAGATATTTGGCGAAGTGACGCCGAGGATTTCCTGAAGTACGAACGAAAAGCCAAACCCGTGGAGCATTCCGATCAGTGTGGTTACCAAAAAGCCTGAACGAAAAGTATCCTTTGAATTTTGCAATGCGACGACAGCGGCATAGACAATCGATACGGCGATGCCGGTTTCTACCAGTGGTACAAACCATTCCGCCTTTGGCGAATAGCCAAAAAATCCGAGTGACAGTTTGACACTGTGGCCAATTGTAAAGCCGGTGATGCGCCAGGCGAGGCCACCGAGGGTCATCGCGCCAATCACGAGGTAGGCAACGAACAACACGTGAAAGTAGCCAGCGAGGATGTGCTTCACGCCTTCCTCAATAAAAGTGACGGCTGCAGCCCAGGTAGAACGGGATATTTCCACCGGCTGTTCCAGCAATCCACTGACCCGGTAGATCTGTGTATCCGGCCCGTAGTGATCGACGATAAGGTTGGCGGTATCCTGTTGTCCTTCCAGTCCGGGATTCAGCGTGCTTGAAAGTGTATAGCCTGACACCCTGCTGCCGGGTCGGATCTGAAGCAGCACGTCGACCACAGCGTCGCACACAAAGGGAGGTGGGTTGACTATTTCCTGGCTGGCGTCGGCGAACGAATCTTTCGCCTCCCGCAACGTACTGAATGGTGGTTGAGTGAGTCCGCGCCAGACCAGAACGCTGACAGGCTGAACCGACAGTGTGTCATTGTTGCGGCGAAACTGATGTCCGTCAGCGGCCAGCTGCGCCAGTTGCTGTGGCGCGCGCTGCAGTGCTTCGTAATCGACGTAATGCATCAACTGCTCATCGACCATCGCATTACTGGTAAACGGTGCCGGTGTGCGTGCAACGTCTGCCTGTTCCGGGCCTGCCAACTGTGAGACCAGATACGGCATGGGCACGCGCAGGTACACATCGAGCCCGTCGTCGACGTGCTCGACGTGAAAGATTCGAATATTGAGATTCAGGTTGAAGTGGCTGTGTGCGTTATG
>CAZYDV010000222.1:0-10414 GCA_964646405.1 uncultured Granulosicoccaceae bacterium | reverse complement strand
GGTAGGTGCGCTTTGGCTTACCTACCCTACGGTTTTTCGGGATTTGTATTTGCGCCTTTCGTTGTGGCGTCTATACGACTCCCGCGTCGCGCAACCGTTGCTGCTCATCGTCACTATAGCCCAGCATTTCCAGTATCTCGTCATTGTGCTGACCCATCGCGGGGGCTTGCGCTCGTATCGTCCCCGGCGTTTCACTGAGCCTGGGAAAGGGCGTGTGCAACGGCATGGTGCCGTAATCTTCATCCGGGAAATCTTCCACTACGGCCCGACCGCGAATATATTCGTGGTCTTTAAGGTCTGTGGGATCGCAGATCGGGCCCACCGTCACACCGGCGGCACCGAAGTGGGCGAGGTTTTCGTCAAGTGTGTGTGATCTCATGTAAGTGGCGACGATCTCATCCAGCTCGACCATATTCTCTATCCGGTCGTTGCCGGTCAGGAAACGAGGATCGCTGATCAGCTCCTCGCGGCCGATACTGATCGCCACTTTCTCCCACATGGATTGCATGGATGCCGACAGCGCCAGGTACTTGCCATCCGCGCACAGGTAGGTATTGCGAGGGGCTGCGATCTTGCTGAGGTTGCCCTCACGGACCGGTATTTTACCATTGGCGTGATAGTGGCCCTGCCATGGACCGATCACGCTGAACAGTGGCTCGAACAAAGACAGATCCACGACCTGCCCTTTGACCGCCCCCTTTTCTCGTGCAAATAAGGCCGCCAGTGCACCGCCGAATCCGGCGATACCGGCAATCATGTCGGCCAGCGCCATGGGCGGCAGCAGTGGTGGCTTGTCCGGAAAGCCGGTCATGTCGGCAAAACCTGTCATGGCTTCGACCAGTGTTCCGAACCCGGGTTTATGGGCGTAGGGACCGGTCTGGCCATAGCCTGATACCCTGACGATGACAAGGCCAGGATTGATTTTCCACAAATCGTCCGGCCTCAGCCCCCATTTTTCCAGTGTGCCGGGCACAAAATTCTCAACCAGCATGTCAGCTTTTGCGATTAGCTCGAGCAACAGGCGGGCACCCTCGTCTGTTCTGAAGTTAAGGGTAAAACTTTTCTTCGACCGTGCGTATTCCTTCCACCACACATGGCCCTCGCCAAAACCACGCAGGTCATCGCCGACACCGGGGCGTTCAATCTTGATGACCTCGGCACCAAAGTCGACCAGCATCCGCGTGAGCATATTGCCGGCAGCGAGGCGCGTCATATCGACTACTCGAACGCCCGTAAGCGCGCCGTTGGAATCAGGCTGATACTGGCCGTTTTGCATGCAGGTTTCGCTTTCTATTGACGAGTGATCGCGGCTTTGTTCTCGCGCAGCACAAACTTCTGTACCTTGCCGGTCGCGGTCTTTGGCAGCTCATCGACGAAGCTGACCCATTGCGGGGTTTTAAAATGTGCCAGATGATCGCGCACGTGTTGCTTCAAATCCGCTTCAGTGACGCTGGCACCGGCTTGCAACACCACAAACGCATGCGGCGATTCACCCCATTTTTCATGCGCCATACCCACGACCGCGACTTCCTGTACTGCCGGATGACGCAGCAGGCAGCCCTCCACTTCTACTGAAGATATATTCTCCCCACCGCTGATGATCACATCCTTGAAGCGATCGCGAATCTCCAGAAAACCATCCGGGTGCACCACGGCGGCGTCGCCTGAGTGGAACCAGCCGTTTTTGATCGCTGCATCGGTTGCAGCCTGATCGTTGTAATAGCCTTTCATCACCACGTTGCCGCGCACGGTGATCTCGCCCAGCGTCTGCCCATCGTGCGGCACTTCATCGCCGTTGTCATCGACCACGCGAAGCTCCCCCGAGCCAACCAGTTCCACTCCCTGCCGCGCCTTGACCACGGCCAGATCCTCGGCGGACAACTCGGCGTGTTCGGGGCGCGATTCGCAGATGGAAATCAGCGGGGCGGTTTCGGTCAGGCCATAGACGTGCGTCAGGTGCCAGCCAAATCCCTTTTCGAGTGCCTCGATCGTGGCCGCAGCTGGCGGTGCGCCTGCGGTGAAGAGCCTGACGCCCGCGGGAATGGCCGCGCGCGCCTCGGCTGGCGCGTTGATGATACTGATCAGTACCGTCGGCGCGGCACACAGCATGGTGATTTTCTCATCGCCAAGCACCTTGCAAACCAGCTCGGGTTCGACTTTGGGCAGACAGACGTGCGTCATGCCGCGCGCGGTGTTGAGCCAGGTGAAGGTCCAGCCGTTGGCGTGAAACATCGGCAGTGTCCACAGATAGCGATCCGCGGGTGTCAGGTGCTGATGCGCCAGCGTATTCATGATGTTCAGGTAGGCGTTGCGATGGGTGATCATCACGCCCTTGGGTCGCGCGGTGGTGCCGCTGGTGTAATTGATCGTCAGCAGATCGCTTTCATCAATCTCAACGGCTGCGAAGCCTGGCGTTGCGTCGCTGACGAGTTGTTCGTAGTCCAGCCAGCCATCGCGGCTATCGCTGAGAGCGACGAATTGCTCGACACCTGGCAGTTGCGAGCGGATTCCATCGATCGCATCGATGTAGTCCGGGTGCACACAAATGGCTTTGGCACCACAGTGATTGATGATGTATTCGAAGTCTTCCGACAGCAGTCGATAGTTGATCGGCACCAGTACGGCACCGATCTGCGGCACCGCGTAGTAGGCCTCAAGATGGGTGTGCGTGTTGGGTGCGATATAGGCGACGCGATCGCCCTGTGTGATGCCAAGTTGTTGCAGTGCGGCAGACCAGCGATCACAACGATCCAGAAACTGCGCATAAGTGAAGCGTTTTTCGCCATCGACCACCGCCTCTTTGCCGGCATAGAGACGACGCGCGCGGTGCGCGAACTCGATGGGTGATAGCGCGATTTCCAAGTGTCTGCTCCGACAGAAAACCACAGACTAATGCGAACGGACAGCCTGCGCAAGGGTGGCGGCTATCTGAGTCTTTGCCGTGTTATGCACGATCAAAACCTGCGGACGCTGGCGAACAATGAAGCCTGCAACCATCGCGATTTGTATCGAGATCATGAGTGATCGGAACGCACAGCCTTGGCAGGCTGAAGGGGGTGTCCGGCTATCAGGCACCGACTCTGACGGTTGCCGCCAGATTGTCGTGACAATGCCGGTCGGGCGCGACTCGACATTTCCGTTTCTGCCTTTATCTCGCGATCATGGCTTTTAGATCGTAGCGGCAATCAATGTAGCGTCGCGGTTGGCCACCAGGCCTGACGTTCGCCAGGCCTGGACTGCGACATTTAGCGGGTACGTACTATCAGGTTGTCGAGTTCTACCCAGCCGCTATTGGTAGCTGAAATGCCCAGACCGCCGCGCAACTCGATGTGATTGCTACCGCCATCCCAGGTGAATGCTGTTGGTGGCACATAGCTGCCGTTGCCGTTCAAATAGACGTGAAGCACACCAGGCGAACCGCTGAAGAATGAATCTGTCTCCACGTCAATTTGAATATTCTCAACAAGATCCATCGCGATGGGGGTGCTGTGCACCGCACCGCCCGTCTGGATGCCGGCCTCGAACACTCGAACTTCAATTTCGCCATCTCTGACAGTGACCGTCACATCGGCGGTAGACGATGGTAAGAAATGATAGGGGTCGTTGCCCAGTTCCTCGCCGATGCCAATGCTGATCTCGCTGTGCTCAAGGTGCGCCCCGACGACATCAAGCGATACATTGAAACCATTGTTTTCAGCGATCTCAGTGTTGGTAAAACTGTGGGTGGTCACCGCACTGGTAGCATGGCAATAGTTGCTGGCGGCATCATGCTGATGCGACCACAATATCAGTGTGTTGGCACTGTCTATACCACCCTGCGATTCACCGGAACCTATGCAACCGAACCAATAGTCAACTGGCGCTGCCAGCCCATTTTGCACGCCGCTGAAATCGTCCTCCAGCAATAGTGTGCCGGTGGTTTCAACCTGACCCAGCACGATGTCGATGTTATCAATGGCAAGTGGTGTTGAGGTGTAACTCATCTGGCCCAGTTGCCCACCAAAACTGGCACTGATCGAATGCACACCGGGTTTGACGAACATCCGGCTATAACCCGCAGCACCAAAAAACGAGTCACCGGTAATGGCGGCAATCTCACCGTCGATACTAACGACTGCACCCGAGACCGGCAGGCCTGTTTCATCAAACACATTGACCGCCAGTGTCGACAATAGTTGGCCACCAATCGCGGAAGTGGCATGTAACAGCAGTGGGCAACTGGCTGTCAGTCCAAACTGCGAGTTAGCCGCGGCGCTGACGCAATTGCCAATCAATTTTCCATCGGATCTGGCGATGAAGGTCATTTCGAAGGTCAGATCCTCATAGCTCGCGTGGGGCAAGACCGTTGTCGCCTCGTAGAAGTCCCCATTCTGCACAAGCGTGATCAAATCCTCGAAAATCGGAAAGTTTGATCCGACTACTCGCAGATGCGTATCCAGATCGGAGAGTCCCCCCGCAGCCTCCACCACGACTGCCGGCACCTGCACGATAATGTTTGCATCCTCACCCTCTACGATCGGATCGATCGACAATTCTCCGTATAGCGGCGCGATATCCATGTTGATGTCAAGTCCCGGAGAGACTGTTACGGAGGTTTGCGTCGAGATGGTCTTACCCACCAGAAATCCCTGATCGTACAATTCGATCTCGATATCGTAGTTACCGGCGGGCAGGCCAAAGTACATTCCGTCAGACAATCCGGTCGCTGGATTGATCAGAAAGTGTTGTTGTGCATAGCCGCCGACAGCGATGGCGACAGAAGGATCCTGCAATCCGGCTGCGGCGATTTGTACAGGCGAATACTCGATGCCAAGTTCCACCAGACTGTCCACGACTGTGACGTCGATAAACGAGTCGCCAAGGACCGGTTTTACTATCATTGGCACGGCACTGACCGAATCGTTGCCGACGTAGTGAAAAGCGGTGCCGATGTATTGATGATCGCCGTTGATCACAGACAACGTCAGCGAGTAATTGCCGGGGCTGAGATTCAGCGTTGTTAAGGAAGTCGTATCGTGAAAATAGTCCTCGCCTACGTGAATACGCCACGGGTATGACTCCGTTTCGCCGTTGTCAAGGTTCTCAGCCAGCATGAAGCCGGTTAACACTTCGGATGAGAGCGCGAGGATCTGATTGTTCCGAGGTGCACTGGTCGGATCGTTCGAGATGCCGGAATCGACAATTCGCTGCAGCTGCGCGCTGAACGTCAGCTCAAATTCAAGCGCTTGTTGTTCAGTGGCGCTGGCCGCACCAACACTCGGTGGTCCGCTGTCGGGCGTCGGCAGGAACTCGACGCCTCCGCCACCACCACATCCAGCCAACCCTACAAAAATCAACGGGGTTATCCAGTTCCGCATTACCCTACTCATCGGCAAATCCTTGGAAATTACTGATCAAAAACAGATGCCAGTACCGTCTGAACCTCATCCGGTACTGATGCTTGAGTAAGCAATCGGCGTGCGACTTCGCCTTTGTAGGGCCGCTACCGCAATCCGTGCACCGAACAGGGACGGACTTGGCGGCGAACGGTGGTATTGACTACTGGTTGGCAGGCAACCGCAGTGGCAGGTGATTCTGATTACCGCAGCAGGTTGGCCAATGCTACCGGCAGTGGTGTGGCTATTCGGTCTGGATATCAAGCACCAGCAAACCGTCGATTCCATCGATCGCATTGGCGACCAGCAACGCACCCAGCGCCTGGTGCTCGGTGTTACCGGCGTAGACTTCAAGTGCATCCCAAGATTCAAAATCTATCGTAAAGCCGTGCAGGTAGCCTCGCTCGATCTGTTCGGGACTCTCCGAATGGCCACCTACAAAATTACTGGCGCCCGGCAGTTGATCAACCAGGCGTTTAAGGCCACCGTATATCTCGCCAATCTCCGCATCACGGGTCCCTGGCTTGAATCGAGTCAGTACGATATGGCGGATCACTGGACTTTGCTCTTTGTTTGGGCAGGTGATTATCTTTGATTGAGAACACCTGTGCACTTGCGGCGTTCAGAGCGACAGCGGCTGTAATTGCGGTGTGCCAAACTGGTTTGCGTAGGCGTGAATGGCGGGCGAGCCGCCCAGATGCATCAGCAATATGCGAGCACCGCTCTGGAAATAGCCCTGCTGTGAGAGCGCAAGTAATCCCCGTACCGCTTTCGCCTCATACACCGGATCGGCAATCAGCCCCTCGGTTGATGCGAGCAGACGAATCGCAGCGCGCGTCTGTTCATCCGCTACACCGTAGTGGCTCTGATCAAATGACATCACGGTCACGTTTTCCGGTTTGACCCTGACATCCAACTGCAAGTCACGCAGCGTATCATTGGCGAGCTTACGCACGCGGTCAGTCTTGATGATGGTCTCGTCGTCATCGGCGATTCCGATGATCTTCGTCGTCGCAGCCAGTGCGCAGAAACCGGCCAAAAGGCCCGACTGTGTACTGCTGCTGCCAGTACAGTGCAGCAGGTAGTCAAATTGGACACCCGCCTGTTCTGCCTGTTGCAGGATTTCACTGGCACAGTTCATATAGCCCAGACTGCCAAGTGAATGTTCCGATGCGCCGCCCGGTATTAAATAGGGTTTATGGCCACGTGCGCGCAGTTGTTCGCAAAATTCCTCCAGTGGTCCCTGATCCTCGATCGGTCTTGGCGTCTCATCGACATAAAGTTGCGCGCCCATGGTGTGGCTTAACAGAATGTTGCCCACCGCGCGATAGTGAGGGCCGGCATCCTGCGTCCAGGCAAAGTGCAACAGTGCGCATTTCAGCCCCGACTTTGCGGCAGCCGCAGCAGTTTGCCGCGTGTGGTTAGACTGCAAGGCGCCAATCGTGACCAGCATATCAAAACCGCGCGCCACCGCATCGCCAACCAGATACTCAAGCTTTCGGGTTTTGTTACCACCTCCCTCAAGCCCGGTCAGATCATCGCGCTTGATCCAGATATCCAGATCGTCCAGGCGGCGGCTGAAATTTGCCAGCCGATGTAGTGGCGTGGGCAGCTGCGCGAGCGAGGCTTTGGGAAATTGTTGCAATCGGGCGTGCAGCGCCGTTGGGGTTATTGTGTCTGACAAGCGGTCTCTACCGTTATCTTGAAAAGATCAATTTAACTATCGTTTTTGCCGCGAACCTCGACGTGCTGCACCCTGCCCGCGTGGACGATGACATACTCGATGCCGTGGCGGATGATCTCACCTCCATCGATGGCGGTGCCGGTCAGTGTAAAATCAAATTGCACCACACCAGGTCTGATCTCTTCCCGGGAGTGCACAGCCCAGTGCAGATGCTCGAACCCGGCAAAGAAGTCTCTTTGCATTCGCATGATGTCTTCTGCACCCAGATACACCCCGGTGGATGCCGAACTGTAGGTACTGGATGCGGTGAATAATTGTTCAATCGCATCAAGATCAGCCCGGTTGGACAGATCAAAGTAACGTTGAGCGGTCATGATTGCGGCACTTTCGCTTGTGCACGCTTTGGCCATCCGGTGCCCGCCGCCATCGTCTGGCTGATAGTGCTCGGCGATGAAGTCAGATGAAAATTTACCACTGTTGCGATCGTGTGCAATCGCGTTCAGGTCGCGCTTCGATGGATCGCCATATCCACCGGCGCCGGGTGTTTCCACGATAATGCGGTCATCGGGCGTGATGGCGATCTCGCCGGGTTTATCGGCCAGACGCCGCGTGCCGTTGGCATCGCTTAGCATGAATTGTCCAGTGGCTCCCGGCTGTCCGCCAAACAGGCCCCACGGGCGATGGCGAAATCGTTCTCCGGCACCGTTGAAAACGCAGCGATGATCGACCGGTCGCAATACTCGCCGTAAGCCCATACCGCCACGATAGGTGCCGGCCCCCCCCGAGTCTTGAACCAGGCTGTACTCCTCGACCCGCAGCGGATACTCCTGCTCGATGGACTCGACCGGCAGGTTGGAGGTGTTGGTGATGTGCACCTGCACTGCATCCTTACCGTCTTTGCCAGCGCGCGCGCCCATACCACCGCCCAGTGTCTCCAGGTACAGATAAGGTTGACCGGTGCGTGGATCGACACCGGAGAACACCGCCGTGGTGTTGGCACCATTGGCAGCGGCGATCACCTTGTCGGGCAAGGCCTGCGCCAGGGCGCCGAGCACGATATCGACAATGCGCTGACAGGTATGCGCGCGCGCGGCGACCGGGGCCGGAAACACGCAGTTAATTAAGGTGCCAGGCTCAGCGCTGATGTCAACTACGTCCAGCACGCCTTGATTGCTCGGGACTTCGGAATCCAGTGCGGCGATCAGCGCGTAACACACACTGGCCTGGACGGCATTCATGGTGGTGTTAATATTGCCGGCAACCTGCAAACTTGTGCCGTTGAAGTCGCAGTGAATATTATCGCCTGTAATAGTCATTGACAGGCTAATGGGAATATCGACACTGGCGATACCATCGCCGTCCATGTAGTCGGTGAACTGGTAACAACCATCCGGTATCTCGCGAATCACGCGGCGCATACGCTGTGCGGTTCGGTCGATGATTTCATCGAAGGCAGTCAATACGTTTTCGAGCCCGTGGCTTTGAACCACTTCGCCAAAGCGTCTGGCGCCGAGTTTGCACGAGGCGATTTGCGCATTGTGATCACCGCGTCGTTCGTCGGGAACCCGCACATTCAGTAACAGCAATTCCATGATATCGGTTTGCAATTCACCCTGCCGGAACAGTTTAATCACCGGGACGCGCAAACCCTCCTGATAGATCTCTGACATTCCGCCGGCCATAGATCCTGGCACCATGCCCCCAATATCGGCGTGGTGTGCGATGTTGCAGACAAACGCCACCAGTTCCCCATCGATGAAAATCGGCATGGCGTAGTTGATGTCGGGCAGGTGGGTGCCGCCGGCGGTGTGCGGATCATTGGCAACGAAAATGTCACCGTCGTGGATATCGCCATCGAATTTTTCCAGTACGCACTGCATCAGACCCGCCATTGAGGCGATGTGGATCGGCAGCGTCAGCGCCGCCTGCACCACCAGCCTGCCGTTGCGATCAACGACGGCGATCGAGTGATCCTTGCGCTCTTTGATATTGGTGGAGTAGGACGAGCGCATCAGTGCGACAAAACATTCATCGGCGATGGATCGCAAACCGTTGCCGATGATTTCAAGCGTAATCGGATCAAGTGATTGGCGGGTGTCAGTCATGTTGATATCAGCCGCTGATGGTGATGATCAGGTGGCCGGCATCGGTCACCTCGACACGATCGCCAGGGTATACCGGCGTGGTGGTATCGAGCTGCTCAATGACAGCGGGCCCGGTGATACGATGTCCTGCCTGCAGATCGGCGCGCGCGAAGAGCTGCGCGTTTACCGGCGACTCGGCGTCGAAATAGACGTCGCGGGTGCCGCGCGAGGGCGGTGGTGTACCCGCCTTGTCGGCGTTGATCGCAGGCTCGGCGTAGAGTCTCGCGGATGCAGTCAATCGCACATTGACCACTTCTATCGGATTGCCCACGCTTGCGTAGCCATAGGCAATCTCGTGCGCCTGGCTGAACTGCGCTGCCAGCGCATCAGGCGATGGCAATTCGCCACTGAAGCGCGCGGCGCCTTCGGTAACCGCGACGGCTAACTCGAAGTTCTGGCCGACATAGCGGGCGTCGATCAGGAGCTGCATGTGGTGTCTGTCGGTGGGTATCGACTCCTGTTTGAACCAAAGCGATGCCCGTTGCAGCAGTGAGTCGCAGGCAGAGGACAAGCTCTGTGCGCCTGTCTCATCGAGTGCAAAGCGCCGGCTGCTGACAAAGTCCTCTTTTAGATCAGACACCAGTAGGCCATGCGCACAGACGATTCCTGGTGCTGCAGGCACGATCATCTCGCTGATGCCGAGACTGACTGCGACATCGCGAGCGTGCAGCGGCCCTGCCCCGCCGAACGGCATCAGGACAAAATCGCGAGGGTCGTGACCGCGCTCTACCGAGATTGTACGAATCGTTCGCACCATGTTGGCTACAACAATGCCGAGCACACCGTGTGCGGTTCGCTGGGTGGAAAAGCCAAGCTGTTCGGCCAAAGGGGCCATAGCAGTTTGCGACAGTGTCGGGTCGAGCCCCATGTCGCCATCGAGCAGGCCACGCGGCGACAGCCGACCAAGCAGAAGATTGGCGTCGGTGACGGTAGGCTTATCGCCGCCACGACCGTAACAGGCGGGCCCCGGATCGGCGCCGGCGGATTCCGGACCCACCAACAGCATACCGCCACTGTCGAGTCTGGCAATGGAGCCGCCACCGGCGCCAATGGTGTGCATATCCACCATGGGCACAGCCACCGGCCAGGGGCCGATGCGTCCCTCCCGGGTCAGCCGTGGCGCACCGTCGATCAGCGCCACATCCGTGGAGGTACCCCCCATGTCCAGGCTCAGCAACTGACGGCGCCCCGAGGCGGCGGCTGCAAAGCCC
>CAZYDV010000221.1:0-10434 GCA_964646405.1 uncultured Granulosicoccaceae bacterium | reverse complement strand
CCACGCACTGTCGGTGTTGCGACGCGACGATGTAGAACTCGATCCGGCCGGCCACAGTGTGTTCAAGGCCGGCGAATCGATTCATCTGTCGATTGCAGAATTCAAACTGTTGCAGACCCTGCTCGAACACGACAAGCGCGTGTCCACGCGCGAGTACCTGGAGCGTACCCTGTATGGCAACGACGTCGCGCAGAGCAACACGATCGAAGTCCACATTCACGCGTTGCGACGCAAATTTGGCAAGGCATTCATCAAAACGATTCGCGGCGTCGGATACGTACTCGCATGAGTGTATTAAGGGGTGCCGGTCAGTCGATGCGCTTTCGCATTCTGATGCTGATGGTGGCAATTTTTATCATCGCCGCAAGCATCACCGGCTTCTACGTCAGCCGCCACTCACTGCACGAACTCGACGAAATACTTAATGCCAACCTCGCTCAGAGTGCTCGATCGCTGCATGCACTAATCAGCGGTGAACTGGATCAGACCGACTGGAACGGACTGCAGGCAAAGCTCGACCGCTACGCCAGCCTGCAACCAGCTGTCAATCACGCCGCCGACCGGGAGTTCGGCGCCACCGCTGAGGAACGAGCAGAACAGGTCGAGTACCAGCGACAGATCTATCTGCACGTGGAAAACCTGCGCAGCGGGCAGATCCTGGATTCACATTCACAACCACTGCAGCTCGACAGTGGTCACACTGACGGCTATTTCTCGACCCGCCAGGGAGAACACAACTGGCACTTCTATGCGGTCAGCAACGATCGAATCCGCCTGCTGCTGGGCCAGCGGGGCGACTATCGCGACGAGCTGCTTGCCGAATCCACAGAGTCAGTGATCGCGCCCATCCTGGTTATTTCGCCACTGCTGGCGCTGGCTATCTGGTGGGGGATCAATCGGGGGCTGGCGCCTTTGACACGGCTGTCTGGCGAAGTATCCACCCGGGCAAGCGACAATCTCAAGCCCGTGTCGCAACAGCACATCAGCACCGAGACCCGTGCGCTTGCGAGTGCTTTGAACGGCTTGCTCGATCGTCTGCAACGCGCGCTGGACAACGAGCGGCGATTCACTGCCGATGCCTCGCACGAGTTGCGCACACCCATCGCATCGCTGCGCGTGCAACTGGAAGTGTTACAAGGCGCACGCTCCGACCAGGAACAACACAACGCCATTGTGCAGATCGACCGTGCAATCGGTCAGATGGGCTCACTCGTTGATGATCTGTTATCACTGGCACGGCTGGATAGTCACCGATCGCTGTTTGCACCCAGCCGATTTGATCTGCGCCAGATGCTCGCACAAGCGATTGCCGACGCAGCGATGCCGGCGCTTGCACAACAGATTGATATCAGCCTGCAACCGGACAAACCCTGCCACGTTAACAGCGTGGCTCGCCTGCACGAATTGATCTTCACCAATCTGTTGTCAAACGCGATCAAATACACACCAGCCGGCGGCCAGATCGACATTACCCTGACCTGCGAAGATAACGGCATTGAATACTGTGTCGACGACACAGGCCCCGGCATCGATCGAGATCAGTTACAACAGATTACCGAACGTTTCTATCGCATACAGAATGATCAGAATCGCGTCGTCCCCGGTGCCGGCCTGGGCCTGTCCATCGCGCTTCGAGCCAGCGATCTGTTGCAGGCGCGACTGACTTTCGACAACCGCACAACCGGCGGATTGCGCGCACGACTGCAGTGCCCACTGCCCTCAGCGTCGTCTGCGGAGTAGCAGCTCAGATGCGACTTCGATCGGGTGATGTTTTAGACCCGCATTGATGATGCCTCGCTGACGCGTCGGGTTACCCCCGCTACTGCTCCAAGGCACCATGGAAACCCGACGCGTGAGCGAGGCGAACCTCAATACGCACACACCGCGATGCGGTGGCATGCCCAGAATCATGAGTTAAGTCCACCCAGGGCAGGTTTGCTAAACGCCCCCTGATTTTCCTCGCTCACGCGTCGGGTTACCCCGCTACTACTCCAACGCACCATGGAAACCCGACGCGTCAGCGAGGCGCATCTCAATACGCACACACCGCGATACGGTGACATGCCCAGAATCATGAGTTAAGTCCACCGAGGCAGGTTTGCTAAACGCCCCTGTTTGTCCTCGCACACGCGTCGGGTTACCCCGGCTACTGTTCCCGGGCACCATGGAAACCCGACGCGTCAGCGAGGCGAACCTCAACACGTGCACACCACGCTGCGGTGGCCTATCCCGAATCATGAGTCAAGCCTACTCGCCGTACACGTGCTGATTATCCTCGCTCACGCGTCGGGTTACCCCGTTACGGCTCCCCGGCACCATGGAAACCCGACGCGTCAGCGAGGCGAACCTCAACACGTGCACACCACGCTCCGGTGACCTGTCCCGAATCATAAGTTAAGCCCACTCGCCGTACGGTTACTAATTATCCTCGCTCACGCGTCGGGTTACTCAGTTACTGCTCCCCGGCACCAGGGAAACCCGACGCGTCAGCGAGGCGAATCTCAACACCTGCACACCACGCTGCGGTGGCCTATCCCGAATCATGAGTTAAGCCTACTCGCCGTACACGTGCTGATTATCCTCGTTCACGCGTCGGGTTACCCCGTTACCGTTCCCCGGCACCATGGAAACCCGACGCGTCACCGAGGCGAACCTCAACACGTGCACACCACGCTCCGGTGACCTGTCCCGAATCATGAGTTAAGCCCACTCACCCGACGCTTACTGATTATCCTCGCTCATGCGCGTCAGACTACTTCGTTACTGCTCTCCGGCACCATGGAAACCCGACGTGTCAGCAAGGCAATCCGGC
Source organism: uncultured Granulosicoccaceae bacterium (assembly GCA_964646405.1). Classification (GTDB taxonomy): domain Bacteria; phylum Pseudomonadota; class Gammaproteobacteria; order Granulosicoccales; family Granulosicoccaceae; genus CAKZSB01. The sequence continues at coordinate 7,622 of CAZYDV010000221.1, read as the reverse complement.
AATCGGTCTGTGCCTACCACAACCCTAGACAGCCCAGCATGACGTGGCTTACTCTCGAATTTTCAACAAGAACCTCACGTCCCTAACAACTGGCCCGCACCTCCCGCACCGCAACAACAGAACTCACTAAAACCACAACATTGACCAATCCAAACAGGCAGTCAAACAGCCGTTCCAAACATCGTTGTACACAGCCAGAACATTTCCCCAACACTCGGGCAACTGCTGGTTAAGAATCGCTTAAGACTCCCTCCCGATACTGGGAGTATGAAAAAGAAACACGAAAAACCTCACACCCCTGCCGTCAATTTCGACGTTCAGGTTAAGCGCGATAACAATGCTATCGGTCGACTGCATTTTGCTGACAACAGGCTGGTTCGGCATCTTTGCGGAACCGCGCCAGTACTGCGATTCTCAGGCGATGGTGGAGACGTTGAACCGGTACGCGAATTTATAGCCCATCGCTATCACCAGGCTTTCGATGCCTGTATCAACGTGACATTTCCGGAGCTTGTCTGGATTTCAAGCCAGTGCAACAAAGTGATCGCCGCCGTTGGTTTGCGCGAGGCGTCCTGCAATCGACTGTTTCTTGAGCAATACACCGGCGCACCAATCGAGACGCTGCTGCCAACTTCAAGGGCACATATCGTTGAAATCGGCAATCTGGTGTCGCGAAACCGCTCCGCCACCATCGCCCTTTTTTGCTGCGTCGCACTGGTACTTGAACGTCGCGGCATCCACTACGCGACCGCAACCGGCACCCATTTCCTGGAGCATCAGCTGCGCGCACTTGGTATGTCGCTCAAGCGTCTGTGCATCGCCAGCGATCGGCAGCTTGCGAACTCCGAACAACAATGGGGCCAGTACTACGAAACCAACCCCCATGTACTGGCCGGCAGCGTCACTGACTGCGCGCAACACCTTCGCAGCACGCTGCGCGTGAGCCTTGGTAAACCCCATCCGACATTCAGCGTAAGCGACACGGAGCATGCACTGTGAATACCCTCTGGCGACAACTTCACCACATGGCGCAACGATGCCGGCGGCGCGAGGCACTGATCGACCGCAATCAACGTGTGGAGTACCGCGACTTGTCAGCGCAAATATACGCTCGCGCTGAAAAGCTCAGGCACTGCGGCACCAAAACAATGGCACTGGCGATGCCCAATAGTGTTGAGTGGGTGCTGTGGGACCTTGCGGCATTGAAGGCAGACGTCTGCTGTGTGCCATTGCCACCCTTTTTCACCCGCGCCCAGCTCGAACATGTGATGCGAGACGCCGGTGTCGACAGCATCGCTGGCGACAAGCGATTGTCTGTGATTGGCGAGATATCCCAAACCCGGAACCCCTACAGCAAAATCACCTACACCTCCGGCAGCACCGGCACGCCCAAAGGCGTTTGCCTAAAAGCGCACGCCCTCGAAGCGCTTTGTCACTCGTTACTCGAAGTGCTCGGTAGCGACTTTGCCGATCATCATTTGTCGGTGATGCCACTGTCAGTCCTGCTGGAGAATGTGGCGGGTATCTACCCGGCGCTGATGGCAGGGTCAACCATCCATTTTGCCGACAGTGCCTTGTTGATGAGCAACCCGGCCAGTCTCTACGAAACCCTTGCACAGACCCGCGCCAGCACCGCAATCCTGGTGCCAGAACTATTGCGTGCGTTGCTGTCCTTCACTCAGACACTAGCACAACCCTTGTCTGCGCTGCGCTTTGCCGCCGTCGGCGGTGCCATGGTCAGCCGCGATCTGATCCAGCAGGCAAACCACGCCGGGCTGCCTGTGTATGCCGGATACGGTTTATCAGAGTGTGGCTCGGTGGTGTCGCTGAATACCCCAACGCACCACCGAGCAGGCAGTGTCGGGCGCGTGTTGCCGCATCTGGCTGCTCGCATCGACGAAGGGCAGATCATGATCGACAACCCGCTGGCCAGTGGCTATCTGAGAGAGCCCGACTTCGAGGGCCTTGCCACCGGCGACTGCGGTGAGATCGACAGTGACGGTTATCTCTACGTCAGCGGACGGCTCGACAACCTGTTGATCACGAGCTGGGGCAGAAACATCAACCCCGAATGGCTGGAAGCAAAACTGCTCGATCACCCGGGTATTGATCAGGCCATTGTGGTCGGCGCCGACGAGCGCAGTCTCGGCGCCCTCGTCGTCGCCAACCCATTGGCGAGCGCAGATGCGATTACCGAGGCAATTCGCGCAACCAATCTGGAACTACCTGCTTACGCCCAGGTGCATCGCTGGCGCAAGGTGGATCCTTTTACCCGTGCAAACGGACTGCTGACCGGCAACGGTCGACCGGTTCGCGCGCATATCCATAAGCTCTACTCACCCATGGAAATACACTATGAGCACCACGTTCTTTAATCAAATCGAAGTCGCTTGCGAAGCGCCGCGTCAGACGCTGTTACAGGTACCGCAGCTTGCCGCCGGACTGCGCGGCGAAATCGATACCGAAACCTATATCGCCTACCTCACCCAGGCCTACCACCACGTCAGGCATACCGTACCTTTGTTGATGAGTATGGGCGCACGACTGCCGCAGCGAAACATGTGGATGCAAAGCGCCATTGCGGAATACATAGAAGAGGAACAGGGTCACGAGCAATGGATCCTGAATGATATCGCCGCCGCCGGTGGCGATCGCCAGCAGGCATCCGACCAGGCGCCACATCTGACTACGCAGTTGATGGTTGCCTACAACTACGACTACATCAACCGCCGCAATCCGGTGGGATTCCTGGGCATGGTCTACATGCTCGAAAGCACCTCGATTGCGATGGCGACACAGGGTGCGCAAACACTACAGCAATCACTCGAGCTGCCGGCCGATGCGTTCAGCTATCTGTTGTCGCACGGTACTGTCGATGAGGACCATATCGTGTTTTACCAGAAACTGGTCAATCAGATCACAAGCGAACCAGACAAAGCCGCGATCATTGAAGTGGCGAGGAACACGTTCCAGTTGTTTGCCAATGTGTTTCGGAGCATCCCCTACCAACCGGAGACGCGTCATGCAGCCTGATAACAAACGGGTACTCATCACCGGCGGTCTCGGTGGTATAGGAAAGCCACTGGTCGAAAGACTCATCGACGCCAACGCCGAGATCACTGTGGTTGGCCGCAGTGACTGTGCGGCGAGCAACCGCTACGACTACTATCGAGCCGACCTGACGCAACCACAACAAATTGATGAACTGGCGAGCTTCGCCACTCAATGGCAGCCGGACATTCTCATCAACCTCGCCGGCATGAATGCGCTTTGTCAGTTCAGCCGCCAGGCCGAGGCAGACATCAACGACATACTCAATGCCAACCTGATGGCCCCGATGCAACTAACGCGTGCTGTCACCGGCGGGATGCTGGCGCGCGGCAGCGGACAGATTGTCAACGTGGGCTCGGTGCTGGGTGGAATCGCAGCACCATTGTTTGCCACCTACAGCGCTTCAAAAGCCGGCTTGCGAGGATTCAGTGAAGCCTTGCGGCGAGAGATGGCAGGCCACGGAGTCACCGTGACGCACGTCAATCCACGCGCGGTTGCCACCGCCATGAACGACGGAGTGATAGCCGAATTCAACAAGCGAACCAGTACCCGCGAAGACCCACCGGCCCAGGTAGCGATGCGCATATACAAAGCGATGTTATACGACGAAAAGGAAGTCAATATCGGTTTGCCAGAGCGTTTCTACCTGAAGCTCAACGCACTGCTGCCCCTGTTGATCGACGACGCCCTGATTGCCAATCGACACATTGGCGAGAACATTCTTGACCCGCGACAAGGAGCCTTTCAATGAACCCGGTAATCAAATGGTCATCACTGACATTGCCCCTGTTGTTTGCGCTGGCGTTGTGCCAGCCCGCAAGCGCCGCCACCGGGCAACCCGGTATGCTCACGGAACTACAGTCCGTCCAAAAACAATGGGCGCAGATCTACTATCAAACCAACGGCGCCCATGTGAAAGTGCAGGCGCTGGATGCACTGACGAGTAAAGCGAGCGCACTGGCTGATCGCTATCCACAGCGCGCCGAGCCAAAGATCTGGCTGGGCATTGTGCTGGGCACCCACGCCGGGTTGAACGGCGGACTGGGTGCGTTGAAAATGGTCAAGCGTGCACGCGGATTGTTTGAGCGCGCGATCGAACTGGATGAAACCGCGCTCAGCGCATCGGCCCACGTGTCGCTGGGTGCGCTGTACTACCAGGTGCCGTCCTGGCCACTGGCTTTTGGCAGCAATCGAAAGGCCAGGCACCATCTGGAGCGCGCACTGGCGATCGCGCCCGACAACATCGATGGCAATTTCTTTATGGCAGGTTTTTTAGAGAAGGTTGGCGAGCACGATCGGGCAATCAAGGTACTACAGCACGCCAGCAAGCTGCCCGATCGGCCCGAGCGCCCCGTCGCCGATACCGGCCGCAGGGAGGAGATCGCCATTGCGCTAAAGCGGGTAAGAGATGCGGCGCTGAACTAGCGCACGCCAGACTCAGACTTTAGTCGGGGCAGAGTTGCTCTGCCCCGTTTTATCTACCGAACGATGCAAGTCTGACTGTTTTCCCAGCCGAAGCCATCGCCATCGCTGTCACTGGCGGCGCTGACACACAAGGGGTGGCCACCCGACCCGGAATCCCCGCGGCCACCATCACTTGACGAGGCAATACAACTTTGGCTGTTTTCCCAGCCGAAGCCATCGCCATCCGGATCGGATCCACTCAGAACACAGGCCGGCAATCCACCGCCCGCGCTGCCATTGCCTGCGCTGCCGTTATCTGCCGAGCCACCACCGCTGGTCACCAGGCAGCTGGCGCCGTTCTCCCAACCGTAGCCATCGCCATCCGGATCGCTGGAGGCACTGGCGCACAGGACCACGCCACTACCACTCGATCCGCTGTTGCCGCTACCAGAATTACCATCCACCACACAGGTGGCGCTGTTCTCCCAGCCAAAGCCATCGCCATCCGGATCAGAGGCGGCCCGCTCACAGGATGGGTGACCGCCACCGCCATTGTCAGCATTGCCACTGCCATTATCAGTATTGCCGTTGCCGTTATCGCCAGACTCGTCTGAGCCGGCATACAACAGATCGAGGTTCCAGGTCGCCCCGGTGGCAGAACAGTTGTAGTTCTGGATCGTGCCGGTGTTGTCGGTCAAAAATCCCGGGCAGGTGCGCTCATCGGCTGCCGAGTTGGCCGGCTGGTGTCCGCACTGAACCGTGTTGTAGTAGACGCGCCCACTGCCGCTGCCAGATCCGAAACGCGCTGTGATGTCGGCACAAACCTGCATTACCGATCTTTGTCCGGCGGCTGTCGCAACGCTGACCCGATCGAGATCGTGATCAAAATTGGTGTCACAGTAACACTGTCCATTCACCGAGTACGAATCACTCCAGTACATGGCGGACGTCGGTGTGCGGCTGACGCGGGCCATTGAGCCAATAAATCGCGCTGCGAACTCATCGGGTGACTTCACCTCGTCGGTACCAACACCTACGATATGCAGCAATTCAACGGTGTCGGAAAAGTCGAGCTTATCGTTCGGATCAAGGTAGGCAAAAGCAGATTGCCAGGCGACTGCATACTGACTGGACAGAACAGTACTGACAAATGACGTACTCTTTTGATTCAGATCCGCCGTGGCGTTACTAAAGTTGCCATCATCGATCAGGATGTAGCGCGTGTTGGCGCGTACAAAGTCAAGATCGGATTGATCCGCGTGTACTTCGTTCCAGTCGCTGTGCTGCACGATGATAATGCGTTGTGTGGTGTCGATCGCCGGTCGCGCCACCTGTATGCGACGTAAAAGGTCAGCGGTAAAATCTGCCTGCCCGCCCTCGGCAATCCAGACATCGGCACCACTATCCAGCGTTTGAAGCCAGCGCGCCAGACTGGCCGCGAGCGCGCCGTTGTAGTCGCTGTGGGCGTTGTACCAGTTCTGCCCCCAGGTCGCATCCATCACCGCTTCAGATGCCGCATCGTAGCGATCGGCATTCCAGCGTCCATAGGCACCGCCCACGACGATGGCATTCAGTCGCAGGGATTGCACCACCGCCAGCGCGGCGACGGCGGCGTGGCCATCGTCTCGATCAGGCGCATGATCAAAGTGCAGTGCGACCAGGTCAGTTTGCGCATCGAATGCGGCGAAAGAGCGAAACGGAAGAAACAGACAGACAGCGACGACGAGCAGAATTGACCGCACAAATGGCTCCGAAATGAGCAAAACAGGGTGGAAGATTGAAATCGACACGAACCGCTGAAAAGTTGCAGATGCGCTAGCGTTTCACTATCGACATGAATATTGCGCAAGTGTGCCCAAAACACGGCGGCTGCTTGCGTGAAGGTAGTCACAACGCGAACACTTACGATGTTTCAGAGACGCCATGTCAGCGCGCGCAGAACGCGACTCGAATCACAAATTGCGCTATGGTGTTCACTCAATCCGAGCACATGCAAGCGATGAACGCAATTCACGACATGGGCGGCATGCACGGCTTCGGCCCGATAGTGCCCGAGGCAAACGAACCGGTCTTTCACCACGCCTGGCAAGGGCGCGTCTACGCGATGGCGATGTATACGCCGGTACCGGTGCCGGGTGGTTTTCGCTACATGATCGAAAAAATGCCGGCGCAGCACTATCTGGCATCCAGCTACTACGAAAAATGGCTGCACGCGCGCATCCAGGGCCTGCTCGAGAGTGGGTCAATCAGTGCCACTGAATGGACGCAGAGGCTAGCCAGATTCAGCGACAACCCTGACGCCACCGTGCCGGTGACCCAAAACCCCGAGGCGACGCACAATGCCCTGCAGCGACCTGCACCGGAGGCAGCAAAGTCGAGCACGCCGCCGTATCCGCTGTATGACATTGGCATGAAGGTGCGCGCCCGCAACATGCACCCGGCCGCTCACACACGGCTGCCGCGCTACGTCCGCGGACGCCGCTGCACCATCGATGCACATCTGGGCGACTGGTCACTGGACGACACCCCTGCACCCGGTCAGCCGCACGCCATCGAGCCGCTGTACCGAGTGCGTTTCGAGGCCGTGGAACTGTGGGGCGACGACGCCGAAACAAACACTGCGCTGTACATCGACATGTGGCAGAGCTACCTCGAGCCCTTGCCAGATGCAACCACTGGCCCGGAGTAGATCAATGTCACACTCATCGCACGTCACCTCATCGGCCGATGCAGAAATACGGGCCAAAGCGCTCGAATCGCTGTTGATCGAAAAAGGGCTGATCAGTACCGATCTGATTGACGAAGTCGTTCGACAGTATGAAGAAGATATCGGACCACTCAATGGGGCCAAAGTCGTCGCACGTGCATGGACTGACTCCGCCTACCGGGAATGGCTGCTGCGCGATGGCACTCAGGCGATTGCCGACATGGGCTACTGCGGGCGCGAGGGCAGCAAAATCGTTGTACTGGAGAACACCCGGAGCGTGCACAATCTGGTGGTCTGCACCTTGTGCTCGTGTTACCCGTGGCCGGTGCTGGGGCTGCCACCCAACTGGTATAAATCCTACGCCTATCGCGCCCGCGCCGTACGCGAACCGCGCAAAGTGCTGCAGGAATTCGGCCTGGTGCTAGGCGATGAGATTGAGATTCGGGTGTGGGACAGCAAC
>CAZYDV010000220.1:0-10538 GCA_964646405.1 uncultured Granulosicoccaceae bacterium | reverse complement strand
TGCTACAGACTGAAAATCTCCTCGTTTATACCCACAGATTGTTCCGACGAGCCTACTTTTTTAGTTGCCCCAGCTTAGCACCCAGGTGTTCACGGCGCGTTCTCCGGCCGTTCCGCAAGGGTGGTTGCGAATTCCAGTAAGTTCTGATGAGAAACATCCCAGCGCTGCAGAATCAAATCGCGATTGTCTAAGTTGTTGTGTGAGCGTGCGAGCAGTACGGAAAATGTTGAATCACTTTCTCTATCGATAGACAGGAGTCGACCTTGAAGTTCAATGGGTGGAGACAGTAGTTGAAAATTGTCCAGGCTGTAGATTTTGAGCTGCCACAAGTCTGGGTCGCAGGCGACAAAAATGCCCTCTGATGGAAATAATTGTAAGCAGGATGGTGATATTTCTCCGATGTTTTCGCGAGACAGGACCAGTTTGACTGGAATGGAATTAGGGGTCTCGGGTAGTTCAAACCGGAATATTCGGTAGTCCTGATCAATCAGGAATCCGGTTTTGCCATCTGGACTGAGGCCAATATACTCATTTGTATTTGGGGTGACGTCCATCAACTCGAATTCATGGTATGACGGGTCATTGTTATGGCTCTCGGTATGAGGAGATCGCAACGGGTACAATCGCAATTCTGGAGTGGGTGTTTCGTGCTGTACAGCGAGCCAGCCGTCGTTTGGTCCGACAAAGTCGAAGCCTATAGGTTTGTCAATAGGCGATCGAATCAACTCAGAAACAATACCTTCGTGATCCCACAGTTCTATCCAGTGTTCATCGTCAGTCTCGCGCAACAGGAGCGCAAAACCGCTTGCGCTGAGCTTTACCTCCAGTATCTGCCCGGGTAGCGGATGGTGTGCGGCAATACCGTTTTTCATACTGACGATCGTGCCGCCTTTTGTAATATCTTCTCTGTCAAATTGCGCCAACGCCAGTGCGTTGGTTGATCGAACCGATGAATTCGTTTGTTGGGTGGGTCTCAGTTTTATCCATTGCTGATTCGAAATCTGCCTGTGAATCGCCTTTGTGCCGTCCTCGTCGGTTTGGACTAGCTGGTTTGCGTCGCCGATCGTAAGCAATCGTCCACTGCGGTAATCAGCCGCTTGGGGCAGTGCAATATGGTGGTGACGGAGTAGTTCAGTCGACAGCGGCGAGATTAACTCAGAATGAAAGATCGCCAAATACCCGTCAGGATCACTCACCGCAATGAGTTTGTCGTCAGGGCTGAATGACAATATCGGGATATGGTTAGATGGGTTGGCAGTAAAACGGGTCACTGCAGCAGGTAATCGGAATCCGTCTTTGTCGATAGAATATTGCTGTAGTGTCTTGCTCCGGGTTTCGAATCGCACTTCCTTTTTGCCGCTACCTGCCAGTGCCGTTTTTTTTATGCTGTCGCCTGATTGATGTCGCTGTGTTACCTGTTTGCCGTTGTGAACCATGAACGGCCTGTCTGCATCCAGACCGATAATCGTTTGTCCATCATTCGAAACGCTCAAAATATTCTCACTGGGACAATAGGGCAGCAGAACAATCGGTTGGCTGGATACAATTGAGCCGCTGGCGCTGTCAAGGGCGCGTGCTGCGCATTGATCTGTTCCGTCTGTCAGAAGCTGAATGATCGTTTGCCCATTGGCTGAAAGTTGTATCGGCACTGGCCTTCCGAATGGTCCCGAGTGCACGACCTGCCAGTCTGAAGGTGGTGCAGGTGTCTTTATTTGTTGTATCGCGTCGTGATTCGTTCGAAGCGAATATAGTTGCTCGTCGTTGCCCCAAAAAACGAATTCGTCTGCCGCTGTCATCGCCGCTGGTGAAAGTCCCAATCCGGCTGATAGGCGAATACTTTGTAGTGGTTGATCTCCTTCGCGCTGCCACCACAGGTAGCTTAGTGAATTGTTGAAAATTGCTTTCGAGTAGCTGTTTTGATCGATGTACCGACGAGTGTTTCTTTGAATCAGCAGATCTCTTCTGGCGCCTGTGTTCCTTTGCACGGACGTGACATTGGTGTGCTGGTCCAACAACGGATAGGTATAGTGAATTGCCATTCTCTCCGGGCCGGCCTCAAACGGCATTCCCGGCCATGTGAATTTATTGCTGTGCCTGACTCGCCCCTGCTCGTCCAGTTTGAAAAGTATTGGTGTATTTGTGCCGGTCTCCAGCACCGAGAGCCAATATCCGCCGTCACTTGCCAGCGTCCAGTACGCTCGGTTGGGACTCCCGGTGGAGTTATCAAACCGAATCCAGTCCAGCAATCCCGTTCTATGGGTGTTGAGAGTGAACAGCGCCTGCCTGGGAGCGAGGCGATTCGGGCGAGCCTGTGCGCTGATTACTCGTGTGGCACTTGCGGCCGGTCTTGTGTCCATGATCTGCAGGGATTCATATGCGTCGCGATCCGCCGCAGCGTTTTTTCCTGCACTCCAAATCAGAAAGGCGCCATATAAAGTCAACAACAGCAGTATCGCGATCAGACCTGCAGCCGATTGCGCGATCCGTAGATTTTTTTGCTGCTTACGCCGATCTTCAGATAGAAGGCCTCTTACCTCGGCCTGAAGTGCGATTTCGTCATCTCCGGTTTCGCCGGTGTGAATCGGCACCGCGATGCGTGCCAGATCGTCGGCGAAATGCTGGTTTTCAATCGTCAGTTCGTCGAGAGTACGCGCCATGTGAGCTTGAAGATCCGCATACAATGGCGGTTTGTGATAGACACCTCTGATGAAACCCGGCAAAGCATCGGTAATTCGGCACAGCTCGACGGAGTTCCCCTCTGGCTCCCAGCGCCAGTCAGATCCATCGTTCGTTCGTACCAGATTGCCTTCGGCGCGGGCAATAATGAGTCGTTTCAATCGATGCTGGCCACGATCGTTGAGCGGCAGTGCTATCGGTATATCGAGTTGTTCATCAGTCAGCTTATACGCGCCGTGTTCATCGCCGAGCCACCAACGCAGCTCGCGCTTGCACCAGGGTGACTGCGCAGCAGCCGGCGAAGCAATAAGAAGAAACCAGTGGCTCTTTGAAAGATGTCGCAGAATCTGTTCGATTCCGTCGTGGCCGGCGGAGAGTGCCGATTCATCTCTGAAAACGTTAAGTGCAGACCTTTGAAAAGGGCCTCTCAGCAGTCTTTTCAGTCCCTGCTCGACGGCCTGAGACAGCGTATGCTGCGAAGCGTGGCTATAGGAGATAAATACATGATACAGGTACCCATCTGATGCAGCGGGCAGCATTCTTTTGCCTGAAAAATTGCTAGCTTTTCGTTTGTCTTCGGACACAACATCACACGGTATGGGGTGATCGGCAGGCGGTTGGTAAACTAGTGGGTCAGCTTGCTGGGGTGTTAAATCCTCATTGTAACGTCAGCCCGCTGTTGTGTTACTGACGATGTACCACGCACCGTGGACAATTTTCCCGATCAGGCCTTCACTCGTAACGGGTCTCAACGTCTTGTCATGGCTTCTACAGTCTGTTGAAAAAACGGCAGATGTTGGCCAGCCCCTGTGTTTTAAAGCGCCCGTTTTGGTGTTGAGATTGAATACGGTGATGGCGCATGCATAGCTTGGGCTGCGGCGACAAAAACAGCGGGCAGCATAGCGCTGCCCGCCAATATCACGCGGTCAGGCGAACTTCACGCCATTGCTTTCCAATGGCAGTTGGGTTACCCATTTGCCGGTGGCGGCATAGATTGCATTGGCAAGTGCTGCACCTGCCGGCGGCAGTCCGGGTTCGCCCACGCCGGACGGGGCTTTTTCGGATGGCATGATGTGCACCGCGACCTGTGGCATATCGGTGATGCGCAGCGGTTTGTATTGCGGGAAGTTCTTTTGATCGACGACCCCGTCGGTCATCGTCACTTCGTTGCGCATCACGGCACCGAGACCGTAACCGATGCTGCCTTCCATTTGCGTGCGGATGACGTCCGGGTTGACTGCGACACCGCAATCCACTGCACAGGTGAAATTGTCGATCGAGATCGCACCGTCTGCATTGACGGATACATCGGCGACTTCTGCGACATAGGTATTGAACGATTTGTGTACCGCGATTCCTCGGCCCTTGCCTTCAGAGGGCTTTGAACCGTTCCAGCCGGCTTTTTCCGCGGCCAGTTTCAGCACGGCTGCAAATCGGGCCTGATCGGGATCACTTTCATCCAGATGGGCAAGGCGAAACTCGACCGGGTCTTTGCCAGCCGCCTCTGCCGCCATATCCATCAATACCTCCATGGTGTAGCCGGAATGGCTGTGGCCGACCGAGCGCCACCACAGCACGCGCATAGGTGAGGTGTAGTCGGACAGGCCGACACTCATGTTATTAATGCGGTAGGGCGTATCGACGATGCCTTCAATCGAGAAGTGATCGACGTTGTTGTGCACCAGCATGCCTTCAAACGGCGTGCCTTTGGCAATCGACTGTGCCGCCGTGCGGTGCGCCCAGCCAGAGATCTTGCCATCGGCGTCCACACCGATCTTTGCGCGGTGCGCGACCATCGGGCGGTACCAGCCGCCGGCCAGATCGTCTTCCCGTGTCCACACCAGTTTGACGGCTTTCTGGCCGCCCATCAGCGCATAGGCCAGCGCCGCCTCGACGTGATAGTCGGAGCCCGCATTGGCGCGTCGGCCAAATGAGCCGCCGGCATAGTAGGTGACAATCTCGATCTTCTCAGGCGGCAGTTGCAGCACAGCGGCAAGTGTCGGGTGCGTGATCATGTGGAACTGGCAGCCGTCGTGCAGGCGCGCGCCGCCCTCTTCAGTGGGCTCGATCACGCAATTGAGCGGCTCCATCGGCGAATGGGCCAATAACGGAAAGACAAAGTCGGCCTCGACCGTGGCTGCTGCCTCTGAGGCTGCTGCTTCGACCTGAGCCAGGTCGCCTTTGCCAGTGGCATCATAGGTGGGATTGCTGTCCAGCATGGCCTGATACTCTTGCGCCATTTGTGCCGAGCCACGCGAGTCGGCAGCGCTGTCGTCCCACTCGGCGGTAATCATGCGCCGTGCCTTGATCGAACTCCACGTCGATTCGGCGTAGACCGCCACACCGGAGTTGTTCGGCATCGCCTTGGCATCGACAAATCCTTTCACCTCTTTTGCTGCCGACGCGTCGAAGCCCTTCAATACACCGCCGAATTTAGGCGATCGCAGGATCGTCACATACAACATATTCGGCACTTTAACGTCCATCGCGAAGGTGGCAGTGCCGTTGGTCTTGGCCCAACTGTCCTTGCGCGGCAACTGGTTGTTGCCGATCAATTTGAAATTGGCCGGATCTTTAAGCGCAGGCTCGGCGACCGGTTCGAGTTTGGCGGCGCGGGCGACCATTTCGCCAATCGCCGCGTTTTTGTTGCCGGCTTTCAGGATGCCGTCTTCGAGGCTGACATCAGCCGCAGGGACATCCCACTCTTCAGCCGCTGCGCGAACGAGCATGTCGCGGGCGCCGGCACCGGCGGCGCGATACTGCATGAACGAATTGCCGATCGCGGTGGAACCCCCCGTGCCCTGACCACCGAACGCGAGGTTCTTGTAGGTCTCTCCCGAGGGCGCAAAATCGACGGCGACGCTGTCCCATGGTACGTCGAGTTCTTCTGCGATCAGTGTCGTCAGTCCGGTAGTGGTGCCCTGGCCCATCTCGAAGTGCTTAACGATCGCGGTGACAGTGCCGTCATCAGCGATCTTCACGAACGGGTTCATTGCAGTCGCCTCAGTGGCGGCGTCGGCAGTGGCCGCCAGCAGCCCCTGTGCGTTGAAACCCACCACCAGTGTCACGCCAGCGGCGGCGCCGGTTTTGAGGAATTGGCGTCGATTCATATTGGCAGCCATGATCATGCCTCCAGGATTTCAGACGCGCGGTGAATCGCGGCGCGTATGCGTTGGTAGGTGGCACAGCGACAGGCGTTGCCGCTCATGTAGGTGTCGATATCGTCGTCGCTCGGTTTGGCATTTTCGGACAACAATCCGATGGCCGACATGATCTGTCCGGACTGACAGTAGCCGCACTGGACCACGTCGAGTTCGCGCCAGGCAGTTTGCACCGCCTCTGCCTGTGGGGTGGAGACCGCTTCAATAGTGGTGATTTCTGCGTCGCCTACAGCTGCCAGCGGAGTGACGCAGGAGCGCTGAGGCTTGCCGTCAATGTGGACTGTGCAAGAGCCGCAGGACGCCACGCCGCAGCCGAATTTGGTACCGACCAGATCCAGTTCGTCGCGGATGACCCAGAGCAAAGGGGTGTCACCCTCGGCCTCGACGGATCGCGTCTCGCCGTTGATTTTCAGTGTGGTTGCCATGATGAGTAGGTGATCTCCCGTTGAGAGCAGGGTCTGTGAGATAGGCCAGAAATCGTTCTGTCTGAGCCCGCCTGGGGAATGGTGAATTGGGTGGTCAGAGATCGGATGTACAGCGACAAGCTGACGCCTGCCGGCTGGTAGCATCGCGATCGTCAGGTGTTGGCAATCCGAAGCAGCGTATCCCCCGTTGCCCCTGAACCAGGGCAATACCTGGCAAGGTAGCACAGCTGTCGTGCGGTACAAAATTACTTGATTCGATCATTGCAGGCACAGTCGGGCTACCCTGTTGTGGTCCAAGTGCCCATCTGTTCGGATGAGGGACGTGGAAAGGGTCAGTGCGAGGAAAATACCTTGATTATGTCCATGGCCTGCCACGGTCGGCGCGTCGCCAAACATCGCCTCGGCAAGTGTGGTTGACGCCAGAGAGATGTACCGGGACTTTGTCGATATCAAGCATCCGGGGGTTCATCACTGCTATGCGCTCGGGCTTTGGTTGTTTTCGTCACTGGCAGATCCGGAATTCGCAGTGCATGCGCTGGAGCTTGCGGTGTGGTTGGTGCTCGGTTTGTTTGTACAGTACACACAAAAATCTAGATTGACTTTCCCGGTATTGGCCGCTCTGGCCCCAATAGCGTTGGGGGCGCCTATTACAGTTCGGTTGATCCGGGCGGGCTCACTCAGGTTGAGGCTCTGCCCGGGGCGATTATCTGCTTTGGCGTGTGGCTGGCTTGCAGAGGTAGCCGTCGAGCCGGCAGCCTTTTCGCTGTATCCGTACTTGCCGGCGTGGTGTTATCGACGGTGGTGGTTTTTCATGGGCACATGATTGGCGTCGCGATTGTGTTGATCCTGCTGGCCGGTATTCGCAACGGGAACTTGTCTGCGCTATTGACAGGATTTGTCGTGTCGATCTTTGCATTCTGCCTGTACTTCTATACGCGTGGAGCATGGCCAGGACTGTGGGAAGTCTATTTCAATTATCCGTTTGCAGCGAACAATGAAGTACCGGCTGAACCTGCCGGGTTTGAACGAATTCGGTGGAGTCTCAGTGGTTTCGTCTACAACTTTGCGGCGTGGATCGCGTTGGCGGCCTGCATTGTTTTTCGGCCGCGCAAATTCGTACAGGATAACTTTGCATTGCTGCATCTGGTGTGGGGCGCAGTCGCACTCACCACTATGATGCTGGAGACCAGAACATCCTGGCCATTTCACTTCTTGTATTACGTTGTGCCGCTGGGTGTGGTCGCAGTGTATGGCGCCGATGCCCTGGCAAGCCTGATCGGCCGGTACGGCAAGCCAATCGCCATGATCTGCGGTATAGCGGCGCTGGTGCCAGCGTTGGTGACTCACTGGATTGTGCTGGATCAACGTCAGAAAGCAGTGCGAAAAGAAAACGCTGCGATGATGTCAGAGACGGCGTTTCTCAACGAAGCGGGTTCGATTGCAGGGCCCATCTATGTATTTGGAAGCCCGATCTACCATCATGTAAGCCAACGAAAACAAGCGCTGCCCCGGAATGGATGGGGTTGGGAGGTGGGCTTGAAATCCCATTGGGACAGTTTGCATTCGCAGTTGCTCAGTGCCAAACCCGCATACATACATGTGTCTCAACACTACGGTCCAATGATCAGTGAAAAAGCACCGGCTGTTGCACAGCTGCTTCGTCGAGACTATGCGCCGCTATCAGTCCAGTCGGATGGTCAGTGGTTTATCCTTCAGCAGTAGATGGTATTAGTGTGACATAGCGGGCAGTCACATTGAACAAGGCTGCGGTTTGCGTTTGGGATGCGAATTCAGGTTTTGTAAGCGACAGCAGCGATCTGTCGGGTTGATAGTCGATGCCTGCGGACCGGTTTGTCTGCGACGCGGTACTGTGCTGGCAGCATCGGGCACAACTCTTTGTAATAGGTTCCGGAGTTAGCTGTTGCTGTAGGCGGCAGCTTCAGGAAGTTGGGTCGATAATCGCGTACGGTTGAGTGGTTGTCAGTGGCGTGCTAACGTCATGCAACCTGTTCGCAAACCCTGGAGCTCATATGATTACTGCCCTTGTCCAGTTTCCGCTTAGCGCCGGAACGACACCGGATCAAGCTCGCGAGCTATTTGAAGGCTCTGCACCGAAGTATCAGGGGCTGACCGGTCTGGTACGCAAATATTACCTGTTCGATGAACAGAACATGACAGGTGGAGGTTGTTATCTGTGGGAGTCGCGAGCTGCTGCTGATGCCGTTTACACTGATGAATGGAAAGCGATGATAAAGGCGCGCTATGGCGCAGCCCCACAGATCCGGTATTTCTCCACACCGGTTATAGTCGACAACGCCGAAGCCGAAACCGTTTAACGCTCACATGAACTACTGGCTATTCAAGTCCGAACCCGATGCGTTCAGTATTGATGATCTGGCCGGTATGCCGGGCAAGCGCGATCATTGGGATGGCATCCGTAACTACCAGGCGCGCAACCTGATGCGCGATCAAATGAAAAAGGGTGATCTCGGTTTTTTCTATCACTCCAGTTGCAAGGTGCCAGGTGTCGTTGGCATTGTCGAGATTGTCAGGGAATCCTATCCGGACCATACGGCTCACGATCCCGATGCCAAGTACTTCGATCCGAAAAGCTCGGAAGATAATCCGCGCTGGTTCATGGTGGATGTAAAGTTGAAAGAGAAGTTCCGCGACGTCATTGCACTACAGGCGCTCAAGACAGTCCGTGGTCTGGAGGATATGATGTTGTTGCAGAAGGGCAGCAGGTTGTCGGTCCAGCCGGTATCCGCAAAACACTGGAAGATCGTCGTTAAGTTGGCATCGAAGCTCTGATGTCATATCAGCGCCAGGATAATCCTGCCAGCCATCCACGTGGCGGGGTTATACTCAGTGCACAGCAATCTGAGGAGGAAATCAATGCAAAAGCAACTGGATAAGGTACTTGCGGCTGGTATCGAACAGGGGGCGGCGCCCGGTGCTGTAGCCATTGTCGTCAACCGCGATGGTGTGATCTGGGAAGGGGCGGCTGGCGAACGCACGACAGATTCCGGGATTGCTATGACAACCGACACAGTCGGCGCGATATTCTCGATGACCAAAGCGGTCACGGGTGCGGCCGCCATGCAGTTGGTTGAGCAGGGAAAACTCGATCTTGATGGGCCGGCCGGTGACGTCATACCCTGGCTAGGTGAGGTTCAGGTTCTAGACGGATTTGGCAGTGATGGAAAAGCGTTGATGCGCACACCTAGTTCGCCCGTCACGCTACGACATCTGCTCACGCACACCTCCGGGTTCACCTACGAATTGTGGAATTCCAACGAAGCAAAATGGCGCGAACAAACCGGCACGCCGAGCCTGTTCACATTGGAGAACGAATCGTTGCGCGTACCGCTGGCTTTTGATCCGGGTAGGCGTTGGGAATACGGCATTGGCATAGACTGGGTCGGCAAAATGGTTGAGTCGGCCTCCGGCAAAACACTGGGCGCCTATTTCGCCGATCATCTGACTGGCCCCCTGGGCATGTCCGACACCGCTTTTGTTCACACGCCCTCGATGCTCGATCGAGCGGCAGGGGTGCACGCGCGTACCCCCGATGGAGATTTACCCGCCATCGATCTGCCCGTGGTTGAGAACCCCGAGTTTGAAATGGGCGGCGGTGGATTGCACGGTACGATGGGCGACTACGGCAAATTCATCCGCATGATATTGAATGACGGTGAACTTGACGGGACCCGGGTGCTGAATGCGGATACCGTGGCGAGTATGTGTCAAAACCATATCGGCGATTTGCGCGTACAGGCACTGAACAGCATCGCGCCCGTGTTTTCGAATGACGCGGAGTTTTTTCCGGGTGAACCCAAATCGTGGGGTCTGACCTTTCAGATCAACGAAAGCGCCTGTGATACTGGCCGGCCAGCCGGCACACTGATGTGGGCTGGATTAGCCAACAGTTTCTTCTGGATCGATAAGAGCAACGGCATTGGCGGTGCCTATCTCAGCCAGATCCTGCCATTTGGTGATGAAAAATCGCTGCAGCTATTTTTGGATATTGAAAAGACGGTGTATCAGGCGCTGGCGGCCTGACAGCGTTGCGCGCGCTTAACCCAACCGATAGCCCATACCGTATATCGACTGAATCAGTTGGTCTTCGCTGTCGCCGGCTTGCACCGGGTCTGACAGTTTGCGCCTCAGGTTGCGTATGTGGCTATCGATTGTGCGATCACTGACGACCCGGTTGTCTGCATAGCAGGTATCCATCAGGGCATCGCGTGTATAGACTCTTCCCGGGTGCTGCATC
>CAZYDV010000219.1:0-10570 GCA_964646405.1 uncultured Granulosicoccaceae bacterium | reverse complement strand
TAGACGCTGCGGGTCGAGTCGTCCAGCAGTGATGAGGCCTGCGCCAGGATGATGTCGCTGACATTGCGATCGCCATCGGCAAAGCCTGCCGTCAATAGCCTCTCCAGATAACGTGCGATCACATCGATTTCAAGGTTGACGCGCACACCTGGCTGACAGCGGCCAAGATTGGTGTGCTCGATTGTGTGTGGCACGATGTTAACGCCGAAGGTCTCGCCAGCCACCGTATTCACCGTCAGGCTGACGCCGTCGATGCAAACAGACCCCTTGGCGGCGATATAGCGCGCAAGTGCTTTCGGTGCGCGAAACTCAATACGCTCGGATCGCGCGTCCGCCTGTCGGCTGACAACCTCGGCGATACCATCTACATGGCCGCTGACCAGATGCCCACCCAGGCGGGTGGTCGGTGTCAGTGCCATCTCCAGATTGACGTCGTCGCCCGATCCCAACTCGGCAAGCGTGGTGCAGGCCAGCGTCTCGGACGACACATCGGCGAACATCGACAGCCCGGCGTCGGCCGCATTGGCATCGCTGACAAATTCAACCGCCGTCAGACAGACGCCGTTGACGGCGATGCTGTCGCCAATCTGATGGGGTTGTTCTGCCAGTGCGCCAAGTTGAATCTGGAATCGGCTGTCACCGCCGCGCTTTTCAACCAGCCCCACTCGACCGACAGCCTGAATTATTCCGGTAAACACTTAAGCTTGCTCCATTTCGACTGTGCGAATCGACATCGGCAGTGCAGACGCGTTGTCGAATGCAGCACCGGCGGCCACCCCGGCTCGCGCGATCGATTCAGCGGAATCGTAGCGATCGTACACTGCATGCATCGCACCCAGTGCGTAGTAGCCGCCCGAGCCGGTCGCCCAGAATTGTGCGTACTCGTAGACCTCACGCATCGCGTAAACCCCGAATACACCGTGCTGGTTAATGGCCAGCGCATCGATGTGACTGGACTCATAAGCGTCGGCCTCCTCCTCCTTGGTGTTCAGGTAGTAGTCCTCCTTGAGGATGCGATGTACCTCGGAGAAGGTGGCGAATATTGCTGGACGTGAACTGAAGTCAGGAAAGAAATCCTCGCGCCCCATGATGCTCTCGATCACCAGTGAATGCGCAGCACTGCCGACGATGGCTAAATGCGTATCAGCGAATGTCTGAATCTTTTCGCTATGCAGATCGTATTCGGCGGTCAGCTTCATATCGCCGTAACTGGTCATACTTTCGGCGGCAATACAGGCGACACCATTCTTGCGCACCACTACAACTGTGGACATTTGAGCTACCGAGCGAACGATTGAGGAGAGAGCGTCAGGCGCAGATCGCGACCGACCGGAGTGATATCTGTATAGTCAAATTCGGGGCGATTGGCCATGTTATCAATGCCGCCCAGCGCCACGAGTGCGCGGGCGTCGTGTCCGAGTAACAAGGGCGCCACGTACACCACAAGTTCATCTACCAGGTGCTGTTCCAGCAGGGCCGCAGCCAGTGCCGCGCCCGCTTCGACGTGGCATTCGTTGCAACCGCGCACGGCGAGATCTCGCAGCACAGCGGGTAGATCGATACGACCATCCGGCGCGCGTGCCAGATCTGCCACGGTCTCGCAGCGGTCTGTCCAGGCGACATCGGTGGCGCCGGTGTAGATCAGCACCCCACCGTCTCGCTCGAACAATACCGAATCGGCCGGGGTTCTGCCGCGACTGTCGATAATCGCCAATAGCGGATGGCGCCGCGGCAATTCGCTGCCGTACTGCTCGTCACTCAGACGCAGTGTCATGCGCGGGTTGTCAGCCAGCACCGTGCCGGAACCGGTGAGAATCACCGATGCCCGGGCTCTGAGCCGCTGCACATCGAGCCGTGCCTCACTGCCCGTTATCCATTGGCTTTCGCCATTGGCCAGTGCAGTGCGCCCATCCAGGCTGGCGGCCAGTTTGAGCCGAACCCACGGGCGGCTGCGGCGCATTCTGCTCATGAATCCAGGATTCAGCGCCTCGCACTCGGCTTGCATCAGCCCGGAATCCACCTGGATTCCGGCGGCCTGCATGCGCGCGATACCACTACCTGCGACCCGTTCGTTCGGGTCGGCACCAGCGACCACCACGCGCGCGACGTCTGCCGCAATCAAAGCGTCACAACATGGCGGTGTGCGCCCCTGGTGCGCGCAGGGCTCAAGCGTCACATAGGCGGTGGCGCCACGCGGGTCTTGCGAACAATCGCGCAGCGCCTCGATCTCGGCGTGCGGCAGGCCGGCACGGCGGTGATAGCCACGCCCGATAACGCGATCGTCGGCGACCAGCACGCAACCGACACGCGGATTCGGATCCGTGGTGTACATTGCACGTGCCGCCAGCGCCAGCGCATCTGCCATGTGCGCACGATCGTTGGCACTGAACAGCTCACTCATTTGCGACGGCGTTTGACCGTAGGTGGATCGTCTTCCTTTAAGAACGTGAGCTGACTGCGCGCTTCCTGCGGAGACAATTCGTGTTCCAGCCGCTCGATGACATCGCGAAACGAGGCGATGTCTTCGAAACTCAGATAGACCGACGCAAAGCGGATGTAGGCGACATGATCGAGCTTGAGCAATTCTTCCATCACCCACTCGCCAATCTTGCCGGTCGCTATCTCGCGCTCGCCTGCCACCAGCGCGCGATGTTTCAGACGACTCATCGCCAGATGCACATCATCCATCGACACCGGTCGCTTCTCGAGAGACTTCTGAAAGCCCAGCAGAAGCTTTTTTTCGGAAAACGGTTCGCGGCTGCCGTCTGATTTGACCACGCGCGGCAAATTGAGCTCAGCCGATTCGTAGGTGGTGAAGCGCTCTTCACACTCAAGACACTCGCGACGGCGGCGAATCTGGTCATTGTCGCCGCTGAGACGCGAGTCAATGACTTTCGTATCCATCGCTCCGCAAAAAGGACACCTCATTTCCACGCAATCCCGATCAACTGACAGTCCGCAAGTGTACCAAACCTGCCGTCAGACCGATGCCGCAATACAGATTGGAGTGGTTTTTGGATTATAATTGCCGATTGTGTCAGTAGACGGGCAAAGACGTTACTCAGCCCGGTTTCAGGGCCGCATCAAGGCCACGCGGCAAATGGCCGCAAACCAGCCAGCCGTGTCAGGCCGTACCAGATCCGCACATCCTCAACTACCACAGGAAATTCATTGATGACTGCACCCGTCCGCATTGCTGTAACCGGCGCCGCCGGCCAGATTTGTTACTCCATGCTGTTTCGCATCGCATCCGGTGGCATGTTTGGCCCGAATCAACCAGTCGCCCTGCAGCTGCTTGAAATCACCCCGGCGATGGGTGTGCTTAATGCGGTAAAAATGGAGCTGGACGACTGCGCCTTTCCGCTGCTTTCAGAGACCATCTGCACCGACGACCCGAAAGTTGCCTTCAGCAACATTGACGTGGCGTTGTTTGTCGGCGCCAAGCCGCGCGGCCCAGGCATGGAGCGCAGCGATCTGTTGGTCGACAACGGCAAGATCTTCAGCTCACTGGGCAAAGTCATGAACGAAGTCGCCAACCCGGATGTGAAAGTTTGCGTGGTCGGCAATCCAGCTAACACCAACGCTTACATTCTCAAAGCCAATGCGCCAAAGCTAAACCCGCGCAACATTACCGCGCTGACCCGCCTCGACCACAACCGTGCGATCAGCCAGCTGGCTGAAAAAATCGGCGCCCGCGTGCCCGATATTCAGAAGATGGTGATCTGGGGCAACCACTCGACCACACAGGTGCCAGACATTACGCACTGCCAGGTGGCGGGCAAGAGTGCCCCCGGTCTCGTCGATCTGGAATGGGCGCGCAACGAATTCATCCCGACCGTCGCCAAACGCGGCGCGGCGGTGATTGACGCACGCGGCTCATCGAGCGCTGCATCGGCCGGCAATGCAGTTGTCGATCATATGGCAAGCTGGATCAATGGCACACCCGAGGGTGACTGGGTCAGCATGTCCGTACCGTCCGACGGCAGTTATGGTATCCAGGAAGGCTTGATCTACAGCTATCCTGTCGTGTGTAAGAACGGCGACTACGAAATCGTGCAGGGTCTTGAAATCGACGATTTCATCGCCGGAAAGATGAAAGAGAGTGAAGCCGAATTGCGCGAAGAGGCCGAAGCCGTCGCAGCAATGACCTGAATCATCAGAGTCTGACGTTGCACTGGCCACTGCCGGTGCAACGTCCTATTTAATCGAACGACTAAAGCGCCAGGAATACAGCGCGATCAATATCAGCAGATAGATCGCAGGTTCCAGCAGATCGCTGCCCTTGACCTGCCAGACCTGGTGCACTATCGCGAGCACCGTCAGCAGATAGACTGCCGAATGCCACGACTTCCAGCGGGTACCCAGCTTTCGCACTGAGAATTTGTTTGACGTCAGCGCCAGCGGTATAAGGCCGGCAAATGCCAGCATACCTGCGGTGATAAAAGGCTTTTCCATCAATGCTGACAGCGCAGCCGCCAGACTGAATTCCAGATCAAGGCCGAGCCAGATCAGCAAATGCAGCGAAGCATAGAAAAATGCGAACAGCCCCAGCATGCGCCGCAAGCGCGCGACCCATAGCCACTTGAACACGAACTGCAGCGGTGTAACCGACAGGGTCAACAACAGAAATCTCAATGCCCATTCGCCACTGCCCTGCAATATCGCCTCAACCGGGTTGGCGTAACGGTTTTGCGCCACGGCCAGCACCAGCAACGCAAGTGGCAACAGGCCTAGAACAAACACGACCGGTTTCAAGGCCCATTTTGTCAATACGTTTTGACCGGACACTAAGTTGTGGCGACCTCTGAAAGTTTGGTCATTAGTTGTCGACTTTGATCAGTCGGCCTGCGAAAGATCAGACCGTGCTCGAAACGCATGAAATAGCAGCAACAGCACACACGGTGCGATCACTGACACCAGAATCGCAGGCAAGAACCATCCCTCGTCAGCGGCGTAAAAACCCAACGCGCAAAACACCAGCGCCAGAAAAAAATTGGCGATCAACACCGCGGTGGCAAACACGCGGAAATGCATTCGATAAACGCCTGCCACCAACACACAGGCCTCGGCGATTACCGGCAATGCCCGACTGACGAGCAACATCCACACGCCGCGGCGGTTGATCGGGTCGCGTGCCGTATCGATGTGATGCAATGAGGTGAGCCTTTTCACCAGCGGCATGCCGAAACGACTGGCGAGCCAGTAGCCCAGCCCACACGAGAGGCTTAGGCCGAGCCAGCCGGCCAAAGTTCCAGCAAGCAGGCCGAGCCTCGCGCCGGCAAACGTCAGCACTGCACTGGATGGCACCGGCAATAGAATGTCTGACGCGAGCACAATCGTCACGATAGCGAAGTGCCATAAACCGCCGCCCGACTCACCGTCGCTGAGCAGATGATGCCTGATCCAGCTTTCGCTCTGCTCACCAAACAAGACGAATGGTATGACCGGCACCAGCATCGCGGCGGCGACGACGAGAACAATACGCCACAGGCCAGGCCCCATCATGCCGGGTGCGGTGCTCTGACTGTCAGCTCTGGCCAGGCACCCAGCTGGTGCCCGCCAGCGGCACTCCGGCCATTGCGGCCGCCTCGACCGTCAGGGCCACCAGATCGTCCGGTTCCAGATTGTGTACGTGACTCTTGCCACAGGCGCGCGCGATGGTCTGCGCCTCCAGTGTCATGACTTTGAGATAGTTCGACAGACGGCGACCAGCTACCTGCGGGTCGAGGCGCGCGGCCAGTTCCGGTATCTGCGTCGTGATCCCGGCCGGGTCCTGCCCTTCGTGCCAGTCATCGTAGCAGCCAGCGGTCGAACCGAGCTTTTGATAGTCGGCTTCCCAGTGCGGATCGTTGTCCCCCAACGCGACCAGTGCGGCGCTGCCAATCGACACCGCATCCGCACCGAGCGCCAGCGCCTTGGCCACATCTGCGCCGTTGCGAATGCCGCCCGACACCACCAGCTGCACCTTGCGGTGCATGCCCAGTTCCTGCAATGCCGCAACCGCCGGACGAATACACGCGAGCGTGGGTTGACCGACGTTCTCGATGAATACTTCCTGCGTCGCCGCCGTGCCGCCCTGCATGCCATCGAGTACGATGACGTCGGCGCCGGCCTTGACCGACAAGGCAGTGTCGTAATACGGCCGCGCCCCGCCCACCTTGATGAAGATTGGCTTCTCCCAGTTGGTGATTTCACGCAGCTCGAGAATTTTGATTTCCAGATCGTCCGGACCAGTCCAGTCGGGATGGCGACAGGCCGAGCGCTGATCAATGCCCTGCGGCAAAGAGCGCATCTGCGCGACCCGATCGGAGATTTTTTGTCCCAGCAGCATGCCGCCGCCACCGGGCTTGGCGCCCTGTCCGACCACCACTTCTATTGCATCGGCCTTGCGCAGGTCGTCCGGGTTCATGCCATAGCGCGATGGCAGATACTGGTAGACCAGCAGTTCCGAGTGGCCACGTTCTTCCGGCGTCATGCCACCATCGCCGGTGGTGGTCGAGGTGCCGGCGGTGTTAGCGCCGCGCCCGAGTGCCTCTTTGGCCTGCGCCGACAGCGAGCCAAAACTCATACCGGCGATGGTAATCGGAATGTTCAGACGCAAAGGTTTTTGGGCAAAGCGGGTACCCAGTACCACATCGGTGCCGCAGGTCTCGCGGTAGCCCTCGAGCGGGTAACGTGACATCGACGCGCCGAGAAAAAGCAGGTCGTCAAAGTGTGGCACCCGGCGCTTGGCACCGCCACCGCGAATGTCGTAAATACCGGTGCTGGCGGCACGCCGAATCTCGCTTAAGGTGTACTCGTCGAAGGTGGCCGACGGGCGCGGCGTGGTGCGTGGCGTATCAGTTGTCATGGTCTGCCTCAGTACGCGTCTGCGCGGTCGATGTCGAAGTTGTAGAGCGTGCGCGCCGAGCCGTAGCGCCGAAAGCTCTCGACGTCGTGTTCGATGCCGGCGCGGGCGAGCAGCGCCGCCAGCGCAATTTTGTGCTCGCCCGTCATTTCCTTTTCAATGCAGTCGGCGCCAAGGCTCTCGACCGAGCCGCGCACGTAGAGCCGCGCCTCGTAGATCGAATCGCCCAGTGCCTCGCCGGCGTCGCCGCACACCACCAGATTGCCGCGCTGAGCCATAAAGCCCGACATATGCCCAACCGACCCGCCAACGACAATATCAACGCCTTTCATCGAGATACCACAGCGCGATGAGGCGTCGCCCTCGATCACCAGCAGCCCGCCATGCGCGGTGGCACCCGCCGCCTGACTCGCGTTGCCGCACACCCTGACCGTTCCAGACATCATGTTCTCCGCCACGCCTACGCCAGCGTGACCGTGTACCGTGATCGAGGCGTGCTGATTCATGCCGCCGCAATAAAAGCCAACGTGCCCGTTGATCTGGAGATCCAGCGCCGACTGCAAGCCACAGGCTATCGCGTGCTGACCCATCGGTCGATTAATGGCCCATTGCTTTTCGGTGTCCGCTGCATTCGGGATGTTCAACAGGCTGTTGATTTCCCGCAGCCCCAGTTCTGCGAAATCGAGTTCGCGCATCAGTGAATCGCTCCTTCGCCACCGCCCCACGAGTAGACAGTCTGTGGTCTGGGCTCCCAGATCGTCGCCTGATCAGCCCCCTGCAACTGGGCGATCGCGCGATACTCGGTTGCCATCGCCACCCAGTCGTCGGTCTCTGCCAACACGGCATGCTTGCAGGC
Organism: uncultured Granulosicoccaceae bacterium; assembly: GCA_964646405.1. Lineage (GTDB taxonomy): Bacteria > Pseudomonadota > Gammaproteobacteria > Granulosicoccales > Granulosicoccaceae > CAKZSB01. The sequence goes on along the minus strand of CAZYDV010000219.1, from coordinate 2,867 downwards.
GATAGGATCGCGCAGCACGGCAAACCCGTCGCTGGTGCCAACGCAGAAAGTATAAAAGCCATCCAGATCTTCGATGCTGTGGGTCAGCGCGTCATGCAGACTTATCCCCTGGCGCAGTTTCCACGTCATGTAGGCGGCTGCCACTTCTGTGTCGTTTTCGGTTTGAAATTCCAGCCCCTCGCGGATCAGTTCTTCACGCAGCCGGTTATGATTCGACAGCGAACCGTTGTGTACCAGACACAGATCGGCGCCGGTTGCGAAAGGATGCGAACCGGCGGTCGTCACCGCACTCTCGGTTGCCATGCGCGTGTGGCCGATCATGTGGCTGCCAGTCGCCTTGCCAAGATCGAAGCGACGATAGACATCGTCGGGCGCACCGACCTCCTTGAAAATCTCCAGTGAGGCACCTGAGCCGACCAGTCGCACGTCGGCCAGTTCACGCGAAAGCCAGGCGATGACATCGGCCTCGTCAGCATCGCAGACCAGGATACAGTGGGTATCGATCGCGCGAGTTTCGGCCTCACAGTTGAGTGCCTGTTCAAGACGGGTATCGAGCGATTTCCAGCCGAACTGAGGATCGTCGTGCGCCAGTGAATATTTAGTCTGACCGGCGCCGACCGGATCGCGGTAGATCGCCACACCTGCCGAATCGGGACCGCGGCTGGACATCTCCGACAACATGGGCCGAAACATCCCCCCAAGCTCCGGGCGAAGCGCCGGGTTCTTCAGATACAACCCCACAATTCCACACATGGACGGGCTCCAAAAGGCAAGTTAAAAAGCGATTCGGCAAGTTACCACCGCAGCCGACGCTTAACAAGACAGGAAATAATGTTTCCTCACAGGAAAGCCAATAGCCATGACTAGGCATTGCGGCTGTAGCTGATGACCGACAGAAAGCGGATCGGCAGCACGCGCAGCTCCTCGGGACCATGGGCCGCCTCGGAGTCGAAAAACATCGTATCGCCCGGTGTCAGCTCATAGGTCCGGTTGCCATGGCGATAGACCAGCTCGCCTTCCAGCATGTACAGAAATTCAAGCCCCGGGTGCTGGAAAATCGGGAAGACGTCAGCCGCTTCGGTCAGCGTGATCAGATAGGGCTCTACCACAACCGGGCCATGTGGCGTGTGACCCAGCAGTTCGTACTGGTGGCCAGCCCGCGTGCCGCGTCGTTCGATAGTCAGCCCCTTGCCCGCCTTGACGAAGGTCGCATCGCGGGTCTCCTCAAAGCCTCTGAAAAGGGCAGTTACCGGCACGTTGAGCGCGGTAGACAGCGCCTGCAGCGTCGACAGCGACGGCGATGTGGAACCGTTTTCAACCTTCGACAACATACCCGCCGAGATGCCGGATGCGGTGGCAAGCTCCTGTATCGTCAGGCCGATCTTTTCCCGAAAATGCCGCGCGGCGCGACCGATGGACTCCTCCAGCAGACGCCGTTCGGCAACCGGCACATCGTGCGGCTCCTGATCGAGCCCTACCCGCTCAGATGCCACAGTTCAGTACTTGCCGGCCAACGCCCAGCGACTACCGCCACGCGCACGAAAACATCGACACGGGGAATCTGACATTGGCGATTCTGTATTGGCGATGGAAAACTGATCGGGCATGGACTGATCGCAGCGGTATTGAATTCAGTCCATGATACCTGAGGAGCACCTCCGCAAGCTGTCTCGCGACGGTGCTGCTCGTTATACTGGACTCTGGTCCGTCTAAAGGGGTATGTCCATGTCCGATTTGCCAGCGCGATTGCACATTGCCGAAGAGGGCCCGCGCGAGGGGTTTCAGATCGAAACCGGGGAAATCAGCACCACCGACAAAGTCGCGCTGATCAACGCCTTGTCGGCCACTGGCGTCGAGCACATTCAGGCCTGCTCTTTCGTCTCGCCGAGGCTCGTACCGGGCTGGGCCGATGCCGCCGAGGTGGTAGAGGGTTTCACCCCTCGCGAGGGGGTCAGTTACACCGCCCTGTGGTTCAATCAGCGCGGCCTGCAGCGCGCCTGTGAACACCGAGACAAGCTGACCGTCGCCGGATCAATTCATCTCGCGGTTTCAGAGCCATTTTCAATCAGCAACTTAAATCGCGATCGACAGGGCAACCTGGAGGCGGTCAGACAATACCTGATCGACCATGGCGATGCCGGTGTCGCGGTCGAGCAGATCACTTTGATGGCCGCTTTTGGTTGCAACTTTGCCGGCGATATCGCGCCGGAGCAGGTGGTCGCATCGATTCAGGACGGCCTGGACCTCGCCACCGAGGCAGACACGCAGATCAGTGGCGTGACCCTTTGCGACACCATGGGCTGGGCCAATCCGGTGCTGATCGAACGCACGATCGGCGCAGTGCGCAATCGCTACCCCGATCTTGAGATCTCGCTGCATCTGCACGACACCCGCGGCCTGGGCATCGCCAATGCCTATGCCGGCATACGACTGGGTGTAGCCGGCTTCGATACCACCGTAGGCGGACTGGGCGGCTGTCCATTTGCCAAACAGCCAGGGGCGCCAGGCAATATCGCGACCGAGGAACTGGTGCTGCTGGCCAGCGAGCTCGGCATTGAAACCGGCATCGATCTGGATGCGCTGATCGAAGCCGGTCATTTGGCCGAGCGAATTGTCGGACGCAGCCTGCCCAGTGCCCCGCTGCGAGGTGGCAGTCTGGGCAGCTATCGATCGCGGGTCGCGTCCTCCCCATGAGTCAACCGCTGGCGGGCCTTAAGGTACTGGAGTTCAGCCACACGATCATGGGGCCCTGCGCCGGATTGCTGATGGCAGATCTCGGCGCCGAGGTCATTAAAATCGAACCGCCCGGAGGCGACAGAACCCGCAAACTCTCAGGATTTGCAGCCGGATTCTTCGCGAACTTCAAT
>CAZYDV010000218.1:1758-10601 GCA_964646405.1 uncultured Granulosicoccaceae bacterium | reverse complement strand
ATGGCCGGAGATGTCGATTGGCAGGCGGGGATCGGGGATCCTGACGAGCACACCATTACGCGCATGACGATTAAAAACCACGGCTGTTGCGGGCATATTTTTCCCGCCCTTGATGGTGCACTCTGGCTGCAACGTGAACATGCGTTCGATATAAACGAGATCGTATGGATCAATATCGGTGGTTACTCGGCAACGGTAGACGTGACCGGAAACATGCTGGCAGATACCCCTGCGGCGGCGCGATTCTGCCTGCCGTTTGTGGTGGCCAGCGGTCTGGTCCACGGCAGTATCCGGCTGGATGCATTTAGTCCGGCGCGATTGCGCGATGCTCGTGTGCTGACATTAATGCAGAAGGTTCAGGTATCACTCGCGCCGGAGATCGAGGCGCGCTTTCCTGCGCAACGCTCGGCCAACGTCACGATTCGGCTTGTCGATGGCACTCAGTTGCATCGTTTCCAGCCACATCGGGTCGGTGATCCGGATCTGCCGCTGTCGGATCGGGAACTTGATGCCAAGTTTCTGGAGCTGACCGATGGACTGTTATCCGCGGCACGCGCGCAAAGTCTTTTGCTTTCGTTATGGGATCTGCAGCAACAGAGCGACACGAGTCTGTTCTATACAAACGATCCGCCGCTGACCGAATAACGGGCAGGCTCGCGCTAGAGACCGCTAGTTTGCGAGCGATTGTAGCAAGCTGCCTGATTGTTCGAGCAGCGAGCCCGTTTTCTGTTTACGCCAACCGAACGTCGTCTGTGATCAGCCCCGCCGTGTGGTGGAATCGAACGGGCAGAGCCACTACGCGCGTGCCTTGTGAAAGATAGGTGGTTCGATGGTTAAGATCGATAACCTTGCCGCCAGCACTAATTTGCCGCAGCCCGGCCTCAAGACTCAGTCGAACCATTACTCGATCATGCGGCGGTATGACTATCGGCTCCACATAGGCGTCCGCCATATTCAGCAATGTGTTGTCGAAGAGAATTGTCTGGTCGCTAAAGTGTGCGGCAATCACCTCGGTTTCGCTGCTGTTGCGCATCAGGATGTAAGCGCGAGCAAGATCTGCGCGGCTGATCAGCGTGCAGTCGACCGGAATACCCGTTGGGTTGTATTGCGCTGACGTTTCCTGCAACCCCGAAAACGCCGGCATACCGGTCAACAAGCCTGCGGTTGTACCGGCCAGCAACTTGAGCGTGTGTCGTCTTGCGACATTGAACGTGCTGTTTTTCATCACTTTCTCCACTGTACGCTCCTAACCCTATATCAAGACAACGCCGATTCGATTTTGCATTAACAGTTTTTGACAGTCTGTGTGATGGCTCAGTATCGAGATGCGGTAAATATTCTGGTCGATATCGGTCTTGCAATAGACATGAATAATTCAACGGCTAGCTTACCGAAGCAGCTACTCGTAGCCTGTTCAGCCAGTGTCCACGATCTACCAACTGGCTTGTTTGCGTGCAAGCGATAAAAACACTCGCTAAGACTCCGTGGCAGGAACAGGGTTAGAGTGACTCCACTGTTTGGGGGATTGTCCGTACAGGCGTTTGAACTCTCGGCTAAACTGTGACGCGCTGATGTAGCCAACGCCCATCGCTGCCTCGTTCACGCTCATGCCGCCGGCTATCTTCATTGCCGCATTGTTCAGTCGCATCGATTTTACAAATTGAATGGGTGACATCGTCGTCGTCTGTTTGAACTTACGGTGAAAGACCGCTCGACTCATGCCCGCACGGTCGGCCATGTCGTCGATTGTGATGGGCTCGCTCAGGTTAGATGAGACATAGGCGATGGATCGCGCTATCGCGTTGCCGGCACCGAATGCGTGCCGGGTAAAAAGGCTGGCCTCGCCTTTCAGGATCGCGTAATACATTTCTCGCAATCGCGTCTCTCCCAGTACCGCTATGTCTGTTTCATTGCTGCCCAGTTGCAGCAGTCGTAACAGTGCATCGGTAAACGCATCATCCCAGTGTGCGAGCCTGATGCTATGTTCGACCGGGCCTTCCACGGCAGGTAGAGCACTAGCCTCGGTTCTCTCTATCTCCATTGTCAGCTCGGTCATTGTGCGCTGATCCAGCGACACCAATACGCCGTAGAGTGGGTTGTCTTGTGATGACGTGGGCGTTCCGGCCTGTATCGGCATAGACATCGGACAGCAAAGATACTGGCGGTCGTCGTAGACGTAGCGCTTACCGTCCAGCCCAGTCTCTTTGGCTCCGCTCGCAATCGCGATGACACTGGGTTCGTAGACTGCCGGGGCGCAGGGCACCGGAGCGGTTGCGCGGAAGAGCTTTACGCCTTTTACACCGGTCTCCAGCAGGCCGTCTTGCTGAATGCGATCGACGATGAGGGCTTTGATCTGTCGTTTGCTCATGCATCGGGATGTTATGCATGAACGCAGGCCATCACAAGCCAGATGATACGATCAGGCAAGAAAACGCGACTATTCAGTCTGGTTTTTCTCAACTACCAGCGTAAATTACGATCTCATCCGTGGCTCAGTAGATCAAAATATGACCGACACTCCGTTTGGACCTGATGGCTGGACGCCCGAGCGTCTTGAGTCGCTTGCCGACAAAACTTATGTTATCACCGGTGCCAACTCGGGTACGGGCTTCGAGTCTGCACGTATCTTTTTATCCAAAGGGGCAAAGGTGGTGATGCTCAATCGCAACGCTGAAAAGTCGACGACTGCGATCGAGACACTCAAGCAGGAATTTGGTTCGTCCGCTGATGTAAGTTTTATCTGTATGGATCTGGCTGAATTGGCAAGTGTTCGCGCGGCGGCAGCACAGGTACTCAAGAACATGCCGCAAATCGACGCACTCATCTGCAATGCCGCCATCGCGCAAGTGCCAACGCAGCAACGGACCAAAGACGGTTTCGAAAGCCAGCTTGGCACCAACCACTACGGCCACTTTGTGCTGTGTGGCCTGCTGTTCGATCACATCGAAGCGGCAAGTGGGCGGATTGTCGTCGTCGCAAGCCTGGGCTACAAGATGGGTCTTAAGACTATTCAGTTCGACGACCTCAACTGGGATAAGAAATACAGCGCCAACCCTGCGTATAGCCAAAGCAAACTTGCGCAGATGATGTTTGCCTATGAGTTGCAAGATCGGATTAAAGCGGCGAACAGGAAAGTCGACGTGTATGTTTGCCATCCTGGCTCGTCCGCCACGTCGCTGATTAACACCAGTGGCAACCTCGTTACCCGAATGCTGTTTGGTCTGATGTCCTTATCACCGATGGTGCAATCGGCTGAGAAGGGCGCCTATCCGGAAACGATGTGTGCAACCGAGGATGGCCTTCCGCAGCGAGCCCTGTACGGCCCCACCGGCCGTATGGAGTGGGTCGGGCCGGTTGGCAAAGGCACACTGGAGCCCTACGCCTACGACAAACCAGTAGTGGAAAAGCTGTGGGAGGTTTCAGAAAGGGATACGCAGTTCACCTGGCGCATTTAGCTCCTGTCAGATGGGTGGAATGCCGATCCTGTGGCATCAATTGCTTAGCATCTGGTGAGTGAGATTTTTCAACCTCCGTCAAGTTGGCGTATTATCTCGGGCTGCCCATCGTCGAATAAGCCCGGTGCCCCTTGAACGAGCCTATGAATGCTGACATTGATCTCTCCATTGAAATTGCCGAACGCGTGGAGGATTTCGTCAATCGCGTTGTGATTCCCTACGAATCGGACCCACGCAATGGTCAGCACGGGCCAGACGATGCGCTGGTACAGAAGCTGCGCTCGCTGGCTCGCGATGCGAATGTGCTGACACCCCATATTCTGGCTGACGGCAGGCATCTGAGTCAGCGTGGAACTGCCCGGGTACTGATCAAGGCCGGTCGGTCACACCTGGGCATGCTGGCCACTAATGTCATGGCGCCAGATGAAGGCAATATGTTTCTGCTCGGTCGTGCAGCCAGCGCTGAGCAAAAAACGCGGTATCTCGACAAATTGATCGACGGCAGTGCGCGCTCGGCGTTCTTTATGACCGAGCCTGCCAGCGACGGTGGCGCCGGTTCCGATCCATCGCTGCTGCAAACCACCGCCACGCGCGACGGCAATCAGTGGCTGATCAACGGTCGCAAAGCCTTTATCACCGGCGCCGATGGCGCAGCAGTGGGCATCGTGATGGCCATGGCAGAGGAGGGTGCGACGCTTTTCCTGGTCGATCTGCCTAACCCGGCGATTCGCACCGAGCGCGTGCTTGACACCATCGACAGCTCGATGCCTGGCGGTCACGCCGTGATACAGATTGAAAATCTTCGGCTGCCGTCCGAGAGTATTCTCGGTGAACCCGGACGTGGCTTTCAACTCGCGCAAATCCGCCTGGCACCGGCCCGGTTATCCCATTGCATGCGTTGGACCGGCATGGCGCACCGTGCAAATGAAATCGCCACCGCTTACGCCTGTACCAGAAAGGCTTTTGGACAATTGCTGATCGACCACGAAGGGGTCGGCTTTTCGCTGGCGCAAAATCAGATCGACCTGCAGCAGTGCGAACTGATGATTGACTGGTGCGCTGACGCGCTCGATCGCGGTGAGCCAGCTAATATCGAAAGTTCCATGGCAAAAGTCAGTGTCTCTGAAATGCTGTTTCAGATTGCTGATCGCTGTGTCCAGGTAATGGGTGGAACTGGCGTCAGTGGCGACACCATTGTAGAGCGATTTTTTCGAGAAGCTCGAGCGTTTCGTATCTACGACGGCCCGACTGAGGTGCACAAGTGGTCGTTGGCCAAAAAAATCAAACGCAACTGGATGACTGCCAATTAGACGCAACAGTAGCAAGTACATATTCCGGCTGTTGCGTAGCCACCTAGTTTGGAGTATCCAACAGTTGAATAATCTCGATGATACGAGCGATGTTATCTGCGCTGTCGGTCACTACGATGGTGTTTGAATTTGTTTCAGCGTCGATAGTCGCCGTATCCGGGATAAGCGGGCGTAGAGCAGCCGCTAATTCTGAAGCTGCTGTGTGTTGAACCACCACCACTTCGGTTAGCAGTTCGTCTTGCGCTACTGTCCGGCGTTCAACAGAGGGGGGTTCAGCATCATCGGTTATCTGTTCTGGTAACACGGGTAGCGGACTTTGTACGCCAACCTGAGTCGGTACTATTTTTATATATTCCCCGGATGTGACAGCCGCGAATCCATGAATATCAAGCACAGATAAAAACAAATTATAAAGTTCTTCGGCGTCAGCCGATCCGGACGATATGACCGTCACGGTTGCCCGAACCCGGGGGTCGACAATAAAGTTTCTGCCGGTCTTTTCAGATACGGTCTCTATCAGCGCATGAATATCGACGGCACGCAGGTCTAGAGAGAAGCGCTCATTGGCTTCCGCCGCGTGTGTGAGTGGCGAGTGGAGCGTTGAAATAAATGCTGATACGATCAGAGCGCGTAGCTGAGCTATTCCCGACATAAGTCTATAGCGGCCAGGTGAAAATAAGGCAAAATGTTGATCCGTAGTGTCCGTCGATTTGGCCGATATGTCTACTATAGCGGGCTCTAATGGGCACCGGCGGGCCATATCAGTTACTGATTGACGTAGTGTCAAACCCGAATTCGTCCTGTCGTAGGGTGTGCAATCGAATGGCGTGTCACGTTTCTGGAGCTTATGCACCAATCGAAAGGCCGAATTCTTGCTGTCAATGATCCTTTCACTTGACCTGACAAGCACGGCTGCCCTTTCTGTTCCGGCCGTTGATTACAGGCGATGAGGGGCTAAAATGATAGTGATCGAGATCCGTCGATATATGGCATTCGCTGCAGCAATGCGTCTGTGGTGTCTAGGCGTAGCCATAGCCGGTATATTGTCAGCGTGTTCAACGGGTCACTCGGTAGGTGGGCAACCCGATGAAAAGCCAGCGCAAAGTTCGGTCGCCTACGCCAATTGCATTTTGCCCGGTCAGTTGCGCCAACTGGGCACCCGTCTGACCTATCTGACGCCGAGGCAGCCAGTAGAGCTAGGCGAACAGGAGTGTCGATCGCGCGGTGGGCAATTTATCGTTGCTGAACAAATAGATCCACAGCCAATCCTGGCTGCCGGTGGTGAAGTAGAGATTCGATGGGGCAATGAGACTCGACCTGATGACGCGACAGTCTATTCTGTCGCAGGTGAAGTGGTGGTGAGTGATAACGACTAACCGCAGATTGTGCCTGCGTTAGTTGTGCGGCACCGCGTTCCGAACTGAGTGAGTATTGAAGCTTATCAAGACTCTCTCATATCCCGTGCCGGGGCCCAGGTTTGCGGGTCAGTGATCAGATCCGCCAGCGCTTCGGCCGCTGCGTCCAGCAACAACTCACCTTTGGTCGCAGAGGCTGTGGCCGGATGGCCGGATACGCCATTGGCCGTCATATGTTGAAATGGCCGCCACCGATAAGAGGCAACGCCAGCCCCGAGAAAACCATTGCCGCGTTCGGTGCTAAGCGATGATAAATCCGTGGTGTCTACAAGATCAGGCTCCAGCGCCAGCATCATCGATGTCTCGGCTTCGCACGCGTGCATCACGTGGGGTTGTTTATCCAGAATTTCGGCAAACGCCGGACCCGCTTCAGACGCATAGGTGGTAGCCACCAGGGTCAGCCCCGTTTCCACCGTCAACTGATCCACCGCGGTTTGCATCGCACGAATGTTTCCGCCGTGGCTGTTTGACAACAGCACATCCCTGAAACCATGTCGCGCCAGGTTGTTCAACAAGCAGCGAATTACCGCGGTAAACGTTTCGTGGTCGAGGCTAAAGGTACCGCCAAAACTCATATGGTGTTCAGAGAGTCCGTGCCAGACGGCCGGCGCTGCAACGGTGGGTCGTAACGGATAAGCTTGTCGTGCCGCCCGTACCGCGATTTCCTGACCAATCCGTGTGTCGACCATCACCGGTAGATGCGGCCCGTGTTGCTCCATCGCCGCCAGCGGCAAAATCACCACGGCATTGTCGTTTGCCAGCGAGCGTAACGCTCGTGCTTTGAGTTTGCTCCATTCAACCTGGGGTTGGCTCGTGTTGTTCATCATGCTGTCCTTCGACGTTAGGCCTGTTGTACCTAGTGCTCTGGCAACAAAAAATTGGAGTACAGTATGCCTTTCGATGTGCCAGGAGCTGCCAACTCACGGCTGAGCGTCAGTGGTGCGGCACATCAACAGGCATCCCCTGCGGGCGAGTGCCAAAAGCTGCCATCGCTGTGTTGCGTTCACTCGCAATAAGAACCACTGTGACTCAATCGCGCGCCTTGCGTTGACCACTTCTTCACTCGCTGTATCCCAACTTTTAATATTGCCAGAGCACTAGCATAAGATAAGCAGCACAACGGTGACAGTCATGGTGGTTGGCACCGGTAGATAACAATCCGATTCATGCAAGATTGTCGAGTGGAGAGAGCATACCCTTGCGACCTGGAGCTTAGCATGCGCCACTAGAGAAACACGGGATTTCGTATGGAGACCGATTCAAGGGTGGTTATTTCTACAAATTTTAAAACATGCATGCTGACTGGAACAAAGTGAACGGGGGAGATTAGTTCTGGCGATAGAGAACCGTGCAGTCTGCATAGTCAGTCAACGCAAGATGTTCACCATCAAACGTGATTGTGTAGCTCAGCATTGCATCGTTGGAAGCTTGCATTTTTAGATTGCGGTCTTCTGTGAGCAGCCAGTCCCCACCGTGCCATATTGCACCAATGTCTGGTCCATCCGGGGCCTTGTATATTCCATCGGCGAGGAACTCAATCTGTGCGGGGTAATTCCGGGCGCATTTTTCGGTGCTGACCTTTACCCAGCTGCCTTTCAGGCGTTCCTGGTCAATCTCCATTGTCCCGTTCCCCTTTGAACTAATGTAAATGCCGGTGAGCAATACACCCGCGGCCGCAACGGCGGCCACGAGTTTAATGCGGTAGCCCGTCATCCAGTTCAGGCATCCATGCAGTCTAGAAATTTCTTGACTGCACGTGAGCGGGAAGATGCTGATTTAAGAGTCGTCGCGAGCTTCTTCGGCGTCGATTTCAGAGCCGAATCAGGTGCGCCGGCGATAATGGCCGCAACCTTATCAGCCTCTGCGGCGGAAACAACCGGGTTGCTGCCAAGAGACTTAAGCGCAGCTCCGGGATTTCCCTTGCGTCTTGCGAAGTGTCTGCCCAGACACTTTGCCTTGATTACGGCGAAGTGCGGCGCCAGTGTGCGATCTGCCATCGCCGCATCCAGAGCGACATTGCCTTCATCAAGATGATCGCCGCCGATTGCCAGTGTGAGGAGCAGATCAGGTGCTGATAGTGTGTGCTTGGCAGCCGTCGCGTGGCTCTCGTCGAGCGGTGGCGTTACCATCACTGACGCGCTGCCGGCGACGTTGACCTCGATACCGTCTATCTCCCAGTCAACCCGCACATTGACGTTGTGGAGGCCGGGATTGGGGAACAATGCGCCCTGCAGGCCTCGCAGTAATGTCATGTCTGCGCTTATGCTGCCACCCGGCTTTAGTATGTTGTGCGAATGCTCTTCCATGCACCTGAATATCGATCGAAATGACCGCCTGCTCTGAGACCCGTCTGACACCGAGCCGGTGATGTGTTCCGACTTTAGTGACAAAGACTCGGGCACACCGATTGGCGAGTCCGAGTTATTTTTCAATTCAATCTTAACCCGAACTGGTGCGCCGATGGGGACGGCGTCCAGCAGCGGTGTGACGGACAGGGTCAGCGGCCCGCTAAGGTCGATGGAGTCGGTTGGACTGATGGGCGTCGACGTATAAGGGTTGCCAAACGGAATCATACCTGGCCGCACCCATGGGTCGGGCATATGCCGCAAACGCTTGGCATCGGCTGCGTTGAACGCCCATTGAATGTTTGACGGAAACGTCCC
>CAZYDV010000218.1:0-1658 GCA_964646405.1 uncultured Granulosicoccaceae bacterium | reverse complement strand
GGCGAACGCGTCGTACATGATGCCGCGCGAGGTGCTGTCCAGTCGTTTGACGGCCAGCAGGTGATAACGCCAATCTGTATCCAGATCGGCGCTGTCGCGACGTGCCAGCATGGCTGCGTGCAACTCGGCATCGGACCAGCTCTGCCCGGACGGTTCCGACAGATTGGTATCACTCTCGTAGGCGTCCAGATCCCAGTCAACCGCTTCAAATACGTCTTTCCAGTCGAGTGAGTTGCCGTTATCAGCGGGAAATTCCGACGCGCTGACGCGATCGATTTCGAGTGTTGCCTTGCGCAGATACTTGCTGATCCAACCCATGGATATAGTGCCAAGATCTACTCCGGCCGGGCTCAGCAGCTGTCCGCGCATGAATGAACTTCCCGATGGAAAGTTATCTGGCGCGGCGGTGAACTGCATGGATGCCGTGTGGATTCCCTGATTCGTCCAGCTGTTGTCGTCGCTGCCAAAATCGTACTTTTCGAAGGCCAGGTTGAAACTGTTGCCGAGCGTAAAGTGCTCCAGTATTCGAGTGACCCGCAAATAGCAGTGATACTGGGAACGTTGGAAAATAGGGATGCCGGCAGACGGGCTCGGGTCGGGGTTAGGAACGAAACGAAAGGTCGGGAAAAACTCAAAGCGAAAGGCGTTGTGGCGGTATAAGTCTCCCGACGCGGTTACACCGCCCGAGTGGCGTTCAACGCGCATCGTGCCGTTGTATCGAAACGCTCGAGTGTTTTTTGGCTGCCACTGTAGAAAATAAGCGCCCTGTCGAAGCGTTCGAAATCTGAATGGTGGCAGCAACGGGTCGAGCACTGGCAACTGAGGCTGTGTTGGGAAACTCGGTATCCCCGGAAACCTGGGGGGCTCATCCGTTTGCATAGGGTGGTGGTCATTGCTGAACAGGATTTCCTCGGGAAGTTGAGGGACATTTGAATCGTGTTTCATAAGCTGGGCTCCTTGGCGTACTAAACCACATCCAGTGCGGTTTGATTCGTTGGTTGTTCGAGAAATGAGATCACATCGGACTGTCGAAATGCTAACGGGCAGTTTGCTCTGATCAGGATCGAGTGACAGGCTCGAATGAATTGTCTCGTTCTCGCCGGAATTGCAGGTGAAATCAGATCATGAACTGTTTTGGCCGACAGATTCTTGAGTACAACGGCCAACAGGGCCGGCTGCTCGCACTGTCCTGCCGGTAAAGAGCGCGCCGCTGCCGCTTCAGTACTGACATCTGTCAGTTGGGGCTTTTGCCAAGAGGCTGAAGGGCCACTTGATAAATGTGCTGGCGGCGAACCGATGACGTTGCGGTTTTCGGCGTTGCAGTGACTGGCTGCGAAAAAGAATTTCCGTGCTGATCGCGTATCTGATATCCGGTTGGGGAACTGATTGCGAGAGTCCGTGACCAGCGTAAGCGTTGCACCCGCAGACTGAACACTAACTGCATAAGCAATAGTTATCGATAAAAACGAATTCGGACTTGAAGTAAACATCCTAATTCACCGGTTCGTATCGCGTTGGAGGCCTTGAGAATAAACAAGCCAGACGTGATGTAAATGATCTAGATATGCCAGGTAGTTGCGCTTTGCAGTATCAGGTGTGTTGATGGTTCGAGGAATCGTAGTTTGTGCGCTGTCAGATCGAGTCCAGCGAGTCCAGGG
>CAZYDV010000217.1:0-10650 GCA_964646405.1 uncultured Granulosicoccaceae bacterium | reverse complement strand
CTACGAGTGGGACAACTACAGGAAGAAACTGCAACTCTCGGACTTTGACATTCGCGAGTCGTTCGGCGTGCTTTCTGAAGATATTTTGTCAGTCAAAACCATGCTGACACACCTGCGCGACAAAGATTTTGCGTTCGACTGGTCCACCTGCAACGGACAGGACTGCAGCGCCGTACCGGGGCTTGATAGCGACATGCAATACGGCGCGGACACTGTACGCGGCTTGATGACGAGCCTTGACGTTGCCAAACGCAACCTGTTCCACGAGGTGGGCTTCGAGTTTCAGAAACTGCTGGCGCTCAGCGGTGATCATCTGCGCCAGAGCATCTCTTTCCCGATGGACAAGCAGACCACAGACGACACGACGTTTATGCGTGCCTGGTACGCCGATCACGCCGTCTACCACTATCGTGACATCAACGCAGCCCAGTCTGATATGGGCAATTTCAGCCGCAGTGACTTCAGCCACATCACTCCCCAAAGCAAGACCGTCAACCTCACGAGTAAACGCAATTTTCGATCGGCAGGTGTCTACGCTTTGCCAGGTCAAACGGTCAGCGTGACGCGTACCGATAATTCCGAACTGAGCGTTAAAGTATTCGTCAACACACAGCGATCCGGGTCGACGCACCAGTGGGCAGATAATGGTTACAGCCGACCGAAGTATCTGCAAAGCCCGCATTTTGCCATCGCCGCAGGTGAAACCATTCGTTTTACCAGCCCCTATGGCGGGCCGCTGCAGGTGGAATTCAGTGCCAACGATCTGCCAGTGTCTCTACAGTTCGACAATATAGGCCAGCATCCCTACTGGAGTGGCCCCGAGCACGATATCAGTTTCACCGCAAAGCTGAATGCCGGTGATTACGACTGGGCAGAACTCGTCACACCCGGTTTTGAAGTGCACTCAAGCCTTGAAAAAATGCGCAACTCAATCGCCGACGATAAATGGGGCACAGCACAGGCACTGGCTGCCGGCACCATGCGCTATCTGCACAACTTTCCGCACGTACTCGCAGGCTTTCAGGGGCCTGGCATCGATGTGGTTGACGAAATACACGACTTTGCCACAGCGAATGGCTACACCATCGATTTGCTCGATCTGGTCAAACACATGAATGCCGATCAGGCTACCTGCGGCTATGGCTGCAGCGGCAATCCCTACGATGCCTACTGGTCGTTCAGCCCCGTGGGGCACGGCGACGTACACGAGCTGGGACATGGACTGGAGAAGCGCCGGCTACGATTTGAAGGTTGGGAACTGCACACCATGACCAACCCGTATTCGTATTACACCAAGACGCAGTATTTCAAAACCACTGGCATTGAGCCCGAGTGCCAGAGCCTGCCATTTGAAAATAGTTTTAACGTGCTCCAGGCCAGCATCGGCAGCGATGATCCCGCAGCCTACGTAAAGAATAATCTATGGGATGTGATGGGATGGTCTGAGGGCGCTGCAATGTTCATTCAAATGATGATGGCAGCCGAGGACCACGGCGCGCTGCACGATGGCTGGCACTTGCTGGCGCGATTGCACATCATGGAGCGAGAGTTCAATCGTGCCGTTGCATCAGATGACGCACAGTGGCTTAGCAAGCGAGACTCACTGGGAATGACCCAATACGCGAAAGCCGAGGCCGAAACCTTGCCACTGAACGACTGGTTGCTAATCGCGGTGTCAGTTGCTACAGGCTTCGATCACCGCGATTATTTTGATATGTGGGCATTGCCCACTACCGGCGCCGCATCGGCGCAGGTTGGTGCACTCGGTCTGCCAGTGATCGCCAGAAACTACTACGTCAGTAGCGGCAACGGGTATTGCAGGGGTGAGGGTTTTGATGGCGTCAGCCTCGCCGTTGATGGCGTTCAGAACTGGCCCGAATAGACAGCGCCGCCCGGCCATCGATGATCGCGCCCTAGCTGTGATCAGAAGTACCAGACGATAAAACGCGCAACGTCACCCTGTGCCCGTCAATGTCGCCCTGCCACAGCAGTTTCCCACTGATTGAGTGAAGCGCACCAGTCACACACCCTGCGGACCGTGCGAGCCACCTGTTTGCCCCTGACGGCCTCACCCACCTTCGTTGCCAAGCTGATCTGCGAGCCACCCACTACCGCTTGACATAACACCAAAAGGTATTATGATATATATCACCTTTCGGTACTATTTTATCGGTATGAACAACAACCCACAGGGGGCGTTTCGGGCACTGTCTGACCCGACACGCCGACAAATTCTGATGCATCTATCCCACGCCGACATGACGATTGGCGAAGTCGCCGGCCATTTTGACATCACGCGCGGGGCGGTAAAAAAACACCTGACCATTCTTCAACAGGGTCGCCTGATTTCTGTACATACGAGTGGCCGGGAGCGCATCAATCGTCTGGAACCAGAGGGACTGAAGGCGGCTGTCGACTGGCTGAATTACTTCAGTCAGTTCTGGGACGACAAACTGGACAAACTCAAACACACGATCGAAAGCGAACAGGGAGAATAAACATGTCTGCCACAGACACCATCACCAAAACTATTTTCATCAAGGCACCGCAAGACGTTGTCTGGGAGTTTCTGACAAAAAAGGACAAGCTGGCGCTTTGGTTTCATCCAGCCGAATCAGATTTGCAGCTCGATCGTGATTACGCACTGGTTGAGGCAGGCACCGACGGAGAATTCAGAAAACTCTGCTGGGGACAGGTGCTGGAAATGCGGCCGCCCTCTCATATGCTTTGGTCTTTCACTGTGCAGCCTTTACAGGGAGCTATGACCACGGTGCAGTGGACTCTCGATACGGTGCCAGGCGGCACCCGAATCACGCTGATCCACCGCGGAGTCAGCAAAGCGGCAGGCGAAGCTGCGATGGGCCTGCTGATGGCGCTGGACAAGGGCTGGGATGAGCACTTTTCCGCCATGCGAACACACTTCCAGACCAACGCCAATCAACCCGAATGCGCCTAGAGAATATCTTATGGAAAACCATCG
The DNA here is from genome assembly GCA_964646405.1 of uncultured Granulosicoccaceae bacterium. Taxonomy (GTDB): domain Bacteria; phylum Pseudomonadota; class Gammaproteobacteria; order Granulosicoccales; family Granulosicoccaceae; genus CAKZSB01. The sequence goes on along the minus strand of CAZYDV010000217.1, from coordinate 7,670 downwards.
AGTCGCAAGCCACGACGAGTGGCTGGAAAAACGCTTACAATTATTAAAGAAAGAAAAGGAACTTACCCGGCTGCGAGACGAACTGAGTAGTCTGCGCCGGCAGTTGCCGTGGGTAGCAGTGGTAAAAAACTATCGATTCACTGATGGCAACGGCACGCACAGCCTCAGTGATTTGTTCGGTAACTGCAGCCAGTTGATCGTTTACCACTTCATGTTCGGACCAGATTGGGATGAGGGTTGTACCAGTTGCTCATGGTGGGCAGACAATCTCAATGGCCTTGACGTCCATCTGGCGCACCGCGATATCGCGTTCGCTGCCATATCCAGAGCACCAATTGAAAAACTTGACGCCTATCGCGAGCGCCTGGGCTGGACGTTTCGCTGGCTGTCTTCAAATGGCAACGACTTCAATTTTGACTATCGCGTCTCATTTGATGACCAGGCCAAAAGCGACAACCGAATTCACTATAACTACGTGGATCAGGACGGGTTCATGGATGAGTTACCCGGTGTCAGCGTGTTTGCCAAAGATGCTGCTGGCCACGTGCACCGCACCTACTCCACCTACTCACGTGGACTGGATATCCTCAACGGCGCGTATCATCTGATCGATCTGACACCGGCCGGCCGAAACGAGGAAAACGGCATGTCGTGGTTGCGCCGCCACGACTCGTACGAGGAGCCGACCGAGCACACGCCCTGACGCAACGCGGTACGGGACCAGCGTGTTCCATCGATGTGAACCCGTTCACGCTTTCGATTGATTGGCGAGAAAGGTGTAACCTTTTTTTGAAATTCCGCAAGTTCTGTTTGTATCAGTTTTGACACAATGCGGCTTGTCGAGTTTCAGGACGCCTCCATGCAACGTAGTATGATTTCCGGGTATCGCATCGTCGCAGTCGCCTGCATGTTGTCGCTCAGCGCCTGTGATAGTGATATGTTCGAATTTCCCGACAGCGATGCACGCTCGCAATCCAGTCCGTCGGCATCGTCTGCCTCATCCGGCACGACGATCGTCGTAACCGATGGACTGCATCAATGCATAGGCCGCAACTCCGACCCCGATGGTGATGGATACGGATTTGAAAACGGTCGTAGTTGCCTCAGCAATGCTAATGATACCGATAGTGGCGTGCCCGTTTGCCTGTCACTCGGGTCTGACCCCGATGGCGACGGCTTCGGCTACGAAAACAATAGCAGTTGTCGCGTGGTATCCAACGCAGGCACAAACCCTTCCAACGATGATCGTTCATCAGGCAACGATAAACCTGAACCAATTGCCGACTACATAGACGAGTCACCTGTAAATCTGGCACACGTGACCGACGTGATACTCACGGCCGGTCAATCCAACGCAACCGCCAACAACACCTTTTTTGAACCCTACGCGTACGCCGAAGATCGCCTCGACTCGAGAATCATTGTATGGACACAATACGAAGGCTGGAAAACCGCTAACCCAATGACACAAATTTGGGAGTTCGATAGATATCCCGGGCAACTTTGGGATCCGGACACAGCAAGTAACTCACCGGGCTTTCAAATCGCACGCGCCATCGTAGATGCCGATCCCAACCGAGTCGTGGCATTCATCCCGACCTCTACTCCTGGCGAGGCAATCTACCACTGGCGCCATGGCTCACAAGCTTACAACAACATCAACCGCACGGTAGAAACTGCCCTGAACGAACTGCCACACAAGGCACAGGTCGATATGATCTGGTGGATGCAGGGAGAGGCGGACGCCGAAGACAACGACTACTATCGTAATTCACTTGGCACTCTGATCAACAATTGGCGCGGTGAAGCATGGTATGGACCGAACAAGTATTTCATCGCCAATGAGACCGCACAGTTCCCGGTCAACCAGATCTTTCGAGATCTTCGCTACAACTTCGATCCCTATACCGATTACAGTCCCGGAGAAGATCTGCCAACCACCGACGGCATACACTTCGCCACTCAGGCGTACCGCATGATCGGTAATCGAGTGCAGCAGATCTACTTCGACATGCAGTCACAGACCCGCTAGCCAAGCCAGATTCAGGCCGTCGACGTCAACAGTACCAGTGAAACCACAACGCAAAGGATTGCGAGCACCTTGCGAGCGGTCAGCACTTCCAGACGCAACAGCACAGAAAACACAAACGCTGCGATAAAACCCATGTTCGCGATCGGTACCACCACACTGGCATCGCCAAGCGCAAGCGCCGTGGTCAACAGCCAAACCACCGCATAGACGAGCGCACCGGCAACGAGTGAGAAACCCGCCACAGCGCGCGAGAGTCGCAAAGTCCGTTCACGCCAGACTGCATACCACAACCCGCCTGCCACAAAGCCCATCGCGGCCAGCAGCATCATCGCATTCGCATTGCCACCATAGGTGATGCCCATCTTGGTAAAGATGCCGTACAGCGCTCTTGCGCAGGCAGCGAGAATAATTAGCGCTGTGTAGAACTTTGTCCGTGAATGATCGACAGGATCGCTGCCACCCGCGTGGTAAAGCAGCAGTACGGCGACGACGCCGGCAACTACCCCGGAACTTTTGGCGAGCGTGAGTGGCTCACCCAGAAACAGCACTGCTATGATGACAAGTGGTATGGTATTCAGGCGATAGATAGTCGACGCCGTACTGATAGGCAAGTGCCTGAGACACTCCAGCAGCACAATGTTTGATACCGTGACACATCCGGCAGCCAGCAGCCCGTACTGTAACGCAACCGCGTCAACGATTGGAAACTGCCCCGAGGTGTACAGGTAGCCGCTGTGCAGCACCAGCCAAACGCTGCCAATACCAAATATCAAAAGACCAATCGATCGCAGTCTCCGGGTGTAGATCTTGAGCACCAGATCCAGCATGCCGGACGCCACCAGGCATAACAGTGCCAACGACCCTGCGGAGGCAATCAATAGATCGAATCTATCGCAGACAGCATGTTAGCCGGGCAGCGGATAACTGTGCGTATGTACCACCAATTGAGTATCTGACACAAACACCACTGCATACTCCGGCCGCTCATCGACATAGTCGATGGTGTCTCGGTTGAAATCCAGCCCAACCTGGTGATTGGTCCCGCGCAACGATGAAAACGAAATCCCGTTCCAGTTACCACACATCGCGCGATGGGCATGACCGAAAAACAGATGTCCTATGTTGTCATAGCCGTCAACGATATCGAAAAACGCCTGCTGCTGTTGTAACCCGATCCGATCAATGCAGGGCAGGTGCAGATCAAATGGCGGATGATGCGTGAATAGATAAACGGGCACATTTTTGTGCCGTTGCAATCGCTCTGAAAGCCAGGCTTGCCGGGCGTCGCAATACTCGCCATGGTGCACGCCCCGCTCCACTGAATCGAGTAACAGAAAAACACCGGCAGAGGTCGTTACTTCATATTGTACAAAACCATTTTCATCGACAGGCACATCCGGGAAACAGCGTTTGAAAACCTCGCGATCATCATGATTGCCAATCATCGGATAACAGGCTAAACCGTACCGCTCGATCTCACTGCTGAATATCTGATAAGCTTCTATCTGGGCCAGATCGGCAACGTCGCCTGTCATCACGCAGCACTCGGCATCAGAATGGTGTTCGATGATGTCATCGATACAGGCAGAAAATCGTTTTTGCGGATCCAGCCCTTTCAGCGTTTGACCCGGCGCCACCAGGTGTGTATCGGTAAAATGAATGAATTTGGTCGCCACTACAATTGCTCCAGCCACGCCAGTAGATAACGATTCACTTCATCCGGTTTTTCCTGTTGTGTCCAGTGACCGCAAGCTTCCAGCACATGGGCGCCACGCAGATCTGACACATAGGGTTGCATCGCCTTGATGGGCCCACCCTGGTACATCGGGGCGACCAGATCGCGATCACCGATCAGATACAAGGATGGCTGCTCGATGGTGGTTAGCTGCTGCGATTTCAGCCATCGCGCGTCGCGATGAAAATTGCGGTAGCGATTCAACGGGCCGCGAAAACCAGAGTGCGCAAACTGCGCGGCGTAGTATTGCAGATCGTCATGATTGAACCACGGGCGCGGCATGTCCGGTTCCAGGACACCATCGTATAGTTTCTGGCCATGCGGCTTTTTAAGCGGCCAGGCGCCCTCTTTCGCATCACCGGCGATAGCGCTGAAAAAAAGTCGAATCGATCGTATCGGGTCGGCCTCAAGTTCCGCTTCGGCAACACCTTCGTCCTGAAAATAGATCATGTAGAAAAACAGATCGTTGTCGGTGAAAACCTTGCGAAACACATCGATGCCAACGACATCGCCCGGAGGCACGTGCGGCACCGACAATCCCGCTACCGCTCGAAACTGTTGCGGATGGATCAGCGCACTGTTCCAGGCGATCGGACCACCCCAGTCGTGCCCAACTATCACGGCTGGTTTGTCCGGTGATAAAAAACGGGCCAGATTGAACATATCGCTGGTCAGGCTCTGGATATCATAAGCCTCGACCGGATGGGGACGATCAGAACCGCCATAGCCGCGCACATCCGGCGCCGCCACGCGAAACCCCGCCTGCACCAGTGGCTGTATCTGGTGTCGCCATGAGTACCAGCTTTCCGGAAACCCGTGCACCAGCATCACCAGCGGTCCGTCACCGGCGATAGCGACGCGCAGGGACACATCCCCAAGCTCGATACGTTCCAGCGAAGCCCCAAAACGCCCGGCGATATCCTGATCGTTCATGTGTCAGCCTTCAAAGTTAGGTTTGATAGCCGGCGGCTTTGTCTTGCGCTCGCAATGCTGCGCTGCGTGCCGTGGGGTCTCCCCAGCCGCCACCGCCGGAAGTCTCCAGCCGCACGCGATCGCCGCGTTGAAGGTCGACGCCAGAAACCTTCGATGGCAGCAGCGTCACCTCGTCACCGCGGGTGTGCACAAAGCGTCCGGTCGAGCCGGGTTCGCCACCATTGAGGCCGTAGGGCGCATGACGAAAACGCTCGAAGCTGCCAGACAATATGCCCCAGTCAGCCTCCAGTCGCCATTCACGCACAAGCCCCAATCCACCCCGGTATTGTCCGTCGCCACCACTGCCCTCAATAAAACTGTATTCGGTAAACACCACCGGAAAAAGCGACTCGCACATTTCGATCGGTGAGTTGGCGAGGTTGTGAAAACCGGCGGAAAACCCGTTGGCGCCATCGCCTTGTGGATGCGCACCCCAGCCGCCAACTTCGATCTCGAAATAGACCCGTCGCTCACCCGGCACCACAGCGTCGGGCGCGGACAATGCCGCCACGTAAGAGACCCCATAGTAGGCGGCCGGCACGCGTTCGGGCACGGCGGTGGCGAGCGCACCAAGCACGGTGGTGACGATACGGTGCCCGGTGGCCATACGATTGGCGACCGGCGCCGGTGACTCACAGTTTGCGATCGAACCACTGCGGCATCTGACATGAATTGGCCGGTAGGCACCTGAATTGGCCATCGCAGCCCCTTCGGCCATACTGAGCAATGCGCAGTAGACGCCAGAGCGCGCCATGTTCAATGTGCAATTGACAGGACCGGGCGCCTGATCGGCGGATTCAGACAGATCGACCAGGCACTCTTCACCCTCGATTTCAACGGTGGCGACGATCTGCAAATCGACCGCCGACTGACCATCGTCATCGATGTAGTCTTCAAAACGATAAACGCCATCGGGAATTTCATCGATGGCGGCGCGCATTGCCTGTTCAGATTGGTTGAGCACCGCTGCCATGGCATCGCATACGGTCGTTGCATCGTATCGTTGCACCAGGCGCTCGACGGCTCTGGCACCGACCGACAGCGAGGCAATCTGCGCCTGAAGATCACCGCCAATCTTTTCTGGCTCGCGGCTGTTTTGGCGCACGATAGAGATCACGGCCTGATTGATCTGGTGGTTTTCCATCAGTTTGATCGGCGGGATGCGCAAGCCCTCCTGAAACACTTCGCGCGCGCCGGCGTAATAGCTGCCAGGCGCGCCGCCGCCAACATCGATGTGATGCACGATGGCAGCGGCGATGGCCACTCGAGTGCCATCGACAAATACCGGCTTGAACAGGACGAAGTCAGGCAAGTGCTGGCCACCGCAGTAGGGATCGTTGGTCATGATGATATCGCCATCGTTCCACTGTGATAGTGGCAGCCAATGGGTGACAATATCCTCCAGACAGACCGACATACTGTTCAGGTGCACCGGTATGCGCGTCGACTGTGCAACTGCCTGCCCCTGTCCATCGAACAGTGCGGTGGAGTAATCGAGCGTCTCACGCACCACGGTTGAACGCGCGGTTCGCCAGATGGAAATATTCATTTCCTCGGCACCTACGATCAACGCATTGCGAATGACATCCAGTTGAATCGCATCCAGCGAGTTTGTCATGGCTCGCTCCTCTCACACAGCAGATCGCCATTGCCAAGCGCTGACACCTGCCAGCCATCGGTAATCAGCAACACGGTATAGTCCTCCTCAATCAAAACCGGCCCCCTGACCCGGGCGGGCAGACTGGCGCGATGATAGACATCGATCTCACACCAGTTGACGCGTATAAAAACGCGGCGCCTGCCGGCAGGCGATGCGGCAGCTTCCGCAATCGTACTCGCGTCTGTCTGTTGGTTGCTGATCAGCCCGATAGCCACCGCTCGAATGGTGACCACCTCAATCGCATCGTCCGGTGCACTATGGGCAAAGCGACTCTCGTGGGTCTGATGAAAAGCGGCGGTCAGTTCGATGAGGCTCTGAGGATCGGGTTGTTGATCATCGGCCAGTGTGCTCCATGGTGTGGCAATCTCGAACGCCTGGCCGCGATAGCGCAAATCACAACTGATCTCGATGCGCTGTCGCTCAGGCGCGATGCGATCAAGCGCTAACAATTCGCGACCCTGTTCACGCAGCGACTGCACTGCCCGCGATATGGCCGGCAAGCTTTGTTCGCCCAATAGCAACAACTCGGAAATCGACAGATCGTGCCGCAGATCTGCATGCAGAATACCCAGTGCCGACAGCGTCGATGCGTTGGCCGGAAAAACGATACGTTCTATACCCAGCTCCTCGGCGACCGCACAGGCGTGCAATCCCGCCGCGCCCCCAAAAGGGGCCAGAGAAAACACTGTTGGGTCAGCGCCTTTTTCAAACAGGCTTAGCCGAATTGCACCGGCCATGTGAGAGCAGGCGACATTGAGTATGCCTTCGGCAGCAACCTCGGTTGCAAGCCCTAGTGGTTCAGATACGTGTGCATGCACTGCGTTTGAAGATGCGTTCACGTCCAGCCGAATACCCCCGGTGCCAAACGCGGCTGGATCGAGCCTGCCCAGCGCGGCGTTGGCATCGGTCACAGCGGGCCTATCGCCGCCGCGCCCGTAACAAACAGGCCCAGGCTCGGCACCCGCACTCTGCGGCCCTACGCGCAATGCGCCGTTTTCGACACGCGCGATACTGCCACCGCCTGCGCCGATGGTTCGTATCTCAATCATTGGCAGACGCACCGGCAGGCCATCGATACTCGACTCCGCCGTCTCGCCAATTTCACCGTCGCGTACTACGGATATATCGGAGCTTGTGCCTCCCATGTCGAAACCCACCAGATTATCGATACGGTGCCGGCGCGCCAGTGCCGCCATGGCCATCGCGCCGCCGGCTGGCCCGGATAACAACAACCGCGCTGGCGAACGCGCAGCCTCCGCCGGACTTGCCAC
>CAZYDV010000216.1:0-10686 GCA_964646405.1 uncultured Granulosicoccaceae bacterium | reverse complement strand
CAAGAATATCCTCGACGGTCTCGACCAGCGTCGCGCCGTTGCGGATCAGGGCGTGGCATCCGCGCGCCAGCGGATTGTCGATGTTGCCTGGTACGGCGAAGACCTCGCGCGATTGTTCGGTGGCGTGTGCGCTTGTGGTCAGCGAACCGCTTTTGATTGCCGCCTCGATCACCAGAGTGCCGTAACTCAGGCCGCTGATGATCCGATTGCGGCGTGGGAAGAACGCTGGCCGCGGGTTGGTGCCAATCGGAAACTCCGATACCAGCGCGCCGCTGGCTGCGATGTCGTGTGCCAGCGCGTGGTGGCTGGCAGGATAGACCCTATCCAGTCCGGTGCCGGTCACTGCTACGGTCAAGCCATCGGCAGTGAGTGCAGCCTGGTGCGCTGCAGCGTCGATTCCATAAGCCAGACCACTGCAGACGGTGAGACCTGATTGTGCGAGCTCGGTGGCCAGCCGACCGGCGATCCGTTTGCCGTAGCTTGTGGGTTTTCGACTGCCAACGATCGCCAGTTGCGGTGTATGCAGAATATCCACGTCTCCACGCACGAATAGCACCGGCGGGGGACTTGGAATCTGTTTCAACAGAGCGGGGTAGTTTGGCGAGTCTATCGAGATGATGGTGCGATCGTCCGCCTGCGCCTGCCATTGCAGATCGATCTCGACCTCATTCAGCGCAGATTCCTGCTGCAATGCTGTGATCTGTTTGTCGCTGATGCCCGTGGCTCGCAGTTGTGAGCCGTTGGCTGCGAACAGCTTGTCGACGCTCTCAAAGGCTGCCAATAGCGCGGCGATGGCCTTCGGGCCGATCCCGTGGGTGCGAACCAGACGCAGCCAGTGGACCAGATTATCGTTCGAATCGGTTGCGGACACAGGCACAGCTTCGTGTCTTGGGGGAGGGCAATGGTAGCCGCCTGTGGCAGGCGGCGAAAGTCTTCGTTGGTGCCCGGATGCGAGCCGAGCCACATCCGGGGAGAGAAGTGTCTTTTTTGCTACAGCGTTGAGGCGACTCGATCGTAGACCTTGACGGAGCGGCCGGCTTCCATGATCAGCGCGTAGCTGACGCGATCGAAGGTGCGGAAAACCATCACAATGCCTGACTGATCGCCCGGGATGGTGACCCAATCGTTTTTCTTACCCGAGATCGTGTCGCGAATCTGACGATCGTCGCTGATCACGGCCATAACGTCGCCGGGAGTTACACCGTCACGCTCACCCAGGTTCAGCACCACGACCTGGTTCTGCCCGCTGCGGCTGACCGCGTCGAACACCGAAATAATCTGGCCTTTTTTATCCAGCGCTGATGGCTTGGGGCGGAAGTTGTCCGGGAAAGCCAGCTCATCGGCGGTCATGATGCGATCGCCCACCAGCGTCTCGCGGGTGTTGGTGGTAATCAACAGAGTCGACGGGTCGCCGGCGCGCACCATTCTCGCGGTCGATACCAGAACCGCTTCGTGGCCGAGTACTTCCTTGGTGGTGGGGTTCACCAGAGCTTTGCCGGGTCGGTAGACATTGTAGCGTGCGGAATTGCCGTCCGACTCGGTGCCTCGCACGTAGATTTTGTCGCCGGCGGCGCTGATCAATCGATCGTCTTCGGCGCTCACTACGTAGGGTGCGGCTCTAAGCTGCGAGCTGGTGACCACCCGAGGCTTGACCAAAAACTCTTCGATCGCATCCAGCGGAAAGGTCGAGATCGGCGAGGAGGACGCGGGCACAGTGGTCACTTCTGACCCGCCGCGCAGCAACTGCAGTCTGGGTTTGCCGTCGACGTAGGTCAGCGCGATCTTGTCACCCGGATAAATCAGGTGCGGATTGCCGATCTGCGGGTTGACGTGCCAGATTTCAGGCCACAGCCAGGGACGACTTAGAAACCGCTCCGAGATATCCCAAAGCGTATCGCCGTCAGAGACGGTATAGGCGCCGGGGTTGTCTGCTCGCACTGAATTTTCCGCCAGTGCACGCAGTGATTTTTGCTGTTGACTGGGTTTTGTGGCGCGTGACGCCTGGCGTGCGGATTGAAACGAGGCGTCCTCAACGACAATCGAGTTGTCGTCCGGGTTGCCGGTGACGAGCTGTAGATCGCCTGTCCGCACTTTTTCCCAGTAGTCGTCTCCGGCATTCCTGGCGTCCGGCTGTGTGCTTGCGCAGGCTGAAACCAGGGTCGCAAGCGCAATGACACCGAGGGCGCGAGGCAGTGTTGGACGTTGGAAATCAGCAGAGGAATTGCGCAATCGGGAGGAGGCAGCGAATATCATATTGATCCGGTTGGCTTGGCAGTTGTTTGCTTATGGCTCGTGCGGTGGCAACGAAGCGCGGGTCAGATTGCCCGGATGTACCAAATTCAGTGCCAACACGTCGTCGATTGCGTGCTCAGATTCCATAATCGTGCGCCGGCAGTAATTTTCGCGCGTCTGCGTTGCGTCCGGGCTAACCTTTCGGTCGAAACGCTGTAAAATCGTGCGCCCTGCAAAACTCACGCAAACCCATGGCGCTTCTGGAAATCCTGATTTACCCCGACAATCGGCTGCGTGATGTCGCAACGCCGGTCGACGCCGTCGACGACGAAGTGCTGACACTCTTGGATGACATGCTCGAAACGATGTACGACGCGCCCGGGATTGGTTTGGCCGCCACTCAGGTGGGCGTCCATCGGCGAATCGTCGTGATCGACGTGTCCGAGCACAAGGACTCGCCGCTGATACTGATCAACCCGGAAATCCTCGACAGCACCGGCAGCGGCGTCGGCGAAGAGGGTTGTCTGTCGATTCCGGGCGTCTATGAAGACGTCGAACGACCTGCCGAAATCCGTTTTCGCGCGCTCGATCGCAACGGTGAACCCTACGAAATGCAGACCGACGGATTGCTGGCGGTCTGCGTTCAGCACGAGGTGGACCATCTGGACGGCAAGTTGTTTGTCGACTACCTGTCGGCGCTCAAGCGCAACCGGATACGCAAGAAAATGCTCAAGCACGAGAAGGCTCGCTAACGCGACGGCCCACGCTCCGGCAACCATCGGGTTGCGCGATGACCGTTTGCCCACAATGCCCGAGCCAGTGGTATTGAATTGCCCGGCTGAACGTTCTCCCGGTGCGCAGCGAATCTGCTTTTGCCCGTCGCATGGTATCGAGCGTGTCTGTTGTGTTTGTTTTTCTGGCTTGACGAGCGGCTGTCTATCACTGCCCCGAGCGGGGTGTTTTTCTCTTCTGAATACCTTAAAATGTCATGACGATTAGTGGATTGCGAGTTGTCTACGCAGGTACTCCGGATTTTGCCGTGCCGGCACTGCGGGTGATGAACGAGGCGGCACAAGTGGTTGCCGTCTATACCCAACCGGATCGACCGGCTGGCCGTGGCCGACGCCAGACCGCCAGTCCAGTCAAGCAAATGGCCGAACAACTAGGGTTGCCGGTCGAGCAGCCCGAGACGCTGAAATCCGAGTCGGTGCGAGAGACGCTCGCGACTTATCGGCCGGATGTGATAATCGTCGCTGCCTATGGTTTGCTGTTGCCTCAGTCTGTACTGGATCTGCCGCGCTACGGTTGCCTGAACATTCATGCATCCCTGTTGCCCAGATGGCGCGGCGCCGCACCCATTCAACGAGCAATCGAAACGGGCGATTCGAAAAGTGGGGTCAGCATTATGCAAATGGCGGCGGGGCTCGATACTGGCGATGTCTGGCTGATGCGCGAGTGTCCGATTTCGACTGGGACCACGGGTGGGTCACTGCACGATGAACTGGCAGAGCTAGGCGCGATCGCCCTTCAACAGGCGCTGCCGCTGGTGCTCGACGGGAGCCGTTCACCAGAGCCGCAGGATGAAACGCTGGCCACCTACGCCAGCAAACTGAGTAAGCGTGAGGCCAACATCGACTGGACCGAAAGTGCCGTCGCGCTGGATCGAAAAATTCGCGCGTTCAACCCCTGGCCGGTGGCGCAATTTAGTCTCGACGGACAGCTGTTACGAGTGTGGCAATCGGTCGTGACCGGGGCGCGCAGCGATCGTCCTGCCGGCGAGGTAATCGCGGCCAGCGAGCAGGGTATCGATGTCGCCACAGGCGATGGCGTCCTCCGATTGCTGCAATTACAACCACCGGGCCGCAAAGCGGTCGCGGTGCGCGATTTTTTAAACAGCCGCCCGCTTGCTGTGGGCACGCAGTGTGGCTAAATCTGAAGACAGCGTTCGCCTGATTGCTGTCAGAACCCTGACGGGCGTTGTCGCCGACGGCAAATCGCTGGGCGAATTGCTGCCCAAAGCCCAGCAATCGCTCGATACCCGAGGCGCTGCGTTCCTGCAGGAACTGACCTTCGGCACTGTGCGCTGGAGCTATCGGCTAGACGCGCTGTTGATGAAACTACTGAAAAAACCGCTGCGCAATCGCGATGCCGATGTCCGGGTGGCGCTGTGGCTGGGGCTGTATGAAGCCGAATTCATGCGCACACCCGATTACGCGGTTGCCGATTCCTATGTGCGGCTGGCGAAAAAGCTCGGCAAACCCTGGGCGCGCGGTCTGATCAATGCGACGATTCGCCAGTTCTACCGTGACCGCGAGGCCCTGCTCACAGGGTTGCAGAACGATCGTGTCGCCGAAACGGCGCATCCCGCCTGGTTGCTCGATCTGCTGACGGCAGACTGGCCCGATCAACTGCCTGACATCATCACTGCCGGCAATACCAGGGCGCCGTTGACACTGCGTACCAATCGCCGACACCTCAGCCGCGAACAACTGATGCAGGCACTGTCAGACGCCGGTATCGACGCCCGCGAACATGCGCTTGCAAACCAGGCCATCCTGATTGAGGGCAATGCGCAAATCGAACAGTTGCCAGGTTACGCCGAAGGCCACTTTTCGGTCCAGGATGTGGCAGCTCAGCTGGCAGCTCAGTTGCTGGCAGCCGAACCGGGGCAACGTGTGCTTGACGCCTGTGCCGCGCCGGGCGGCAAGTCCGGCCATATCCTGGAATTGCAGCCTACGGTGTCGCTGGTATCGCTCGATTCGAACGCCAGCAGGCTTGAGCGGATCACCGAGAACCTTACCCGCCTGGGTCATCACGCCAAAACCGTTTGCGCCGATGCGGCGAACCCCTCGAGCTGGTGGGATGGCGAGCCATTCGATCGAATTTTGCTCGATGCACCTTGCTCGGCGCTCGGTGTACTGCGCCGGCGACCGGATATCCGGCGCCTGCGTCGGGCCACCGATATTGATGCGCTGGCGAAATTGCAGCTCCGGCTGCTGCAGTCACTTTGGCCGTTGCTGGCCAGCGGTGGCCGGATGGTTTACGCCACGTGTTCGGTGTTGCGAATCGAAAACGAGCAGATCATCAGTCGGTTTCTCGATGCCACCGACGATGCCGGGGAACTGGCACTACCTGATGACTGGGGTCACGCCTGCCTGCACGGGCGACAGATATTGCCGGGTCAGCATGAAGCTGACGGGTTCTACTATGCGATACTCGGGAAAGTATGACTCTGAGCATTCTTTCCAGCTCGCAGTGGACGCATAACCGGAACGTGTCGGCGTCCTTTGTTAACGCATTGATCCTCGCACTCCTGGTGGCCTCGACGAGCCTTCAGTCGGCGGTACTGCGCTTTGAGAGCGCAGGGACTTACCTGGTCGACGACATGTATTACCTCGATTGCTTTGCGCTGATCGAGCTGGCTGATGCCCCGGCCAAAGCGCTGGTCAACGGGGTGGAGCTTAACTTTGTGGTCGAGCTCGCGGTGCATCGCAACCGTCGCTGGTGGCTCGACACTCCGGTCTTTGAGCGGCGCATTCGATACCGCTTGTTCTACTACGATCTGACTCGTCATTTCAGGGTAGTCGAAGATCGCACAGGCAATACCACCAACTATCGCAGCCTCGACCAGGCCCTGCGCCATCTTGGCAGCCTCAGTCGGTATCCTCTGCTGCCGGCGACCCGGATCAAACGCAACAAACGCTACACGGCCAGTGTTCGAATCGGACTCGACCGGACTCGTCTACCCGGGCCGCTGATGGCTCAGGCGCTGGTGTCGCGCGCCTGGCAGATGGAGAGTGAGGTCTTCAAATGGTCGCTCAACTAGTCAGGCGTCTGGCCAACAGCCTGTTGTTGATGGGCCTGCTGTTCGTCTTTCTGATTATCACGCTCTATTTCGTCGCTAATACCGGCGAGCATCTCGATCACTTCGGCCAGCTCTACCAGACGCTCATGTTCGGTACGGTGCTGGCGCTGATCGTCATCGGGCTGTTGATTCTGGTCAGTGTCTGGCGACTGATATCCGACGTACGCGACAACGTATCCGGTTCGAGATTGACCCTGAAGCTGGTCATCGTTTTTGTTGCGATGGCGCTGTTGCCAATGGCACTGGTGTATTCCTTCTCGGTACGCTTTCTCAACTCCAACATCGAGAGCTGGTTCGATGTCGAAGTCGAGCGGGCGCTGGACGACGCGCTGGGTCTGAGTCGCGATTCGCTAAACGTCTACATGCGCACCCGTCAAAAGACCACGCTAGCGCTGTCCAATCGCCTGGCGGACGTGCCGCCCGAGCTCGCGGTGCTGGTGCTCAATGAACTGGGCAGCGACTCCGAGGCCAGCGAGTTAACGCTGATTGGTGCCGACAATCGCGTGATTGCCAGCACCGCGTTTCTCGACAACCTGACGGTGTCGCCAAACCGACCGGCGGATGACATCATCTCGCGAGCGCGCAACGGCAACGCCTATCTAAGCACCGACCCATCCGGCGATGGTGAATTGCAGGTGCGTTCCGTGGTGCCGGTGTTCTCGTCAGATCCGCTTGTGGGCGTCTCCGTGCTGTACGCCATCTACCCGATCGCCAGCAGTTCGAGCGATCTTGCCGCCAACGTGCAGCAGAGTTTTCGCAACTATCGGCAACTGGCCTACTTGCGCGAGCCATTGAAGCAGAGTTCGCTCGCCACCCTGACGCTCGCGATGTTTCTGTGCCTGATGATGGCAGTGTGGGTTGCCTTTTACGCGGCGCGACGGCTGATGGTGCCAGTGCACAATCTGGTCGATGGCACTCGTACCGTAGCAGCCGGTGACTACACCAGCCGATTGACCAGCAGCGGCCGAGACGAATTGGGCGACCTGGTTGATTCCTTCAACGCCATGACCGACAAACTGGAGCGTGCCCGCGCCAGCGCTGCCAGTAGTCAGGAGCAGGCAGAGCGCCAGCGCGCCTATCTCGAACTGGTGCTGAGCCGCATTTCCAGCGGTGTGATCACGCTCGACGAACGCCACCGCATCAGAACCTGGAACATCGGTGCCGCGACCATCCTGCAGTCGACCGGAACCGCGTTAGAAGCGCTGGACTGCAGTGACTATCGGGCGCTTGCAGACGCCAGGCTGCAGCAGTTTTTTGCCGGTATTGACTCCCTGCTGAAGACCGATCGCGCTGACTGGAGTACTGAGCTTGAGCTCAGTGGCGAGGCCAGCATCACACCGCTGATCTGTCGCGGCGCCAGTATGCGCGACGAGCAGCGCGGCTACACTGGCCACGTGCTGGTGTTCGACGACATCAGCGATGTCGTCGAGGCCCAGCGCAATGCCGCCTGGAGCGAAGTTGCGCGACGTCTGGCGCACGAGATCAAAAACCCGCTGACACCCATTCAGCTCTCCGCCGAGCGGCTGCAACGCAAGTATGCGGGCAAGCTGCAGGGCGATGACGCGGCGACGCTGCAAAAGCTCACTGGTACGATCGTCACGCAAGTGGGTGCGATGAAATCGATGGTCAAGGCGTTTGCTGAATACGCGAACGCGCCGAGCATGGAATTCAAACGCACCTCGCTGAATGAATTGATCAGCGAGATCAGTTACCTGTATCTCGATGGCGATGAGCAAAATTGCATTACACTTGAACTCGCCGACCACATACCCGACATCGCCGGCGATGCCAATCGCATCCGACAGGTACTGCACAATGTCATCAAAAACGCTTTTGAGGCTGCCTCAGACGTGCCTCGTGAGTCGCGACGGCTCACGATTGCCACGTCGCTGGTTCACTCCGAAAACGGCGAGCAGATAGAAATGCGATTTCAGGACAATGGCCCGGGTTTTCCGCAGGATCTGCTCGACCGCCTGTTCGAACCCTACGTCACCACCAAGAAAAAGGGCACCGGCATCGGCCTTGCGATCGTCAAGAAAATCATCGAGGAGCACGGCGGCTCTGTGCATGCCAGCAATCCCCCGGCAGGCGGTGGACTGGTGTCACTGTGCATTCCGGTGCTACCCAATTACGCGTCGCTGCACGGAGATGCGGCATGAGTCAGCAGTTGGTCCTGGTCGTTGACGACGAGCCTGACATTCGCGAGCTGGTCAAAGAGATCCTGGAAGACGAAGGCTACGCCGTGCATGTGGCGGCGGATGTGCAATCGGCGCGCGAATCGATTGCCGAGCATCTGCCCGATCTGGTGTTGCTCGATATCTGGATGCCCGACGAAGACGGCGTCAGCCTGCTCAAGAGCTGGCGCGAATCCGGCGAGCTGAAGTTTCCAGTGGTGATGATCTCTGGACACGCTACAGTCGAAACCGCAGTGGAGGCAACACGCCTGGGGGCGGTGGACTTCATCGAAAAGCCCTTGTCGCTGGCGCGCCTGCTGCTGACAGTCGAAAAAGCGCTGGCATCTTTTGTCCCCCAAGGCGGTCAGCCCGATGTCGCAATCGCACGGCCCAGGCTGCCCGAATTGATCGGCAGCAGCAGCCACATGCTCGATATTCGCGAGGCGATTGAAAAATCGGCCACGCGCAGCGATGGCAGTGTGCTGATCACCGGGGAACGGGCGACCGGCAAGATGCTGATCGCGCAGCATATGCATGAAGCGAGCAAACGCGCCGATCGGCCTTTTGTCGCGTTGCGTTGTGACAGCATTTCGGCCGGCAACGCATCGCGTGAGTTGCTGGGTAACCAGAACAGCGCCGGTTATCTGGAGTCGGCCGCCGGGGGCACGCTGTGTCTGATCGACGTCGAAGAACTACCGCTGACCGCGCAGTCGATCGTTCTGACGGCGATCCAAAGCGGTGAAATCGCCCGTGAATCGGCGAGTGCGGTGCGCTTCTCGGCCCGCATCATCGCCACCACATCAGCTGATCTGGAACGGATCATCGCGCAGGGTGAGTTTAACGATTCGCTGTATCGGCAATTGTCGGCAACGGTGGTCGAGAGCCTGCCGCTGCGCGAACATCGTGAGGATGTGCCGGCGTTGCTGAGCTACCACGTCGATCAACTGGTGGAAAATCGTGGTTTGCCGTATCGCCACTTCACTGTGGCTGCGCAGAACCGTCTGCGCAACCTCGACTGGCCTGGCAATATTCTGGAACTCACCAATCTGGTGGAGCGATTATTGATACTCGGTGATAATGTCGAGATCGATTTGCCGGAACTTGAAAACCTGGTTGGCAGCGGTCAAGGCACGACTTATGAAATGACCGGAGATGTCATGCGGCTGCCGCTTGAACTACCGCTTCGAGAGGCGCGCGCGGAATTTGAGCGCTTCTACCTGCAGCGTCAACTAGAAATGGTTGACGGCAACATCGTAGAGCTTGCGCGGGTGGTCGGTATGGAGCGGACACACCTGTACCGCAAGCTGCGAAGCGTGGGTATACAGGCCGGGCGAAAGCGTCAGGACTGACCTTCGCAAAGAGTGGACAAGACGCTTGATTGATTTAGCACGTTCATCGTCTGGCCGAGGTGTCGGGATCGCTATTCAGCACAAGTGGCCCGCCGTCTTCAACGACGCGATCTGGAAAACCGGAAGCCTCAATTGAAAATCATAGTGCTGGGCGCCGGCCAGGTCGGCTCGACAGTTGCGCAGAATCTGGCGGTGGAAAACAACGATGTCACCGTGGTCGACACCGATCGCACCTGTCTGCAGGAACTGCAAAGCCGGCTGGATTTAAACACCGTCGTCGGCCACGCTGCGCATCCCAATATTCTCGAGCTCGCCGGAGCGGAGGACGCAGAGATGATCGTCGCGGCGACCAACAGCGACGAGACCAACATGATCGCGTGCCAGGTCGCTTACTCGCTATTCCGAACGCCGACAAAAATTGCCCGGATTCGCTCTCAACAGTACATGGCTAAGGGCCACAAGCTCTTCAAGCACAAACACATTCCCATCGATGTACTGATCAGTCCCGAGCGTCTGGTCACCGATCACATTGAGCGCATCATTGAGCACCCTGGCGCGTTTCAAGTCATCGATTTTGCTGACGGGAGGGTGCGGCTGGTTGGTGTGATCGCCGAAGAGTCCGCGCCGATGACAGGCCGCGTGCCACAGCGAATTTTTGATCTGCTGCCAGATACCGAAGTCAGAATAGCCGCGCTCTACCGCGACAACATCCCGATCATCCCCGATGCCAAAACTGTCATTCAAGCCGATGACATTGTCTTCTACATTGCCTCGCGTGAGAACACCGTGGCGGTGATGCAGCAGTTTCACAAACTCGATCAACCGTCGCGACACATCATGATTGCCGGCGGCGGCAATATCGGTTTTGCGCTGGCTCAGCGACTCGAGCAGCGCTACAAGGTCAAGGTGGTGGAAAAGCATCCGGACCGTGCGCAGGAGTTGGCCGAGTTGCTCGACCGCCCGACGACGCTCGGGTCGCTGTTCGACGGATCGACCATCGAGGCGAAGAGCGCGCGCCCGGCCTCGCGTTCGAGGATGAAACGCTCGGTCCGGACCCAGCGGCTTC
>CAZYDV010000215.1:0-10713 GCA_964646405.1 uncultured Granulosicoccaceae bacterium | reverse complement strand
TAACTCCTGGGATGACGAGTATGACGAAGACGACGAAGACGACGAAGACGACGAAAACCACGATCACCTGACTCTGCACGATCTGATCGAACGAGATGCGAGGCTTGAGGATTGGCGAGGCCGTGACAATAAAATCCTGCCACTCGGCTCACTGTTGATGACCGATATGCCAGCAGTAGCCTGTATACCGATTCACGAGCTAAAGCCAGCAAGCAGCTACTACGAGGACTACACCGGGAACGCCGGCAATACACTCGATCGGACCTATCATCGTGCCGCGATTGTAATCTGGACGAACCACAAGCACAGCAAGGTACTCGCTGACATTAGCCTGAAGGACCTGTTTGAGCACTGGACTAACACGCTCGCCGGCAAACCCGCGTCTGACTATGTGGCTGCGCTGAGCAGTGTTGATCTGCCCGATCGATTGACCCGCCACAACCGTGACCCGGACACACTCGCATTTATGATGAATCTGTTGGCAAAGTGTGAACACCGTGAACTTGCCATCAACCACTTGCGGCCCTTTAGCCTGCACGCACTAACAGTCGAGCTTTTTCCAGCAATTACCCAGCTCGGTCGCCTGTACGGCAAGGGGTTTCTGGAGGAAATCCTCACAGAATGGATGGCCGATGATCGTTATAGATGGAGATGGTTTGACTGGGTGCCGGCACTGCAGCGATTCATTTCCCATTGCAAGGCTAACCCGGATCCGGCAATGACTGGCGTGCCGATCATGCTGTTCGATCGATTCTACGACAAATGCCGGCAGGTCGCTAACGATCGCTTGCGGCGAAATACGATTTACGAGGACGACGGTCAGCTGGACAGCTCCACCGGCGCCGAACTCGCTGCTGTATGCCATGCGGCGATGAAACTCGGCGACGCAAAGCGCGTTCAGAGCGTGCAGGATTTCGTACTGAAAAACGCACGCTTTTATGACTCGGCCAGTTTGGTGCAAGTATTGAAAAAAGTCGATTCAAAAATAGCAAAAGGGTTTCACCAGCAACTTTCTACTCTTCTCGAAGATCGTCTGCAGCGCGAAGCAGACAGCCATATCCGCGACAGCGACGACTGGCGGATTGCATACAATATTACCTGTCAATGCGAATTCTGCAGTCAACTAAAAGCCTTTCTCGATCACCAGGATCAGCGAAAACTCGACATACGGGCAGCCAAAGACGAGCGCCTGCACTTACATCGTATGATCGACTCACAAGACCTACCGGTATCCCATACAACGACAAGAACGGGTCGGCCATTTACCTTGAATTTGGTGAAAAAGAAAGACCTGTTTTCCCGGGAAAAGAAGTTGCGCCAGATCAGGCTCGATTTACTCAGGCAAGTGAAGTCGGCGAAATAGCGACCTGCGTGGCATGCCGAATTTTGAAATTTGAACATGCCCCATTTTGACCGTAGGGTTGGTAAGCCTAAGCGCACCTACCAAAGCATCCCTCAACATTCACGACCTGGGCAATGGTACGTGCGCTTAGGCTTACGGCCCCTACGCTGCCTGTCCAATGGTCTGGTAAAATTAGTCATCGGACGCTGCTGCACTGGAGGAAAAGCCATGTCGATTGAAACTACAACCATTGACTATCAACACAATGGCGTGGCGCTGGAGGGCTATCTTGCCGTGGACGGCGCTGGCAGCGACCCGCGGCCAGCCGTCATGGTGGCGCATGCGTGGGGTGGTCGCGACGAGTTTGCCGAGCAGAAGGCCCGGGATCTCGCTGCACTTGGCTACGCAGGTTTTGCACTGGATATGTACGGCAAGGGCGTTCGCGGCAACAGCAAGGAGGAGAACACTGCGCTGATGACACCGTTGCTGGAGGATCGCCCACTGCTGCAGGGGCGGCTTGAGGCTGCGTTGCAAACGGTGCGCGAGCAACCGCAGGTGGATGGCGCAAGATGCGGTGCGATCGGCTTTTGCTTTGGCGGGCTGTGTGTGCTGGATCTTGCCCGAATCGGTGCCGATGTACTCGGTGTGGTCAGCTACCACGGGCTCTTTCATCCACCCGGCAACACACACGGCAATTCCATAAAATCCAAAATCCTGGTCTGCCACGGCTACGATGATCCTATGGCCAGGCCCGAGTCGATGGTGGAACTCGCCAGCGAACTCTCTGCTGCCGGGGCCGACTGGCAGATACACGCCTATGGCGGTGCGATGCATTCGTTTACCAGCCCCGATGCCAATGACCCGGACTTCGGCACTGTCTACCACGAGGCGTCCGACAAACGCTCGTGGCGCAGCATGCAGGACTTTTTCGCCGACCTGTTCAACTGATAGCGGGGTATTCAAATGAGCTACGGATTCATCGGCCTGGGTGACATGGGCGGCCCGATTGCGGCCAATATCGCAAAAGGCGGTACCAACCTGTTTGCATTCGATCCCGCTGGCACGCAAGCGCGAGCGCCAGACGGTGCACATTGCTGTGATTCGGTATCAGATGCTGCGCAGCGGTCGGCCGTGATATTCGTTTGTGTGCCGGATGGCAATGCGTCAAAAGACGTGCTGGAACAAATCATCGGCGCCGACAATCGCCGCGCCCATACGGTCATCGATCTTTCGACGACCGGCGTGGAACAGGCCACGGCAATCGGTGCACTGGCGGCCGCGCATGATATTCAATTTATCGACTCGCCAGTCAGTGGCGGACGTGCCGGCGCCGCGGCCGGCACCATCACGGTGATCTGGGGTGGCCCGGAAGCGGTGCTGCAGGCAAACCGCAAGGTCATTGATTCGATGTCCGGCAACGTATTTCACGTCGGCGACAATGCCGGTCAGGGCCAGGCGATGAAACTTCTCAACAACTTTCTATCCGCCACAGCAATGGCGGCGACCAGTGAGGCGATTCTGTTTGGCGAATCGCAGGGGCTGGATATGAAAATCATGCTCGACGTGCTGAATGTCTCGACCGGGCAGAACACCGCCACCAGCGATAAATTTAAAAACCGGGTGCTGCCCGGCACCTTTGACGCTGGATTTCGCACTCGCCTGATGCGCAAGGATGTGCGGCTGTTTAATCAAAGCGTTGCCACTGCCGGCACGCCGGACCGGGTCACCAATCTGGTGGATGGCATTTGGGATGAGCTTGAGGTGGCGCGACCGGATAGTGATTTCACTGAAATTTATCTGCACCTGCGGGAGCGGTCGAAACAATAGTTTTAACGTGCCGCGGCGTGCGATCAGTCACACAGGTTTCAATGCCTGGTGTTTAAATCGACGTTTGAGAATTTCATCGTTCGTTCATTGGTACATGCGCCTGGCGCTTATGGCCCTTGCGGTTGCTCACCTGACATTGGCTACTTTTGCAAGCTCGCTGCCAGGTCGCTCGGGCCAAAGGTCAGTTTCAGCAGACCACCCTGCCCGCCTTCGAACGTCACTGATCTCGCCGCAGCCAAAAAGCCCTGCAGCGGCTGGCCATCGAGCTCGGCTGCCAGTATCGACAGACTGGCGTTATCAATCTCCAGCGGATTGAACTGCAGCGTTCGCGGCGAGTCTTCAGCGTCGATGCTGTAGTACAGCGTGACGGGTCGTCGCTGCAACATCAGATTGCCGTACAGGTAGACGGTATAGAACAATTCGGTCGAGTGAAACTCCGCCTTGTAAGAGTTGCCCTTGTCAGAAGTTAGAACATTCCCCGATGGCGCGTTCAACATAAACGTTCCACCACTACTCGCATCGATCACGTGATTGCTGAAAAACTGCAGTGATCGATCAGCCATGGTCAGGTATCGCGCGCGCAGAATTTCGTCATCGTTGATGTACCAATTGCTGAGGCCTGCTGTGACTGCCTGTTCTATCGGCCAGTATTCTGCTTCAGTGGTTGTAATTTCACCTGTCGACCAGTCAAACGACGTGTAGGGCACGCCCGCCGTATCGTCCCAGCCGCCATTATCCAGCGTCTCATCGAGCAACCGGCCGGCAGCCTGTCGATAACTGTCATCGTGGGTATTGAGGTAGGCGCGTGCGAGTTGCCAGCCGGCCTTGAGCAAATGCCCTACCTGTCCACTGGTCTGCTCGGGAATCAGTTGCCAGCTGGCGGTATATGTATCGGGAAAACCGAATCTGACCTCTGATCGATTCATCGCACCGACAAATCGGCTGACGGTGATATCAGCCAGATCCCGCATTCTGCTGCCAGTGTCAGATGAGGGCTGCAGCAGATAAGACTGGAATACATGCGTGTTCAATGCATCGACGATTGACGCAAAGCTCTTATCTGCAGGATTGGAAAAGTCCGCATCAGCCACATCATAGTAGCCCAGATTGCTCGCATCCCACATCCTGCTGTTCAAGGTATTCTGCACTGATTCGAATACGCTGCAACTGTCGATGCCTCGCGAAGCCTCGCACAGAACGCCTGGCCCGAGAGGTATGTAGTGCTGAACAAAGGACCACTTGAATCGATTCGGGCTCCAGAATGCACCACAGTCCGGACAGTCCGCAGGATTTCCCTGTCTGTTGGAGACAAACAGCCAGCCACCATTAATCGGGTCCCTGCCGTGGGTGACCAGAAAGTCGAACGCGTGTCTGGCGTGATCCAGATACTGACGATTGCCGGTTAGCATAAAGGCACGGCTGAACGTGTAGACATCGCGCGTCTGCGTCACAAACGATTTATTGTCCGCTTGCCAGCCTGAATTTTCGTTTGCCGGGCGGGTTCGGCCCAGCGCACCACTCTGCGTCAGATAACTGTAAAATCCACCGTGCTCGTCGTCACGAGCGCGTGCGCGAAAGTCCGCCAGCGACTGAACGATAGCGATCGCACGATCCGGCGTGCGCAAAAACTCACTGCTAGTGTCGGGTACATTGTTGTCTTGCGGGTCCAGATCATTTGGGTCCGGGGCATTCGGTTCCTGGCTATTCGGTTCCGGATTGAGACCGTCGCCGCTGCCATCGCCGTTACTGTCGCCGGGCGCGCTATCCTCGATTTCAGAATTTGTCGAGGTGGATGAGCTGCCACAACCAGCGAGCACGAACGCAGACAACAGTACCAGCGAAATCAAATGAGTTTGCACGCTCTTCATCCCCGATGAATTGACCACAGAGCAAATGATGCAGGACCTGGGCCGGTCGGTTTTTACGCCTCACAGGGTGAGTTTGTCACGAAACCCGTTTGCATACGTCTTATGGAATGGTCATGCCACACTTTTCTACCGGTAGCCGAGTCGCCATCGCACAGATCAATCGCTTAGCGCTGACCGCGCGGTCACCAGCGGGCGCGATGGGGCGGTGGAGTTTGCCGTTGTTGAGCCTGACATCAACTTCCTCTGTCGGCAGACCGCTTGTATCCCAAGCTCGTCGTGCAGCGACCGATTCGATGGTTGTCATACCTTTGATTGCTCCAGCTTTGCGCAGATGACGGTAGGCAGCTCAGCCAATTTTTCACGCGGTGTTTGAACGGTATCGCGCTGAGGGTCACTCAGGTACTCGACGGGCGATTTGCCATCGACCCGTGCCAGCATCAGCGCCGACAACAATCGGCAAACGCACGATTCCAGTTCCGCTACCGGCTCCCAATCCACAAAAGCGGCATAGGCACGAAAGAACGCACCGGCACTCTCATGTCCCCTTTCGTCGGTGTCTTGATATGATAAGCAAGCGCTGGCAATGATGTTTCATGGGCACTGCCGGCGATCGTGTCAGACCTGAGGCGAGCACATGGTCGCCTCAGGCAGACAAGTGCATTGCCGTTGCTGGCGGCGACCGGCGTGAGGATCAGCGATCAAACTAGTGTCGATTTCGAATTCTGTGCCGGATCGTACTACAATGACTCGAAGGCTGAGCACCACTATCTGCCTACGGGTTACTTCAGCATTGCACCCATTCACACCTGCCGAACAACCATTCAATGGCGCAACTACAGCCAGATTATGGCCATCAGCGCCTGACCGGCAATTCGCCGCACCTTGTCGATTCTGCCACGCGCACACGGCCCTCCAGGTTTGATTCAGCCAAACTGTTCAGCAGGCTCTCATCGATCAACCCATATTGCTCATTAAGGATTAGATAAATGCCCGAAGCAGTGGAATCTGTCGCATCGGTTTCGGGCAGAGGTTTCAGGCAGCGCCTGACGGTATTGTTTTCAGACCTCACTAACTCGACACAACTTGCGCGATACGCAGAGGCCGAGTTGTACGTTGAGCTATGGCAACAGCTAACCGATTCTATAAAGCGAATCATTCCCAAACACGGTGGCACCGTATGTCAGATACGGGGGGACGGTGTACTGGCCGTTTTCAGTCTCGAAGGGAGAGAAGATGATGGACGCCGCGCAGCCGCTGCCGCACTGGAATTACATGAGGCGGTCCGCAGCCTGACATTCGGCCACAAGTCTAGTCCGGTAGAATTGACCATGCACTCTGGTATTCACTCCGGTCTGGTGCTGCTGGTGGAGGGTGATGATGTACTGGGCCGCTATCTGCTTGTGGGCGACGCCGCCAATTACGCCGCCCATTTATCCGATCAGGCAAACGCCAACGAAATACTGGTTACCGAAGAGACTCTGGGTACTGATCGCCATTTTTTTGAAGTTGCCAACAGGCGCCTGCTGGAGTTAAAAGGCTCTCCTACCGCGATCCCGGTCTACCCGATACTTGGCTATTCCAACGTGGTTAATCGCTTTGAAGCGCGAAGACTCAGAGGCCTGTCACCCATGCTCGGGCGTGAGCGCGAGCTCAATGAACTCAGAGGCAGATACCAATCTACCAGTCAGGGCGAGATGCAATCGATCGCCATCGTTGCCCCACCGGGCATGGGAAAAACACGCCTGGCGGAAGAGTTCCTGGCTGAGACTGACAATGCGACAGTCCTTAGAGGTTATTGCGAGTCCTACCTCAGCGCGGAACCTTTGCAACCAGTCCTGCAGATGCTTCGAGGCCTGCTGCTGCCGCGCACAAACGCCGACAACTCGCCAGCGACGCCGGTAACGATTGACAGGCAAATTGCTATTCGCATCGCGAAGATCGCACCCGAACTGCAACACGCGGTTCCCACCTTATCGGCGTTGTTAGAACCAGCGGGTGAAAGACACCCGTTGAATGATGAGATCGAGCAGATCATTGTGTCGCTGTTTCAGTGTCTTGCCCACGCACGACCACTGATTGTGTTCATCGATGACTTGCAGTGGAGCGATGAGCTGACGCGTCGAATATTCGGAGCCGCCTCGCAGCTGACTGATTGCCCGATCATGTTCTTGTGCTCGTCGCGGGAGACGGTAGAGTTCGACGCCAGCGGGACACTGCTGCATTTGAGACTCACGCCACTGGATGAGGGGCAGTCGGAGCGAGTCTTTCGACAACTGATGCCGGCGGCTGAACCGTTTGTAGTGACAGAGATCCGGGATGCCTCGGGCGGCAATCCGTTGTTTCTCGAGGAGCTCTGCCACGCGTCACTGCACAGTGATGGCGTCTCCAGCTCGCTGCGCATGCTAATCGCATCCCGTGCGCAAAGGCTGTCTGACAGCCAGAGAGAACTGTTGCGCATCGCTGCAGTCATCGGGCTGGTTGTACCGATAGAACTGCTCGAAGAGATCGCTGTACGCAGAGAAATCTCGACAGACCTCGAGGCATTGCGACAACTGGATTTTCTTTTCCCTGGTGAATCACCTGGCACTGTTCGATTCAAACATGGCATCACCCACGAAGTCGTTTTCGAATCAGTTGGACTTTACGAACGGCGCGAGCTACACCAACGCGTTGCCAATACGCTGGAAAAAAAATACGTATAACATGGAAAAGAAGGCGCCGTTGAGTCCCTCGCCTATCATTTTTGCCAAACAACCCACTATGAAAAGGCGGCCAGTTATGCAGAGACTGCCGGTGACAGAGCCTTCGCAACGGCTGCACTGGATCGCGCGCGCAGCCAATATCACGCAACGCTAGTCGCACTTGACCAGCTGCCTTTTACCGAAGACATCTACGAGCGTTGGATGGCCTTATCGCAACGACTCATCATGGCATCCCTCTACGATGCGCAACGCGAGCAACGACCGATTTTCGAGCGCGCATCGGCACTCGCGGTCGAGCGTGATGACGCAATGAACATCGTACTGGCAGAGTACTCACTCGCGTACCACAATTTTGTGTTAGGCGAAGCCACGCATGCCATGTATCACAGTCAGAGGGCATTAGAAGCCACGAAGCGTATCGACAACGAACCGTTGCGAGTCCAGGTTCTGGCAACCTGGGGCCAAACCTGCCTGCTCGGGGCCGACTACCCGCGAGCCATTCAAGCACTAAATGACGCAATTTCCTTACAGCGCCCCTTCTGTCACAAGCCCAGACTGAGATTTGCCTACGCTTATTCTCTGGGTTGTAAATCGATGTTGCTGGGTGACCAGGGCTTTTTCGACGCAGCACTAGTCTGCCTCAACGAGGCGGCGGCACTGACTAACGAGGGCATCCATCAGATTCAGGCTTCTCTCGCCACCATGAAATGTGGTGTTTTCCTATGGCAGGGCCAATGGAAATCTACCCTTGAAGCGGTTAACGAAACACTTGAACTGGGCCACCGGATCGGAAGCCGTTATATGCTGGCTCTGGGCACCGCATTGGGTGGCTACGCGAAATGGCAACTAGGTGATGAATCCGGTGCCAATGATCTGACCATGGCAATGCATTGGTTCGAAACCAACGATCAGGCCATCTGGGTTTCTCTTCACCAAAGCTGGTCGGTAGAAATTCTCGTCAGTCAGGGCCGATATCAGGCTGCCAGAGATAATGCTGCCAAAGTACTGCGACGGATGCGTAAGGGTGAACGCATTGGCGAAGCCGTCATCTACTGTGCGCTGGCCGAAATACCGCCAGGCCCCTTTTCCCGCTACGACCCAAAGCAATGTTTCGATCGCGCCCGCGACTCTGCCAACCATCGGCAGTCACGACGCGAACTCGCATTGATCGATCAGAAAGAAGGTGTGTTTCTCAGCAACAGAAGTGACACGGATCGCGGGCAAATCTTGCTTGAGAGAGCTTGCAGCGAGTTCAGCACAATGCAAATGTACTGGTATGCAGCGCATGTGCAGGAGATCCTGCAGGAACTGGATAGGCGCCATCGCGACATACACGCCGCTGTCAACAGCCGATAGCGATGGCAAGCCACACCGCATCCCTGGTGCAGGGTGACCGCAAATCTATACCGGGTTAGACTGCCGTATAGCACAACATCTTTGGTGAAACACATGAAAATTGGCATCGCGATGATGAGCCACGAGACCAATACGTTTTCACCCGTGATCACAGATCTGCAGAGGTTCTCCAGCGGCAATGCGGCGCCACTCACAGCTAACGCGGCGCTTGAGACCTATCGCGACACGGCGTCGTGTCTGGGCGGTTTCATCAAGGTTGCACAACAACACGGTGCCACGATCGAGCACGGTATCGCGGCGGCAGCACCGCCCAGTGGCAGAGTGGAAAACGATGCATTCGAGTACATTTGCGATGCCATTCTGGAGACTGCCTCGGGGGTTGACGGTTTGCTGCTGGCGCTGCACGGTGCGATGGCAACGCGCGAATTCGACGATGGCGAGGGAGAATTGCTGCGTCGGATCAAGGCGCGCAATCCGACTTTACCTATTGCGATTACGCTCGATATGCATGCCAACGTTACTGACGACATGGTCAATCACTGCGATGTGCTGGCCGGCTATCAGACCTACCCGCACATCGATATGGATCAGACAGCAGAGCGTGCAGCGAAGGTGTTTTTCGATATGCTCGCAGGCCGCTGTAAGCCTGTGACTCGTTGGGCCAGCGCACCGATGTTGCCGCACGTGATGCGTCAGGGCACAGACGACTACCCCAACAAACAGTTACAACAGCGTGCCATTGAACTGGAACAATCATCGTGTCTGCTTGCCAGCGTTTTTACAGGTTTTCCGCACGCCGATATCCACCACGCAGGTTTATCAGCCGTGATCACCACCGACAGGGACACCTCACAGGCGCAATCGTGTGTGGACGAATTGCTCGACTTCGCCTGGCACGCACGCGATGAGTTCATCTACCAGCCAACCGCCCTGGCAGCGTCACTACAACTTGCGCAGAAGGCCGGTGACGCACCCGGCGGTGGGCCTGTCATTATCCTCGATCACTACGACAATACCGCCTCAGGTGGCACCATGGATACCACCGAAGTACTGGCCGCGGTGATCGATGCGAAACTTGATGACGTGGCAGTGTTCGGTTTTTATGATCCGGCGGTCGTGGCACAGATGATTGAAGCCGGTGTCGGTGCAACCGTTACCGTCGAACTGGGCGGCAAGCTCCCGATGCCAGCACTTGCCCAGCAGTCTGCCCCCTTGACACTGACCGGCGAGGTCAAGCTGTTATTTAACGGCAAATTCAAAGCCCGCGTTGCCATGTCTCGCGGGTTGACCCTGAACATGGGCCATGCCGCCGTATTGTCTGTCGGTGGTATCGATATCGCCATCGTATCGCGCCATATCGAACCATTCGATCCCGAATGCTTCAGAGCACTCGGCATGGAACCCTTGCAGCGAAAGTACCTGATGTTGAAAAGTCGAATCCACTACCGCGTTGGATTCAAACCGATCGCCAAAGCCATCATTGAATGTGCCGGCCGCGGTGTCTGCACATCGAACTACGATGAACTGGTGTTTGAAAACGTGCGCCGACCAATCTTTCCACTCGACCCGATAAACGAAGGCAATCCGAGTCGAATGGCGTATCAATCGCAATCGACGT
>CAZYDV010000214.1:0-10763 GCA_964646405.1 uncultured Granulosicoccaceae bacterium | reverse complement strand
AGCGTGCTCGAAAATGATCAGTTCGACGTCGTAGTTAACGGCAATTGCGGAGCGGGCAGTTAACAACAACAGCCCGCACAGCAGCAGGTGCATCAGTCTCATGGTGAATCAGGCAGCCTCTTTCAAACTGAATTTTTCCAGCAGATTTTCGACGTAGTCGAGCCGCTGCTCCGGGTCTTCGAGCTCAGCGCTGAACCTTAGCGTATTTTTACCATCGAAACGAAATTCGTTCGGTGCCTGCTGGATCAGCTTAATCAATACGGTGGGATCGATGTTGGGCTCGTCGGTAAACACAGCGCGACCGCCGGCGGCGCTGGATTCCAGCCGTGTGATCCCCAGCACCTCGCAGCGCAACTTGCAGGCAGTGGTTTCGAACAAATGTTTGGCCGGGTCCGGCAGCAGACCAAAGCGGTTGATCAGCTCGACGCGCAACTGATCGAGTTCCTCGAGGCTGCGCGCGTTGGCGATGCGTTTGTACAGAATCAACCGGGTGTGCACGTCATCGACATAGTCGGATGGCAGAATCGCCGGCATACCCAGCTCGACTTCGGTCGCCTGCGCCAGCGGTGCATCGATGTCGGGAATGCGGCCCGATTTCAGCGCATCGACGGCGCGCTCGAGTAATTGGGTGTACAGCGTGAAACCGATTTCCTGTATCTGTCCGCTTTGCTCGTCACCGAGCAGCTCTCCGGCGCCACGTATCTCCAGATCGTGAGTGGCGAGTGTAAAACCGACACCCAGATCCTCGATTGACTCGATCGCCGAGAGTCGCTTTTCGGCATCGGCGGTGATGAGTTTTGGCGGTGGCGTGACGAGGTAGGCGTAGGCGCGATGATGGGATCGGCCCACGCGTCCGCGCAACTGATGCAATTGAGCAAGTCCGAGTTTGTCGGCGCGATTGATGATAATGGTGTTGGCGGTCGGCACATCGATGCCGCTCTCGACAATGGTGGTGCACACCAGCACGTTGAATCGCTGATGGTAGAAATCGAGCATGATCGGTTCGAGCTCGTTCTCGCGCATCTGCCCGTGGGCATGGCGCACCGTAGCCTCCGGCACGATCTCGCTGATCTGGCGGGCGATTTTCTCTATCGATTTGACTTCGTTGTGCAGAAAGTACACCTGGCCACCGCGGGCCAGTTCGCGCTGAATAGCCTCTTTTATCTGAGTGTCGGACCATTCGCCGACGAACGTCTTGATCGGATGGCGATTGGGCGGCGGGGTGGCGATGATGGACAGATCGCGCAGGCCGGCCAGGCCCATATTGAGGGTCCGCGGGATGGGCGTGGCGGTTAAAGTCAGAATGTCTACCTCGGAGCGCAGCGCCTTCATGTGTTCTTTGTGGCGCACCCCGAAACGATGTTCCTCATCGATGATGACGAGCCCGAGATTCTTGAATTTGACCCCTTTTTGCAGCAGTTTGTGGGTGCCGATCACGATGTCCACATGACCGCTCTCGAGCGCTTTGATCACGCGATCCTGTTCTTTGGCGCCACGAAATCTCGACAATGCCTCGATCTGCACCGGCCAGTCGGCAAAGCGATCCATGAAGTTCTTGTGATGCTGGTGAGCCAGCAAGGTGGTGGGCACCAGCACCGCTACCTGTTTGCCGGCATCGATCGCAACAAATGCCGCACGCATCGCGACTTCAGTCTTACCGAAGCCAACGTCGCCACAGACCACTCGATCCATGGGTTGTTCCGAGCGCATGTTTTCCACCACCTCTTCGATCGCCCGGGCCTGGTCGGGTGTCTCCTCGAAGGCGAACGTCTCGGCAAAGACGGGATAGTTACTGGCCTGCGATGGAAATGCGAAGCCCTTGCGCGCCGCGCGTCTGGCGTGAATGTCGAGTAGCTCGGCAGCCACGTCGTGCGCCTTTTGCGCCGCTCTTTTCTTGACTTTCTGCCATTGCTCGCCACCCAGTCTGTGCAGCGGCGCGGTCTCTTCCGAGGCGCCGGTGTAGCGGCTGATCAGGTGCAGCGACGAGACCGGCACGTAGAGCTTGTCTTCCTTTGCGTATTCCAGCGCCAGGTATTCGTTGTTTGAGTCGCCGACGTCCAGTGACACCAGCCCGAGGTACCGGCCGACGCCGTGATCGATGTGCACCACCGGAGCGCCAATGCGCAGATCAGACAGATTGGCGATGATCGCGTCGCTGTCGCGGGTTCGACGTCGCTGGCGCCGAGCCCCACCGGCCTGGTTGCCGGTGAGCTGGGTCTCGCAGATGATACTGATGGAGCCATCGACGATATCCAGGCCCTCCTCCAGCGGGGCGGTGCAGATGCAGTACTGGCGATCAGACTTTAAAAACGCATTCCAGCTGTCGACGGTGGTGACATTGAGCCGGCTGCCGGTCAGGTTTTCGTGGAAGGATTCGCGTCTGCCCGGCGATTCGGCGACGAACAGCACGCGCGTGTCGCGCTCGGCCAGATGATCGAGCAGCAGGCCCATGGGTCGTTCGAGTCGCGGTGTGAGCGGGTATTTGCCCGGGCCGAGCGTTTTGAAATTGTAGTGACTGCGGGTTTCCGGCAACTCCGGGTGCTGCAAGTGAATCGTGGGCAGCTTGCCAACGGCGGCAAGTGTCTCGGCCGCATTGGTGAAAAGTTGTTCCGGCGGCAGCACCGGGCGTTCGACGTCGTGGCGACGCTGCTCGTAACGCTCCTGTGTCTGCTCAAAAAACTGTTCCATCGAACCTTTGCAATCGCCATACAGCACCATGCCGGTGTCTGCTGGCAGATAGTCGAAAATCGTTGCCATGCCGGTCAGAAACAGCGGCATGTAGTACTCGATGCCGGATGGTGCTACGCCATTGCTGACGTCGCGATAGATCGGGCTCTCGCGGCTGTTGTCAAAATGCTGCCGAAAGCTCTGGCGAAATCGTTTGATTGCCTCGTCGTCCATTGGGAACTCGCGTGCCGGCAGCAGTTCGACGCTGTCGATGCGGTTTTCGCTGTGGGCGATTTGATCGTCCGGATTGAACGTGAAGATGTTTTCGATTTCGTTGTCGAAGTAGTCGATGCGAAATGGCGAATCACTTGCCATCGGGAACAGATCGAGCAGCGAGCCGCGTACGGCAAATTCGCCATGTTCGGTCACCTCGCTGACATTGCGATAACCGGCATGGGTCAGTCGTTCGCGAAAATCCTCAATTGGCAGCTCGTCGCCTGCCCGAATCAACAGCGCGTGCCGGTGCAGATACTCCGGGTCACAAAGTTTCTGCATCAGGGTCGAGACCGGCAGCACCAATACACCGCGATCCAGCGAGGGCAACTGGTATAGCGTTTTTAAACGTTGAGAGATGATCTCCTGGTGCGGTGAGAACAGATCGTAGGGCAGGGTTTCCCAGTCTGGAAAGGCCAGGATCGGTACGCTGTCGGCGAGAAAAAAGCGCAGCGCATCTTCAACCCGGTAGGTCTCGGCCATCGATGACGTCACCACGACCGTGATGCCGTCGCGTCGCGTCGTCAGTTCGGCGATCGCGAGCGCTGCACTGCTGCCGTAGAGCTGGCCCCACTTGTTGCGCGACTTGGCTGGTGTGGCGAGTACCTGAGGTAGAGTCATCTATCGAAGAACGACCGTTAAAAAGCCCGCGAACATAGCATATTCAGGGTGGACTTGTCCGCTGAGCGTGGCGCTGCTAATCGATGATCGACAGGTAGCGATCGGCATAGCGCATGCCCAGCGTGCGCAGCGCTTCGGCGGTGAAGTGCTGTTGATCCAGATGCACGGGCAGATCGGTTGCCGGTACGCAGCTGGTGTAGGGGTCGCTGTCGCGGTTGAGTGAATTGAGTTGGTTGTTGACGGGCAGGCGCGCGGTCTCGCCGCAGATAAACGGTTTGCCGGAATCGAACCAGGGCTCAGAACGCAGGTTGTGAATCAGGCTGCGCAGGGCCTGGCCATAGGCACCTGAATCGCCACCGTCGCTCTCCCCTTGGTGAAAGAGGATGCCGTCGAGCTGGGCCTTGTGTGGTAGCTGATTGATCGCGCTGACGACTTTGGTGCGGATGGAATGGTAGAAGCTGCCATTGTACGACCAATGCGAGATTGGCTGGCCGGGAGCTGTGGCCAACACGAAGCCGACCACGCGTGACGGGTCGCGCTGGACCAGCCGCACACCGTAGTGCAGGGCAAAATTGTTGTGCGGATCGGTATCCGGGTTGGTGCGTGGATTCCAGCCCAGATCCCATATCTGGCGCAGGCTGGCGACCTGCCAGCCGGATTCGGTAAAGGCATAGACCTGACTGTGGCCGCTATCGAGTGACGGATCGAACGTGGTGCCAGCGCCCAGCGCATTGGATTGGCCAGTCACCAATACCAGATCGGTGATTGCGGCGGCGCTGTCTATTCTCGCCGGATTCGCCACACAGCTACTGCTGCCATCCCATCCCCATCCATCGCCATCGTCGTCGACGCAATGCATGCCGTTGTTTTGGCTGCCTCCGTTCGATCCCGTGCCAGCGGACACCAGGCAGGAAGCGCTGCCGTTCCATCCCCAACCATCGCCGTCATCATCGACGCAACTTGCGTTGCCGATGCCGTTTGTGGCCGGCTGGCCGGACGGTGCGCTGCCAACGACGCAGCTTGCCACGCCATTCCAGCCATAGCCGTCTCCATCCGTGTCGATGCAGTTCGCGTCTGTCTGTCGATCTGTTGCGCCAACAATGCAGCTACTGGTGCCGTCCCAGCCATAGCCATCACCATCTTCATCGACGCAGCTGTTGGTGCCGGCACCCGGGCTTGCCGACGGGTCGATCAAACAGGACGCGACGCCGTTCCAGCCCCAGCCATCGCCATCGTGATCGACACAGGTTTGCGCCTGCACAACGCTACCGGCGACTAGTATCCAAAGGGCCACGGCTAGCCGGATCCATTGAAATGGCATCAGGCTGCCGCGGGGTTGAGTGACAGGGGTCATGTTGATCAAGAGCGAAAAACCGAATAAACCAAATACAACTATAGAAGATAGTCAGGCGCTGCCAGGATGTGTAAGCCGATTTAGCCAGTGCGCAAAAGCCGGGTAAATTCCTCGGCGAAAAGATCAAACTCCTGGTCGCTGCCCAGTCCAACGCGTATGCAGCGGTTTAGTGGTGCCGCACCTGGCATGCGCATGAAGATATCTCGTTCAGCCAGGCTTGCGATCATGCCAGTTGCCCGCTCGGTGTTTTCCAGATCGAGTGCAACAAAATTCGTGTAGGAGGGTTCGGCGTAGAGATCGCACGACTTGGCCAGGTCCATGACACGTTGCCGTGCCGCCCTGACCGCGACGTTTACCTGATCCAGAAAGTGTCTGTCGTGCAGCGATTCCAGCGCGCCGATCTGTGCGACACGATTGAGGCCAAAATGGTTGCGGATCTTGTTAAATCCGGTGATCAGGTCACGATGCGCGATGGCGTAACCGACCCGCTGACCCGCCATTCCATAGGCTTTGGAAAACGTGCGCAGGCGAATGACCTGCGGATTGGAGGTATCGATTGCCGGGGCGATGTCGGTATCGGCGAATTCGATATAGGCTTCGTCCAGTGCCAGTACGCTGCTGTCGGGCAGTTCATCGATCATCTGCGCGATCGTGTCACGGCTGTGCCACGTGCCCATCGGGTTGTCAGGGTTCGACAGGTACAGCAGTGGCGCCCTGTGTTGCCTGGCGGCATCCAGCAGGGCCTGTGGGTCCTCGTGAAAACCATTGTAGGGAACGGTTACCAGCGTGCCGCCAAAGCCGGCCACGTGGTAGTTGAATGTCGGATAGGCGCCAAGTGACGTGACGACGTTTTCGCCGGGTGCCATCAGCATGCGCACGGTGAGTCCCAGCAGCGTGTCGACGCCGGCATCGACGCAAATCTCATCCATTTCGACACCGTGCCGGGCAGCCAGCGCCGCGCGTAAATCGTGGCTCTCGGGATCGGCGTACCAGGAGCTTTGAGCAACTGAGTCGCGCATCGCCTCAAGTGCGCGGGGCGAGATCCCGAAGGCGCTTTCGTTGGCGCCAATGCGGGCGCGGAAGGTCTTGCCACGCTTGCGCTCGATGGCTTCCGGGCCGACAAACGGGGTGGTCGATGGCAGTCCCGCGACCAGCGGATTGAAGGGAATGGGCACGCGCTTACCTCGCGGTATGGGAAAGTGAGGGCGACAGGGCAGCGGGGTCATCCAGCGCGTCGCAAACCAAATCGGCGATCGCCAGCGACGAGGTGAGACCGGGCGACTCGATGCCGAAGAGATTAACCAGACCTGTCACACCGTGTTCGGCTTCGCCGGCAATTTCAAAGTCGATCGGCTCGCCTTTGGGGCGATGGATTTTCGGCCGAATGCCGGCGTAATCCGGCAGTAAGGCATCGTTCTGAAGGTCGGGCCAGTAGCGGCGAATGGCGGCGTAAAAGCTGTCTGCGCGTGCCGGGTCGACAGCATAGGTGAGCGCGCTGCTGTCAGTGTCCGGCAAAAACTCGACATCGGGCCCGAATCGCGCCTGGCGTCCGAGGTCCAGGGTCAGGTGCACCCCGAGTCCACCGGTAACCGGCGCCGGATAGATCAGCCGGCTGAAGGGGGCTGCGCCCTGTAGGCGAAAATAGTTGCCACGTGCAAAACGTGCTTGTGGCAGCTTGTCTGCCGGCAGTCCGATCATCGCGCGGGCGAGCTCGACCGCCGCCAGCCCGGCGCAGTTGATCAGTTCGTCGCAGCTCAATGTCATCGCGCCGTCACCGCCGGTGCTTATGTGGAGGCGGTCGCCGCTGCAATCGATCCCGGTCACGGGTGCTAGTGGCACGATCAGACCGCCAGCGTTTTCAATATCGCCCTGCAGGCTGACCATCAACTGGTGGCTGTCGATGATGCCGGTCGACGGAGAATGCAGGGCGGCAACGCAGGATAGGGCCGGTTCCATCTTCTGAGCCTGGGCTGCGTCGAGCCATTCGAGATCGTCGACACCGTTGCGTTGCGCCCGTGCCAGTAGTGACTGGAGCGTGGCAATTTCGTCGTCACTGGTGGCGACGATCAGCTTGCCGATTGCGTGCGCGTCGATTGCACGCTGCTGGCAGTAACGATACAGCATCTTCCGACCCGCCACGCAAACGCTGGCGCGCAGGCTGCCGGGGGGATAGTAGATACCGGCGTGGATGACCTCGGAGTTGCGTGAGCTCACGCCCTGACCAATGGCCGCCTCGCGCTCCAGCACCAGCACCTGTCGACCGGAACGCGCCAGCGCCGCTGCACAGGCGAGACCGACGACACCGGCACCGATGACAATGGTCTGGACGTGATCGTCAGCCAATGTGGCGTTTTGCCTCGTTCATAAACCCGCGATAGAGCTTCTGGGAATTTGACATGAAGTCGGTGAGATTGTCGGTCGCTGCCTGCGCAAGCGGGGCAAGGGCCGCCTCACCCAGGGTTGCCACCAGCGCATCGCGGTAAGCCGGTACCTGTGCCCAGTTGGCCACGGTGTCCGGCTCGACCTCGACGTGGTATTGCATTGACCAGGCGGAGTCTCCGACGCGCATCGCCTGGACTTCGCACACGTCTGAGCGCGCGAGCACGGTGGAATCCGCAGGTGCCTGAGTGACCTGAACTGAATGCCATTGCAGTGCCGCCTGCCGTTTGGGCAGTGTGCTAAACACGGGATCGTGCGCCGCGGCGGCAGTGAGCTCGATGTCGAGCACACCGATTTCCGGTTTTGGCATCGGGCCGCATTTGCCGTCCAGCGCATCGGCCAGCAATTGGTGTCCGAGGCAGAGACCGAGGTAGGGGCGTTTGAGTTCGCGCACCCAATGCGAGATGGCCGCCTTCTCGGCGATCAGCCACGGATGGTCTTTGGTGTCCCAGACGTCCATCGGACCGCCCATCACCCACAGCACATCGAAGTCATTCAGATCGGGGATCGGCTCGCCGGCATCCAGTTCGACAGCGGTCCAGTCGATACCATCGTCTTGCAGATGCTGGCGCAACTGTCCGGGGTGCTCGCAATCGATGTGTTGAAAGACCAGAAGCTTCATTGTCTGCCGCAGTCGTGGAATGTCGAAAGATTAGCACAGGCGCCAATCGCTGGCCGCAGTGCCGGCCGCCTGCAAGCAGGTGTGATCAGTGCATTACTGAAATGAAAAATGAACAGCAGTAGTCACGTCTGCACTCGTATGCCGAGGGGCTATGCTAGGCTAGGGTTATTCTCAATTGCACGAGCGCACGTCGCTTGTCGTCACACGTAGCGCTTCGATCTCCATGTTGCAACCCTTCGAACTCTTTGTCGGCCTGCGCTACACGCGGGCACGCCGGCGCAATCATTTTATCTCATTCATTTCGCTGATCTCGATCCTCGGTATTGCGCTGGGTGTGATGGCGCTGATTACGGTCATGGCGGTGATGAACGGCTTCGAGAAAGAGCTGCGCACAAGGATCCTCGGCGCCGCGTCACACGCCACGATCACGCTGTACGAAAAACCGATGCAGGAGTGGAAGATTCTCGCCGACACGGCGATCGCACACCCTGGCGTCGAAGGGGCTGCGCCCTACGTCGAAGGCCAGGTGATGGTGGTCAAGGGCAAGCAGGTCACTGGCACGGTGGTACGGGGGGTACTGCCCGACAGCGAGCCTCAGGTATCGGACATCGACGAGAAAATGGTCGCTGGTGATCTGACTGACCTGCAGCCGGGAAAATTCGAGATTGTGCTTGGCAACGCGCTGGCCAGGTTTCTCGGTGCAGCAGTCGGCGACAAAGTCACGATCATCACGCCCGAGGCGAGCGTGACACCGGTTGGTGTGTTACCGCGAATGAAGCGCTTTACGGTGGTCGGCATCTTTGAGATCGGCATGTTTGAGTACGATCGAAATTTCGCCCTGCTGCATGCGGACGACGCCTCGGTGCTGCTGCGTTTAAACAAGGGCTACAGCGGCGTTCGCCTGCGGCTGACTGACATGTTTGCCGCGCGCAAGATCGCCAGCGATCTGGCCCGTGAGGTGGGTGAAGAGTACTGGGTCAGCGACTGGACCCACCGCCACGCGAATTTCTTTCGCGCGGTGAGAACCGAAAAAACTGTGATGTTCGTGATTCTGGCGCTGATCGTTGCGGTGGCCGCATTCAATATTGTCAGCACCCTGGTTATGGTGGTCACAGATAAACAATCGGCGATAGCGATTTTGCGTACGATTGGCGCCTCGCCGTCGTCGATCATGCTGATCTTTCTGATTCAGGGCGCGCTGATCGGGTTGGTCGGCACCGTGCTCGGGGTTATTGGCGGAATACTACTGGCGCTGAATGTCGAGACCCTGGTGCCGGCAATCGAGCGGTTGTTCCAGACCCAGTTCCTGGACCCGAGCGTCTACTACATCAGCTCGCTGCCGTCGGAGCTTGACTACACCGATGTCTGGCGGGTCGCAACGCTTGCGCTGGTGTTGACACTGCTTGCGACGCTTTATCCGGCATGGCGCGCAGCGCGCACTGAACCGGCAGAGGCGCTGGCCTATGAATGAGTCGACTGCAGTGCTTGAGGCGCGAGGACTGGGCAAGGTCTATCGCCAGGGCGATCAACGCATCGAGGTCTTGCGCGACATCGATCTGCGTATCGACGCTGGCGATCAGACCGCGATCATCGGCTCGTCCGGTTGTGGCAAAAGTACGCTTTTGCATTCGCTGGCGGGGCTGGACAAACCCGACAGCGGAGAGGTTGAGATCGACGGGCGCAAGCTGGGCAAGTTAAGTGCGGCAGCGCGTGGTTATCTGCGCAATGAGCTGATCGGATTCGTCTATCAGTTTCACCATCTGCTGCCAGAGTTCACCGCACTGGAGAACGTCGCCATGCCACTTCTGTTGGGGCGGACGAAGCCTGCGGTTGCCGAGCAGGCGGCAAAAATGATGCTCGAGCGGGTCGGGCTTGCCGATCGCGTTGAGCACAAGCCGGGAGAATTGTCAGGCGGCGAGCGACAGCGCGCTGCGATCGCCCGTGCGCTGGTCAATCAGCCACGTCTGGTACTGGCCGACGAGCCCACCGGCAACCTGGATGAATCGACCGCCAGTCAGGTGTATGAATTGATGTTGGAGTTAAACCGCGAATCCGGGACGGCGTTTGTGATTGTCACCCACGACACACGGCTGGCCGCACGCATGCAGCGCATCTATCGACTCAGCGGTGGGCAGCTACACCCGGAAAGCGTCTAGCGACAATCAGCCAGGGTCGTTCTGGCGTTGTCGCCAATGGCGAACACCCCAGCACAACTGTGTCAGTACGTAGCCGGTCGCGGCGCTCGCGATGGCCAGGGTGAAGGCCCCAAACAGCAGCGGTTTCCAGATAGTGAACAGGGCGCTGGCCAGCCATTCGCCGCTCAATTGCCAGTCGCCGCTGGGAAAACCATTGTGTCCGGTGCCGAGCAGGTGTGCGCCCGTTTGATAGCTGAACCACGTCATTGGCGCGATCGTCAACGGGTTGTTCAGCCATACCAACGCTGCGGAAACCGGGATATTGGCTCTGAGCAGGCAGGCACAAAGCGCTGCCACCAGTGTGACGGCCGGCACCGGTAACCAGCTCCAGAACAGGCCGATCGCAGCCGCCCTCGAGGTGCTTTTGCGCGACGTTACCCAGTGTTGCGGGTCACGCAACCAGCGCTCCAATCGTCTGGCGCCGGGCGTTTGCAGAAGCTGTTCTTGCGACGGTATGAATCGGGATGGCACCAGGCGGCGCAGACGTTCGGTGGTCACGCGCCTGGCTCTCGCTGAAAGGTTGCCGGGTAGGCCGGCAGGGCTGACAACTTTGGTTGCACTTGAAGGAGGTGAGAGCGCATTATGAGCTCGG
>CAZYDV010000213.1:0-10895 GCA_964646405.1 uncultured Granulosicoccaceae bacterium | reverse complement strand
CAAAGAGCTCGGGCCCGATATCCGCGTGAACTCGGTATGCCCGGGCATGATCGATACCGATTTTCACAACACCTTTACCAAGCCTGAGGTGCGCCAGCATGTCGCTGGTATTACACCACTCAAGCGCGAGGGTACGTCAGAAGACGTGGCGAATCTGGTAGCCTATTTGGCGTCTGACGAAGCGGCCTTCATCACCGGCACCAATGTGGATATTAACGGCGGGCTGCTCTTTTCGTAGCCAGGCCAACACAAATTTTTAACCGCTCGGTATCGAGTGCCTGTCGCACTGCTGATCGAGTCAACACTGGGGCGCAGTGCCCAATCAACCGCAACACTCATAAACATCCGGAGGACTTATGTTCAAAAAAATATCTCTCGCGCTAACCGGCGCACTGGTCTGTCTGTCGTTCAATGCCAATGCGGCCAACTGGCGTGCCTGGAACATCCACAACGACGGTCATCCAAACACCGCTGCAATGGATAAGTTTGCCGAGCTCATCGACGAGGCAACCAAAGGCGAAATCAAGCTTGAAGTGTTCCATGGTGGCGTGCTTGGCTCGCAGCCAGACGCACTGGAGCAGGTTCGCCTCGGTGCGATAGAAATCGGTAACTTCAACCTCGGTCCGATCGGCCCGATGGTCAAAGAGGCCAACCTGGTTTCACTGCCTTTCATCTTTAAAAGTGTCCCACATATGTTTCGCGTGCTTGAGGGCGAAGCCGGGGCCACTATCGCCAAGGCAATGGCCGATGCTGGCGTACAGCCATTGGCATGGGTTGATGCTGGCGCGCGATCCTTCTACAGCCAGAAGCCGATCAATACACCGGCAGACGTAGAGGGGCTGAAAATCCGCGTGATGAACAACGACCTGTACACCTCGATGATCTCTGCGATGGGTGGCAACCCGTCACCGATGGCGTTCGCCGAAGTTCAACAGGCGCTGAAAACAGGCGTGGTCGATGGTGCGGAAAACAACTTTCCGTCGTTCAAGAACGTTGGGCACTATGAAGTGACCACACACTACTCGCTCAGCGAGCACCTGATCATCCCCGAGTGCATCTGTGTTAACACCGCGAAGTTCGCCGCACTTTCGCCTGAAATGCAGGATGCCGTACGCGGCGCTGCCGAAGAGGCCGCACTGTATCAGCGTGAGCTATGGGCAGTGCAGTCAGAACAGGCACGAAAAGACGTTGAAGCCGCGGGCATCAAAGTCAACGAGATTGCCGACAAAGGTCCGTTCCAGGATGCCATGGTCAAGGTCTATGACGACTACCTGGCTGCCAATCCAGATATGGCAGCACTGGTCAAAATGGCTCAGGACACAGAATAAAAAGTCCGTCATTTTCTGATTGTTGACCTGCAACACCAGGATCCCCGGTATCGGCCGGGGAGTCCTGGCAACGGTTCAATACTCGTGTTGTGGTAGTCTTTCCAAAACAACTTCACTCACCCGTCTCAATGCCTGAGTACGGGTTTTTTTCCGCCAGGGGGAACGATGAGCGATGCGCCGCAACCGGCATTTCTGCGGGCGATGGATTGGTCGTATAACCTGTTAACGCGAATTTGCCTCGTGGTGGCAGGCACGGCGCTCGTCGCAATGACACTGATGTTCGCCTGGCTGGTTTATGGCCGCTATGTACTGAACGACACCCCCACCTGGGTAGAGCAGGTATCCCACCTGTTATTGATGGTGATCGCCTTTCTTGGAGCAGCGGTAGGCGTGCGTCAGGATACGCATCTGTCCGTCGTCTTGTTTCGCGGCGCGGTGCCATCCGTGGTGCGCACTGTGTTCGTTTTTATCACCGACATCCTAATGGCGAGTTTCGGCGCGTTGATGTTCTGGTACGGTCTGGCGCTGACACAATTCAAATGGAAAACCCTGATCCCGTTAATTCAGTGGCCAGAGGGGCTGCGATCGCTGCCACTGACCATTTGCGGCGCACTGGTTTTTCTTTTCTCCACCGGTCATCTGATCCGCCTGTTGCTTGGGCTCGATGAGCGCAAAGACAGCATAGAATAAGAGTCGACCATGGGGCTATTGCTACTGCTCGGGGTCTTTGCCCTGTGTGTCATTATCGGTTTGCCGGTGGCGTTTGCGCTGGGTATCGCCGCACTGTCAGCATTCTGGTTTGAAGGTCTGCCGCTGCTGATCGTATTTCAGCGCATCGTCTCTGGAATCAACGTGTATTCGTTGATGGCGATTCCGTTTTTCATTTTCGCAGGCGAGCTGATGTTCCACGGTGGCATCGCGATGCGACTGGTGCGGTTTGCCCAAAATGCCGTTGGCGCGGTGCGTGGCGGGCTCGGCATCGTTAATGTGTTTTCATCGATGCTGTTCGGTGGTATTTCCGGTTCCGCAATTGCCGATATCTCGGCGCTCGGTTCGATCCTCGTACCCGTGATGAAAGACAAGGGCTACGATGCCGACTACGCTGTCAACGTCACGGTAACGTCATCAATCGCGGGGATCATCATCCCGCCCAGCCACAACATGATTATCTTCGCGCTTGCCACCGGCGGTGCTGTATCGATTTCCAAACTTTTTCTGGCAGGCGTGGTGCCCGGTATCCTGATGTGTATCTGCCTGGCGGTTGCGGCGTATGTGGTGGCGATCAAACGTGGCTACGGTGCTGAGAAATTCCCGGGCTTTACGGTTTTGATCTTAAGTTTCTTCAGTGCCATACCAGGGTTGCTGACGGCGGTGATAATCGTTGGTGGCGTGCTGTCGGGCGTATTTACCGCTACCGAGTCCGGTGCCTTCGGCGCGCTGTATGCCTTTGTGGTAACCCTGCTGGTCTATCGCAGTATCACGCTGGAAAATTTCAAACTCGCCGTCGTGCAGGCGGTGCGCACCACCTCAATGGTCATGATTCTGATCGCCTGCGCTGGTGCGTTTGCCTACATGCTGACCTTTTTTCGCGTACCCAATCTGACGATCGAATTCCTGACCGGCTTAACTGAAAACCCGATTCTGATTTTGCTGATGATCAACGCCGTGCTGCTGTTGCTTGGCATGATCATGGACATGGCAGCGCTGATTCTGATCTGCACACCGATTTTTTTGCCGATCATGAACACGCTGGGTATCGATCCGCTGCAGTTTGGCATGATCCTGCTGGTCAACCTGGGGCTCGGCCTGTGCACACCGCCAGTGGGCTCCTGCCTGTTCGTTGGTTGTGCGGTGGGTAAATTGCCAATGGAAAAAGCGGTGCGAACGATATGGCCGTTTTATCTCGCGATCTTCGTCGCATTGATGCTGATTACCTTCATCCCGGCCATCTCGCTGACGCTGCCGGGCTTGATTGGTTAGTCTCACAGGCCTGAGCTCCTGTCCGGTTTTTGCACACGGTCCATGGGGACCGTGTCCCGGTCTGCGGTTGGGGCCAATCGAGTCGTAGTGGTCGGTGTCCGATTGTGTCCGCTCGGCGTCCGGCGGTGGGTGGCGGAGCACTAGCCTGTTGGTGATACTGCAGTCTCACCCACCGGAGACGTCACCATGCAACGATCAGCATCTGCGCTATTGGTTATCGATGTACAAAAATCATTCGAGAAAATGCCCTTCTGGTCCGACGAGGGACTGGACGATTATCAGGTAGCGCAAAACGATTTGATCAGTTTTGCTCGATCGCAAGGCTGGCCGGTCGTTTTCATTTATCACAACAGCCGTGGCCCCTTTGCACCCGACAGCGGCCTGGTTGAGCCGATGGATTGGCTCGACAGGCAAGCCGGCGATGTCGTTTTTCACAAGCGCGTCCACAACGCATTGAGCGAGTCTGGACTGGAGCCCTGGCTTTCGCACCGCGGCATCAATCATCTGGTCGTCAGCGGCATGCGCACCGAACAGTGCTGTGAGACCACAACACGCTACGCCAGTGACGCAGGCTATGAGGTCGATTTCATACTCGACGCCACGCATACTTTCACCATGCGAGGCACAGACGGTGCGCCGGTGTCGCCCGTTGAGATCAAATCTCGCACCGCGATGGTTCTTGATCGACGATTTGCAACCGTTGCCGACAGTGCATCGTATCTGTCGCGGCCACTGCTGCCTTCGTTCAATCGACACTGCCCTCGATCCGGCAAACCGGTTGCCGCGGATTCAATCGTCGACTATCGCGGCTATCAGGTCGGCTTTTGCAATACCGGTTGCAGTTCGGATTTTGCCGCTGATCCGGCTGTCCACCCGATGGATCGCCTGTATTTCGATACACTCATCGCACGGCATTCGGCACAATTAGCCTATCATCACGACAATGCCGCTTGATTAGGGAATAGATCGATGGCTCGAGATCGATTCAATGTGGCGTGTGCAAAACGAGGCAGTCGCTGTCGATCAATCGAGGCTGCGTGGTGAGTAGCCAGTATGCCGGTGCTGATATCGGCAAGCCAAGCCCGGACATTCATCTGTTGGTTCTGCCGCGCGTGCATATACTGGATCTGGCGGGACCGGCACAGGTATTTGCCAGCGAGCACCTGAATTGTCGGTTGAGTTATATCAGTCCGCAACCGGCGCTGCGTTCAAGCCAGGGCCTGTCGCTGTGCGAGCTGCAATCGCTGCCGAGCGACGTGGCCGCCAATAGCTGGCTTGTGGTGATCGGCAGCAGCCTGATGGAGCAGCAACTGCGCGGTGATGAGCTGCTATCGACCATCGAGTGGCTGCGCCATGCGCAGCACCACTACCGTCGGCTGGCTGCCGTGTGTTCCGGCAGTTTGCTGCTGGGCAGGGCCGGTTTGCTCGATCGCGTGCGTTGCA
The DNA here is from genome assembly GCA_964646405.1 of uncultured Granulosicoccaceae bacterium. Lineage (GTDB taxonomy): Bacteria > Pseudomonadota > Gammaproteobacteria > Granulosicoccales > Granulosicoccaceae > CAKZSB01. The sequence continues at coordinate 6,144 of CAZYDV010000213.1, read as the reverse complement.
CTACCCACCACGATCTCACCGGCCAGCTTCGATCACTGGCGCCGCACGCGCAGGTTCAGGACAATACCCTATTCGTCGAGCACGGCAGAATAGTCACCAGCGCCGGAATCAGTACCGGTATCGACTTGAGCCTGCATCTGGTGGCGCAACATTGGGGCGCGCGAGTCGCGCAAACGGTAGCGCGCGACATGGTGGTGTACCAGCGTCGGCACGGCGATTCGCAAACCCTGAGTTTCTGGCTGCAGCACCGCAACCACGTTGAACATCAGATCCATGCCATACAGGACCAGTTAATGGCGAATCCCGGTCACGATTGGCGCCTGACTGATTTAGCGGCGCAAGCGTGTTTAAGCGAGCGTCAGTTCAGACGCCGGTTTGAACAGGCTACGGGCGTTAAAGTGCAGGCGTACATCCGACTGGCACGGCTGGAGCTGAGCCGCCAGCTGTTGTCGCAAACGACACTTGGCCTGGATCGGATTGCTGAGCGTTGCGGCTTTGGCGATGAGCGCAGTCTGCGGCGTCTGTGGCAGCAGCTATCGGACGAGTCGCCTAACGCTTTTCGTAAACACAGTCGATCTGCTGCGACGGAGGGTGGGTAAGTTCCGATGCATCTACCGATTGTTGCATGTTGGTACGTGCGCCCAGGCTTGCGGCCCCTGCGGTTTTTCGTGTGCATTGCCGAGTGACTGTAGGGTAGGTAAGTGCCAACGCACCTACCGGTTGTTGCATGTTGGTACGTGCGCCCAGGCTTATGGCCCCTACGGTTTTTCGTGTACATAGCCGAGTGATTGTAGGGTAGGTAAGTGCCAACGCACCTACCGGTTGTTGCATGAAAATGCGCCACCACGGGCGTTGCGCTTAGGCGCGGCCAATCACCACGCGGTCACGCAACGCGTCGCCATTCTGTTCACCGAGTTTCCTCGCGTAACGATGTCCGGCGTGGGTTGCCTGCGCAATAATACCGGGTGCTGCGCAATCGCCGATTCGCGTTAAGCTCAAAATCCCTCCGTTGGTGTATTTGTCCGGATCGGCTGCCAGCTGCAAATATAGAGCATCCTGCGGCTCGCGCGAGGTGACGGGGATCAGGGTCTTGCATTGTCGCGTGTGTGTTTGCCCGGAGTAGGCACAAGCGATAGTGACTGCTTCGCCGCTAAAGCCCGTCACCTCATGCGACACCAGCAACTCGATTCCCAACTCCAGCGCGCGCGACTGAATGCGGCCCTGTTCCAGTGACGCTTCGGTCATCGGAGACAGGCAGGCAGCACTCGTTACCAGTAAAACCTCGTGGCCCGCCAGGCGCAGCTTTTCAGCAATCAGTCCGCCCATGTAGAAGTGTTCGTCATCGTAGACCACGACTGGGCCTTCAGTTTCGATACCGACCATGATTTGGTCGGGGCCAGTCATTCGTGCGTGCGGGTAGCCGTCAATGGGGGCAAACCGGTGTCGCCCGCGCCCATCTTCGCGCCAGCTGGCGCCGGTGGCGATGCAAACGTGCTGAAAGCCGAAATCCAGAACCTGTTGTGCATCGAGTTCGCTGTCCAGATAAACCTCAACATTGGGCATTTTCTGAATTTGCTGCACGCGATAGTCTCGTACCCGAATCCATTCGCTCAGGCCCGGCAGGCTGCTCTCGCGGTTTACCCGTCCACCCAACACGGTACCGGCTTCTGCAAGTGTTACGCGGTAACCGCGATGACCGAGGGCGCGTGCCGCTTCCAGCCCGGCCGGGCCGCCACCGACGATTAAAACGGATTCATCGGCATGCGCCGGTGCTATTTTTTCCGGATGCCAGTGGCGTCGCCACTCCTCGCCGCGCGTGGGGTTCTGGGTGCAGCGAATTGGCACCGCGTGGCCATTGCTCCAGATGCAGATATTGCAACCGATGCACTCGCGAATGTCGTCGTTATCGCCGCGCTCGATTTTAGCAGGGATAAAAGGATCGGCAATCGACGGGCGCGCAGCACCGATTAAATCAAGCACACCACGGCGCAGCTGGCTTGCCATGGTATCCGGGCTGGTGAAGCGCCCGACGCCCACCACCGGTTTGCTCGTTACCTGCTTAACAAAAGAGACAAATTCTTCCTGTGCGCCTTCGGCAACGAAGCGCGATGAGCGCGAATCAGCGGCATAGTCAGCAACGTTTACATCCCACAGATCAGGTAATTCGGCCAGATACTCCACCAGTGTGCGGCCCTCGCCATCATGGCTTATGCCCACCTCGCGATCGAGATTGTGCACGCCAAAACGCAGTGCGACTGCACAGGTATCGCCAACGGCATCTTTGGTGTCTTCGAGTAATTCCTTTAGTAGTCTGGCACGATTTTCAAAAGAGCCGCCGTATTCATCACTGCGCTGGTTTTCAACCGGCGACAGAAACTGTGCCGGCAGGTAGCCGTGCCCGGCGTAGACGTAGACGATATCAAAGCCTGCGCGTTTGGCACGCAGCGCCGCATCGCGATGCCAGCGCCGCAGGTTGCGAATGTCGGTCTTGTCCATCGCCTGAGTCTGGCCCGGGCCATCCCACGATGGATTGCTGGACGGGGCCAGTGAATACTCGTGGGTGAGTTTGTTGTCGGTCGCGTAGCCGCCGTACCACAGTTCAACACCGGCCAGCGCACCGTGGCGATGTACCCGCTCGGTCATATCGGCCAGCGTGCTGACATCGCCTTCGTCCCACAGCGTGCACTGCGGGTAGGGGTCTTCGTTGGCCGACGGGTGAATCGAACAATACTCGGTACAGACCACGCCCCAGCCGCCCTCGGCGTTCATTTCACGCGCGGCATTAATAGTGTTTGGCCGGCTGTAGCCCATGCCCGAACAATGCGGTACCTGATAGAAGCGGTTTTTCGTCGTGACCGGGCCGATATCAAGGGGTTCGAATAGAAGGTCGTAACGTGGATCGCGAGTCATCTGCCGGTTCCGGATAGGCGTGACCGCAATGGTATCTCATCCGGGTGGTGGCTGGTTTAATGGCTGTAAGGTCTGGGTGCAGTCGCATCGTTAAACCCGTCATATCGGACTTGATCCGGTACACGATATCCAGTTGTTCGCGTCATTTGGGCAAATTGGTCGAGGGGCACTTGCCGCGTCGGGCGGAGGGACCATCTGTTTTCTGCAGCGACTCCGGTTCAACAGGTATGGAGTCGATAGATAACCAGAATGATCTAACCTCAATATAATTCTGCGGGTATACGACGCGGCGCTTCTTTAATACTATGAACGTATGCAAAAAAGGGCGGCCCAGTGAGCACAGATCCACGCTACGACATTCTCTTCGAGCCGGTGCAGATTGGCCCGGTCACTGCGCGCAATCGCTTTTACCAGGTGCCGCATTGCAACGGCATGGGGCGCAATCACCCCAGTTCGATGGCAGTGATGCGTGGCGTCAAGGCCGAGGGTGGCTGGGCGGTGATCTGCACCGAACAATGCGACATCCACCCCACCACCGAGACCAGCCGCGAAGTGCGCCTGTGGGATGAGCGTGACATACCTACACTGGCGCGTATGACAGAACTCGTGCATCGGCACGACGGCCTGGCTGCCGTCGAGCTTACCCACATGGGCTATCACGCCAACAACAACACCAGCCGCGAAATACCGATGGCACCCAGTGCGCGCCCGAGTGACAGCATCAATCCGGTACATGCACGCGAAATGGATTTAACCGATATCGCCAACTACAGGCGTTGGCACCGAACCGCGGCACTTAATGCACAACAGGCCGGTTTCGACATTATCTGCGTCTATGCCGGACACGATCTGTCACTGCTGATGCATTTTCTGTCGCCGCGCCAAAACCGGCGCACCGATCATTACGGTGGCTCGATGGAAAATCGCTGCCGTCTATTGCGCGAAGTCATCGAAGATACCAAAGAAGCTGTCGGCGACAAGATGGGCGTCGTGGTGCGGCTGGCGGTGGATGAATTGATGGGTGAGCGCGGCATACTCGCCGATCGGGAAGGCCATGCCGTGATGGACATGCTGGGTGAACTTCCCGACCTGTGGGATGTTAACTGCAGCAACTGGGATAACGATTCCATCACCTCGCGCTTTGCGGAAGAGGGCTTTCAGGAGCCCTTTACGCAATTCGTCAAACAGCATACTTCAAAGCCTGTGGTCGGTGTGGGTCGCTACACCTCACCCGATCGCATGGTCAGCCTGATCAAGAAGGGTGCGCTCGACATGATCGGTGCCGCCCGGCCATCGATCGCCGATCCGTTTCTGCCAAAGAAAATTGAAGAGGGCAGGATTGAAGACATACGTGAGTGCATCGGCTGTAACATCTGTGTCGCCAGTGATAACCTCAGCATGCCCATGCGCTGCACGCAAAATCCCGCCAGTGGCGAGGAGTGGCGTAAAGGCTGGCATCCTGAGCGCATCGCCAGGCGCCACGCCGATCAACGTGTGCTGGTGGTCGGTGCCGGCCCCTCAGGACTTGAAGCCGCGCGCGCACTGGGTCAACGCGGTTATGACGTGCTACTGGCCGAAGCCAGTACTGAACTGGGTGGTCGCATTCGCCACGAGTGCAAGTTGCCGGGCCTGTCCGCCACCTCGCGCGTGCGCGACTGGCGCGCCGGCCAACTATCACAGATGCCCAACGTACAGATATTCCGTGATTCTAAAATGACCGCTCAGGACATTCTGGAGACTGAAAGTCATCACATTGCCATCGCCACCGGATGCACCTGGCGGCGCGATGGTGCCGGCCGCTATCACGATCACACCATGCCAGGCACCGCGCAGTACAGCGCACGTATTTTCACCCCGGACGATGTTTTCGCCGGTAACCTGCCCAGTGGTGAAATCATCCTGTTCGATGATGACCACTACTATCTGGGTGGCGTCATCGCAGAGCGACTGGCCCGCGATGGTAGCAAGGTAACACTCGTGACCACAGCCGGTCACGCATCCGAATGGACGCAGCACACGCTGGAACTTGGGCGAATTCAAAAACGCCTGTTTGAGGCCGGTGTGACTGTTGTGGCCAACACCGCAGTGACCGAAGTTGGGGCTACCGACGTGCGGCTGACAAATATCTACACCGATCAGGATGCGTCCAGACCCTGTGATGCCATCGTACTGGTCACCGCTCCACTGGCCGATGATGCGCTCTATCACGAGCTGCTCACCCAATTGTCTGGTGTTGATCACAGTGTATTGTCTGTTAATCGAATCGGTGATTGTTATGCGCCCGGGACGATAGCGGCGGCGGTCTATTCCGGGCATCGATTGGCACAGGAGTTGGGCAGTGAGTTGGGGGTGGATGTTGTGCCGTTTCGACGGGAGTTGGTGGAATTGAGCGTGGAGTATGGGTTGCCGGGGTGATTTTTTTTGCTGCGCTGGCTTGCTTGGCTCTTGGCTCTTGGTGTTTGGCATCCTTGCCCTTTTTCTGCGCGTCCCGCGCGCCGAGGTACTTTTGAAAAGCGCAAAAGTACCCAAAACGCTTTTGCCTGCTTCGGTGTGGCTGTCGCCACTTTGTAAAGGTTCACCGCCTGCGGGGCCACGCTGAGGGCGCGTCCTTGCGCCCACAGCGCTATGGGCGACGTCCTGTCGCCCATACCCCTTGTCGATGAACCTTTCCAAAGCCCTCAGGATGGCCGGGAACAGCAACCGCGCTGCGACTCGTGCTGATACACATCGTGTGCGCGCTGTTGCACGCTCTCTATCACGTTAGTTGCGGAGGCCCAGTAGGCTCGCGGTGTGGGCAGAATGGTGTGAGCAGCGTGCTTGAGATTATTGTGTGAGCCGAATACTTTGAGTGGTGGGAGACGATCACCGATCAGCGAATAGGGTCGGTTGGGCAAAGCCGGCGTATCGGTTCCCGCTTTTGCAATGTCAACACTGTGGCAAGGCCATCGCCAGGCTCCGGTCCGCGTGACCAGCAATGTCGTGACGGATAGGTTGCGGCGGGGCTCTGCAGGTTTTACCTTCGTACGGTAACCCGCCGGCTGGCATATTGCGCGTCCGCGCCACCAATAGCACTCAATGGACTTCTGACCGCATGACCTCCCCGATTCAACACATGTGTATAGATCTCGGTGGTGCGAAGGTCGGAATGTTCTAGTTGTTCTTGAACGGTTCGGATGTCAGCTCCGTTTTCGAGCAAATGTGTCGCGAAGCTATGTCGAAGCGAATGGCAGCTGG
>CAZYDV010000212.1:0-10938 GCA_964646405.1 uncultured Granulosicoccaceae bacterium | reverse complement strand
GTGCACGCACTGGTAGCCGGCGCCGGTTTGTCCGTGGGCTGGCTGGTGCTCATTTACATTATCGTGTTGATCAAAGTGGAAGCGGTGTTGGCGATCGGGCTTGTGGGAATCGTCGACGCGTGGATCAACTTCAGACAAAGATTTATCAAGACGGCCTGACGGCTGGTCAAAAACAGGTACTCAATCAATGCAAGTCATATTGCTCGAAAAAATCAACAACGTTGGCAACCTGGGCGATCTGGTCGTGGTGAAGCCGGGGTTCGCGCGCAACTATCTGCTGCCGTCCGGCAAGGCACGCCTGGCGACACCGGCAAATATTGCCGATTTCGAACAGCGCAGAGCCGAGTTTGAACAACAGCAATCCGATCAACTCGCGGCCTCCCAGAGCCGTGCGAGTGAACTCGAAGGGGCTGCTGTCACCGTATACGCCCGTGCCGGAAACGAGGGCAAGCTGTTCGGATCAGTCGGCACTGATGAGATCGCGCAAGCCTTCGTCGCCGCTGGCAAGCAGGTGGAAAAGCGCGAAGTACGGCTGCCCGATGGCCCCTTGCGAGCGCTCGGTGAGCACGAGCTCTCGCTGCATATTCACGCCGAGATCGATGTGGCAGTTACCGTTAAGGTCGAACCAGAAGCAGAGTAGTCGCTTCGATCGACTTGAGTTGCAGGCTGCGAAACATTCGCGGCCAAGTGTTGTAAAGTAAGCGACCTGGCGCCGCTGCGGCGGCGCCCCGTATCCATCAAACCGGTCGCTGGATAGTCACTATCGCTGATACTCCGGCCGGCAAACTATTCTTTGCGGGGCCGCTTGGCACTTTCCTCTCCAACAGTTTACGAGCCTGACTCCATTCGCCAGCCGCCGCACTCAATCGAGGCGGAGCGGGCGGTACTCGGCGGGTTGATGCTCGGTGATGAGGCCTGGGACAAGGTCGCAGATAAGGTCGGGGAAGGCGATTTCTATCGCCACGACCATCAACTGATCTTCCGTGCGATACAGTCGCTGGCCGAAGCCAATTCGCCGCGCGATGCGGTGACGGTGTCCGAACGCCTGGAAACCGCCGGTGATCTCGACGAGACCGGTGGCCTGGCGTATCTGGTCGAGCTGGCAGAGCACACACCCAGCGCGACCAACGTTGGCGCCTACGCTGACATCGTGCGTGCGCGCTCGGTATTGCGCCAGTTGATCTCGACCTGCACGGAAATCGCCGACGCAGCGTTTCGGCCCGAGGGCAAGGCCGTCGCAGACATCCTCGACACGGCCGAGTCAAAGATGTTCTCGATTGCCGACCAGACCAGCCGATCCACCACCGGATTGCAGCGCGTCAGCGAGATCATGGAGCTGACCAAGGAAAAGCTCGAGGAGCTCGGGCAGAGTGGCTCGGCACTGACGGGCATCTCGACCGGCTACAAAGATCTTGACGACAAAACTTCAGGACTGCAGCGCTCCGATCTGATCATCATCGCCGGGCGCCCGTCGATGGGCAAGACGTCCTTCTCGATGAACATTGCCGAGAACGTTGCGTTGAACCAGGATTTGCCGGTGGCGATATTCAGCATGGAGATGCCCGGTGAGCAGCTTTGTATGCGAATGATTGCGTCGCTGAGCAAGATCGAGCTCAATCGCGTGCGCAGCGGTCAGCTCAACGATGCCGACTGGGCGCGTATTACCTCTGCTACCCAGATTCTGCACAAACACAGCCGCATCTTCATCGATGAGACCCCGGCGTTGTCGCCGACCGAGATTCGCGCTCGCTGCCGCCGCCTGGCGCGCGAACAAAAAGGCATCGCGCTGATCGTCATCGACTATCTGCAGTTGATGCAAACCGGCACCAAGTCAGAGAATCGCACCAACGAAATTTCCGAGATATCGCGCTCTCTGAAAGCCCTGGCAAAGGAGCTTTCGGTGCCGGTGATCGCACTGTCACAGCTCAATCGCAGTCTTGAGTCGCGCCCCGACAGGCGGCCGGTGATGTCTGACCTTCGCGAATCGGGCGCGATCGAGCAGGACGCCGATGTCATCGCGTTTGTCTATCGCGACGAGGTCTACAACGAGGACTCACCCGACAAGGGCACCGCGGAAATTCTCATTCGCAAGCAGCGTAACGGGCCCACTGGTATGGTCAGACTGACGTTCAACGGTCAGTGGACGCGATTCGACAACTACGCGCCGGACAACTTCGGTATGGCCGACTTCTAGTTCTGCAGTTAATGGTAGAGCAAACGTGTCGTTGGCCTGTGATTGCGGTGATGTTGCAGCCTTGCGCTCGAGTCGGGCACGTGATGACTTCAGTACCCTGACGTGGACTGTGACCGTCCAGGGCGCAACGCCCGAATTACTATCAGCCTCAGCGCGATTGCACACAACCTGAAGCGCTGCCGGCAACTCGTTAAAGAGGCGCGCGTATTCGCCGTCATCAAGGCTGATGCTTATGGCCATGGTGCGGTTGAGGTGCTGCCAGCGCTGGCCCAGGCGCACGGCTTAGCGGTGGTGACGGTGGCCGAGGGCCTGACGATACGCGAGCACTGCAAAACGGCCGAAATACTGATCCTGCAGGGCGCAAACAGCCACGTCGAACTGAGCGCTTGTCTCGCCGGCGATCTGTCGGTGGTGGTGCATGACCGCATGCAGATCGAGCTATTCCGGCAATCGGACGCGGCACCGCTGCGCTGCTGGCTGAAAGTCGATACAGGAATGGGAAGGCTGGGATTTTCACTCGACGAACTCGATATAGCGCGCGCCAGACTTGAGGCGGCCCATGTCGAGATCGCAGGCTTGTTGACGCACCTTGCCTGTGCCGATGATCGCGATCACCCCATGACTGCACAGCAGTTACAAAACTTCACTCGTGCAACCACGCTTTGGCCTGTTCCGCCGCTGCGATCGGTGGCAAACTCCGCTGCAGTGTTGAGTCGAGATGACGCAGCGCTGGACTGGGTTCGACCCGGGCTGATGCTGTACGGGGCTAGCCCGTTTGCCGGTGAGTGTGCCGCCCAATACGGGCTGCAGGCAGCGATGCGGGTTGAGGCGCCAGTCATCTCGGTTCGCAACCTCAAGCGAGGTCAAAGTGTCGGTTATGGCGCTACGTTTGTCTGTCCTGGCGACATGCAGGTGGCGCTGGTCGGTATCGGGTATGGCGATGGCTATCCACGGGCTGCCGGCACCGGAACACCGGTGCAGATTGGCGGTCGGCTCTGCCCGCTTTTGGGTCGTGTGTCGATGGATTCGATCGCCGTTGATGTCAGCTCGCTGGGTGGGCTCGTGCAACCCGGTGAGGTGGCGCTACTGTGGGGCAGCGACGAATTACCCGTCGAGAGGCTGTCTGAATGCGTAGGTATGATCCCCTACGAGCTATTGTGTACAATCCGAGGGGAACGAAGATGGCTACCTGTTGGTTGATGAACAAGCTTGTGAAGCAGTATCAGGCGCTGTACCAGGGATGATCGGCGGCTACGGCTGCAGGTTTTTTTTGGAACTGGCGCAAATTGCTGTTTTAATGACACGAAAGAAAAGCGCGCGATCGCCGCTACAGTTGGCCAAGTGGACCATCGGAGCACACTTGCCAACACGCGCGCTAAACTTGACAGGCGTGCGACTGAAGGCGCAGTTGTTCGTGGCCAGGCGGATGTCTGCAGCGTAACGGATCTGGAAAGGGGTCCCGGCTCGGCATGTCATTGGGGCGGAAAAATTCGGTAACGGAACCTTAACTATAATGAAACAAATAAAAAAGGCTGTTTTCCCGGTAGCCGGGATGGGGACGAGATTCTTGCCGGCAACCAAAGCAAATCCAAAAGAGATGCTTCCGGTTGTCGACAAACCACTGATTCAGTATGCCGCTGAGGAAGCGGTTGCGGCAGGCATCGAGACACTGATCTTCGTTACCGGGCGCAACAAACGCTCGATCGAAGACCATTTCGATACCGCCTACGAGCTCGAGCGCGAACTCGAAGAGCGCAACAAGGACAAGATGCTGAAGATTGTCCGCGAAATTCTGCCGCCTTCGGTCGATTGCGTGTTTATTCGCCAATCCGAAGCACTGGGACTGGGTCACGCGGTGTTGTGTGCCAAGCCTGTCGTGGGCGACGAGCCTTTTGCCGTGATCCTTGCCGACGATTTGATTGGTTTTGCGAATCAGCCGGTACTGGCACAGATGGTCGACGTCTACAACTATCAGCACTGCTCAGTGCTGGGTGTTGAGGAAGTGCCGACTGAAGACGTGCACAACTACGGTGTCGTCGATGCCAAGCTCTCAGCCGAACGCATCTACGAGGTCAATGGCATCGTCGAGAAGCCGCCGCAGGCCGAGGCGCCGTCCAATCTTGCGGTAGTGGGTCGCTACATCCTGACACCGAAACTCTTTGAGCTGCTCGAAACGCAAGAGCGCGGCGCGGGCAACGAAATCCAGTTGACTGACGCAATTGCGCGTCTGCTTGGCACGCAGCGCGTGCTGGCCTACAACTTCGAAGGCAAGCGCTTCGATTGTGGCAACAAATTGGGGTACCTGCAGGCTCAGGTCGAGTTTGCACTGGCGCACGACGAAGTCGGCGCCGAATTTCGAGAGTATCTTTCGACATTGGATATCCAGTCGTTCGACATGATGTCCGCGCAAGCTGCCAACTCCTGGTAGTCAAGTGCTCGCAGGGTGGCGGTAGGTTTTTACCGCCATCTGGCTCCACCTGTATTTTCGCTGTAATCCCCTCTTTAGCCTTCACGGCTTATACACTTGCTGCCAGCTAGATTAGTTTCCCTCATAAGACACCGGCGAGTGGTGCTTTGCACAAACCCAGAATTGCGGTAATTGGCAGCGGGATATCGGGCTTGTCCTCGGCCTGGCTGCGAAAAGACACCGCAACCGTTACTCTGTTCGAGTCTAACCCGACCCGGTTTGGTGGACACTCCAATACGGTGAGTGTTGAGCGCCAGGGTGCACCGGCAATCGCGGTCGATACGGGCTTCATCGTGTTTAACGATCGAAATTATCCCAATCTGGTAGCGCTGTTCGAGCATCTGGGCATCGAATGGTTCGATACCACCATGAGTTTTGCACTCTCGGAAGATGGTGGTCGCTACGAATATTCAGGTTCCGGCGCCTCCGGTTTGTTTGCTCAGCGCAGCAATGTGCTGTCGCCGCGGCACTGGCGCATGTTGCTCGATATCGTCGCGTTCAATAAAGCGGCCAAACAGGTGCTGGTGGACGGTAGTAACGATACCATCGGTGAATTCATGCGATCGCACGGCTTTGGCAGCGATTTGATCGATCGCTATCTACTGCCGATGGCAGCGGCGATCTGGTCCTGTCCGACACGCACGATGGATAGCTTTCCGGCGCTAAGCTTGTGTCGCTTTTATGAAAATCACGGCTTGCTCGATCTTCGCAACCGGCCGCAGTGGCGATCAGTCGTCGGTGGCAGTCGCCGCTATGTGCAGCGCATGCTCGATGATATCGGTCGCGAGAATTGTCACCACGATGCGGTGCGGGCAGTGCGGGGTGGTGGCGATGCGGTAAGCGTAGAAACGCACAGTGGCACGCACACGTTTGACCAGGTGATTTTCGCCTGTCACGCGGACGAGGCCCTGAGTCTAATAGTGGATCCACCAGCGGTGCACCAAGAGATTCTCGGTGCCTTCGAATACCAGACGAACCACGCCTGGCTGCACAGCGATACCAGTCTGATGCCGTCGCGACGCGGTGTCTGGTCTGCATGGAATTACCTTGCCAGCAGCGGTGACGATGGACCCGATGTCACCGTGAGTTACTGGATGAATCTGTTACAGAATCTGCCGGGCGATACACCTTACATTGTGACGCTCAATCCCATTGTCGAACCCGCCAGTGAAAAGGTAGTCGAGCGAATCGAGTATCAACATCCCGTGTTTTCGCAAGCGGCGATCGATGCGCAAAAAAAGCTCGATCAGATTCAGGGCATCGACGGGTTGTGGTTTTGTGGCAGCTATTGTGGCAATGGCTTTCATGAAGATGGCATCAAGTCAGCGGTTGAGGTGGCGAACCGGATGGGCGTAGAGGCGCCCTGGCAAACGGTTGTATCCGATGCCTGAACAGGCCTGCCTGTTGCACGCCTGCAGCGTTGCACACGCGCGACAGTTCCCGCAGCAATATCGTTTTCGCTACCGCATCTTCTCGATCCTGATCGACATCGACAACTTGCGTGATGCCGATCAATGCACCCGGCTTTTTCGCACCAATCGCTTTGGCGTTGTCGCTTTTCACGAGCGCGACCACGGCCCGCTCGATGGCAGTTCGCTTCGACGCTGGATCGATGACCAACTGGCAGAACAGGGTTTATCGAAGCCCGCGACGGTGTTACTGCAGTGTATGCCGCGGGTGATGGGCTACGTGTTCAATCCGATCAGCCTTTGGTATTGCTTTGCTGCATCGGGTGATGTACTGGCCATCCTCGTCGAGGTGAACAACACCTTTGGCGAGAAGCATTGCTATTTATTGTCCGAAGGTGGCAAAGCCATGTCGTGGCCGGTCAGGCAATCGGCTGAAAAGTGTTTTCACGTCTCACCGTTTATCGGTATGCAGGCGCGCTATCAGTTTCGCATCTCTGATCCGCGACAAAAACTCAGTGTGGTGATCAACGAATATCAGGACGATCAATTGATGCTCGTCGCGACGCAAACCGGACAGCCCCAACCATTGGCATTTTCAAGCCTTGCGCGGCTGCTGGCCCGATTGCCATTAAGCACATTCAAGGTGATGGCGGCGATTCACTGGCAGGCTTTGCGTATCTGGTGGCGCGGCGGTAAGTTCCACAAGAAGCCGCCACCGCCAGTCGATCTGGTGAGTTAATGCCAGGCGCTATGTGGCGGTGATAGTCCGGCCGACATGGCCCCTTATTTTTGCATTTGTTCGCGCGGCAGCAGAATATTAAACTGATCCCGCAGTCGTGCGTCTATATCGGCGGGAATATGCGCCGGATAGTGGTTGCCCAGAATGTGCTCCAGGCGTTTGTTGGCCTCGGCCAAAAGGTCAGGGCGATCGCGCTCATACCATTCCTTCGGGCTGTTGCGATCGCCAATGTCGGGGTAGAGATACTCTCTCTGCATCAACTGCATGGTTTGTGGATGACCCAGAAAGTGCTGGGGGCCGTCTACGCAAACATCGCGCATCGTCTGAATGGACATCGTCTCTTCGTTGACCTCGATGCCGCGCACCGTTCGATTGATCGCGCCGAGCATATCGTTATCGATGATATAGCTTTGCAGACAGGCGCCCAGCAGGCTGGCGTGCATGCCGGCTGATTCGTAAATCATATTGGCACCAGAGTGGGCGGCAAGCGTCACGGTGTAGGATTTTTCATAGCCCGATTGCGCATCCGGCAGTTTGGCGTCAGCCATGCCGGCGGCAATGCCGGTTGGCAGTCCGTAGTAGCGCCCCATCTGACCGCAGGCCGCCATCAGTACAGCCTGTTCGCCGCTGCCGCCGCTCATCGCGCCGGTGCGCAAATCAGAGACAAAAGGCCAGGTGCCAAATATCGCCGGGTGGCCGGGCTTCAGCACATTGACATACACCAGACCGGCCAGTACCTCGGCCACTGATTGCACTACCGAACCCGCGAGGGCTGCAGGGCTTGTCGCACCGGCCTGACCGGCCGACAGCAACAGCACCGGCATGCCTCCGTACACGGCACTCTCCAGACAGGCGCAGGCGTCCTCGGCAAAACGCAGAGGGGGTACGACAAAACAGCAGGACATCGAGACAAACGGTCGCGCGCGCCAGGCGGCCTCGGAGCCGGCGACCGCGTGCAGCAGCTTTAGCGATTCGTCGACGTGTTCGGGCAACACCCAACTGGTGCCGACATGTTTGGTTGTGCCGCTGATCGAGGCATAGAGCGTGTTGAGATCCAGGTCTGCCGGCTCGACCATATCGCGGGCGACAATCGGACGCTGGAAATAGTGAATATGATCCATCGAATCCACGATGCGCGCGATATTGTAGAGATCCTGCAAGGTGGACTCGCGATACTCGCGCGTCTCCGGCTCGACGATGTGCACCGCCGCACCCGCGGTACCAAAATAGAGCCTGGAGCCACTGATATCCATATCGTGTTGCGCCTGCTGACCGTGCAGCAGGAACCCGCGCGCGCAATTGGCGATGGTGTCTTCCACCAGTGATCGGGGAAACTTTAGTCTGCCATTGTCGTAACTGCCACCGGCGGCAGTAACCTTTTCGATGCAGCTGGGAATGGCTTGTGACAGGCCGATGTTCGCGAGCACGTCCATGACGGACTCGTTGATCTTCTCCATGTCGGCAGCCGAGAGCGGCGCGAAGCGTCCGGTTTGCTGCCCGGGGCGAACCGCGCGTTCGCTTTCGGCCAGTGGGGCATTTCGCTCGGCGCGTTTGGCCGCGCGTGCGCCGCGACGGCTGGGACGTTTGCTTGCTGACATGGCGCTTGCTCTACGCTCGTGAAATTTCGGGGTGAAATTTCATTTCAATTACCGAGCCGATTATAAGCACCGATCGTCACCGTGGCAGATGCGCGATTACGACTCCACCGGGTCGATTTCAGAACAGCGGAGCACAGGGTGTCTGAACGACACCCCCTGCGTGACTGGCGAGTCATGTTGGCGTGGCGATGCGCCGCGCCGAAAGGACTATTTGATTTCCAGCAATTCGACTTCGAAAATCAGTGTTTCACCTGGTCCAATCGAGCCGCCGGCACCGCGTTCACCATAGGCGAGTTTCGACGGGATCACGAAGCGATACTTGCTGCCCACGCTCATCAGTTGAAGGCCCTCGGTCCACCCCGGAATCACACCGTTCAACGGGAATTCTGCCGGTTCGCCGCGGCTGTAGGAACTGTCGAACTCAGTGCCGTCCAGCAACGTGCCTTTGTAGTGCACACTCACGCGATCAGTCGCGGCAGGTTTGGGCCCTTCGGCGGCCGTGATCACCTCGTATTGCAGGCCCGATTCGGTTTCAGTCACGCCTTCCTTGCCCCGATTTTCTGCCAGATAACTTGCCCCGGCGGCTATGGCGGCGGCCGATGCGCCAGCGGCGGCCTGTTGCTCATGCGCCTGCAGCGCAACCTGCGCATCCTCCAGCGACATGGCGGTTTCGTCGCCATTATGCTGGGCCTTTAACGCCTCGAGAAGAACGTCAAAATCGAGCTCGCCATAGCGTTTGGTTACGCGTTCTCCGATCATCAGTCCGAGACCGTAGCTCAGCTTCTGCTTGTCGTCGTTGAGGTCGACCTCGGCGTTGGCCAGCCCACCCGCGAGCAGGCCAGCCATGGTGACGGCGATCAATGTTGGTTTCATGGAAATCCTTGGGGTTGGGTTAAAAAACAAAAACTTCGGAAGGACGGGCAACATTCAATTGTAGCAGCCTGCCGCGTATCAGAGGTTACTTGTGTATCCTGTTGGTCGGTCCATGCAAAGGCAATAGCGAACGATGAAGCTCTATGACTGCGCCACTGCGCCGAGCCCCAGACGAGTGCGAATTTTCATCGCCGAAAAGGGCCTCGAGATCCCGGTTGTGCAGGTTGATCTGGCCAACCGCGCGCAGCACGGCGACGATTTCCAGCAAATTAATCCACGTCGTACGGTGCCGGTGCTCGAGACCGAAGTGGGTGCCATGCTGACCAGCACTGCCGGCATCTGTCAGTACCTGGAACAGCGTTACCCCGAGCCTGCGTTGATCGGTCGCAATGCACTCGAGCGCGGACAAGTGATTGACCTCGACTCGCGTATAGAGTTCGAGGGTATTCACGCCGTCGCAGAGGCGTTTCGCAACAAGGCTCGGGCCTTTGCCAACAACGCGTTGACCGGGCCGCACGCCTATGCGCAGATTCCACAGCTCGCCGAGCGGGGACGCGAGCGCGTCGGGCATTTTTTCGATTGGCTGGAATCACATCTGAGCGATCGCAAATTTGTCGCGGGGGACTTCTACTCCATTGCCGACATCACCGCATTGGTGACGGTGGATTTCTCAGCCTGGATAAAAATGACGCCTCCGGAGAATGCCACTGCAATTTCGCGCTGGCACCGTGAAGTCAGCACCCGGCCGAGTGCAAAAGCCTGAGGCCTCGTCGCTTCGCTAATCCGGGATGACGGCGTAGGTGGAAGTGCCGGTGCAGACCGTTTTGCCGTCGCTTTCGGTGAACAGTGTCACCTCGCCAAACACCAGCGAGCGTCCCGCTTTGATCACCTTGCCCTGAGCCAGCACATCACTGTGGCGCGCCGGACGCAGAAAGCTCGTGTTCTGTCCGACTGTCGCCACATTGCTGTAGCGCCCAAGCCCGGTGTAGCAGACGAATACCATGCAGGTATCGATCAGCGCCATCAGCGCCTGCCCACAAATGATGTTGCCGCTGCGGCAGAGCTCGTCACGGTAGGGCAGGCGCATTGTCAGGCCTTCGTCATCGAGCGCATCGATCTGCAGATCCAGCGTTTGAATCCACGGCGCGAACACCTCGCCAAGGCGTTGGTTGGCACTTTCCAGTGTAATTGGCGTTCCAGCATCGGTGGGCGCGTTTGAAGGCATGGCTTATCTCCCGGTCCAGCGGATCGGCAGGGTCTTCACCCCGCGTTGAAAATTGGAGCGCAGAAAACCCGGATCGCCATCGGGCGCGATGCTGGCAAAGCGCTCGATGACTTGCGTCAACAGGGCTTTCATTTGCGCCCGCGCCAACTGGGCCCCCAGACAGAAATGCGGACCATAGCCGAAGGTCAGATGCGGGTTGGGGTGGCGATCGATATCGAATTGATGCGGGTTTGCAAATACCCGCTCATCCCGATTGGCTGACAGAAACGACACCACCACCTTGTCACCCTGTTTGATGTTCGCCTCGGCCAGTTGGGTGTCGGCGGTGGCGGTGCGACGAAAGATCATCACCGGCGTCCACCAGCGCAGCATTTCATCGACCGCGCGGGGCAGGCGTGACAGATCGGCCCGTAGCGCTGCCAATGTTTGCGGA
>CAZYDV010000211.1:0-11008 GCA_964646405.1 uncultured Granulosicoccaceae bacterium | reverse complement strand
CCTCCGGTGCTGTGTAGGCGCCAACATCTTCAGAGACCATTAACTGCGAATTGCCCAGCACACTCATATGGCGGGTACTGTTTTCGAACTCACGATCGGCGGATTGCCAGTTGCCGATTTTGATTTGAGGCGTGTCAGTGAGCTGCCCGTCTGGCAACCAAATACAGTTGGGACTTAGACCACGGTGATAGAGCTTTTTGTCATGAGCGTATCTGAGCGCATTGCCCAGCGCCCGAACCATGTCGAGTGCCTGATGGCCAGATATTGCCTGGGCCTGTGTAAGCAACAATCGGTCGAGACGCACCCATTCCGGACTGTATTCGTAAACCAGTGCCGGACCCTGCTCATGCTGCTGGTACTCCAGAACTTGCAAGATGCCATCGTGCTTGATTGATTCGAGTACTTGCGCCTCACGCCTGGCGGCGCGTTGCATGAGCTTGGCTTCGTCTTCGCTTTTGTTTTTGCACGGGAAAATTCGTATTCGGCGTTCGGCATTGGTTTCGGTGTGGCTGGCCTTCCAGTCCTGATAGCGTTCATCGTCTGCGATCAGCTCTTTCAACTGGTACAGCCCGACACGCTTCTGCCTGTCTGATTCGCGAATCCCCGCATCGCTCATGGCTCTGGCCAGTGCCTTGGAGATAGGCCGGTCTATTTTTTTGCCATCGCGATCATCGAGGCGAATCAGCGCATCGCGAATATCTTCGCGGGTATAGACGTGCTGGCGTACGTTGCCCCGAAGTTTGTTTTCAACATCTTCGGCAGACAGAAAGACTATCGCCTGCAGGAAGGGGAAGCGCCGTTCACGCGGGAAACTTTTGGTCAGCAGGCTTTTGAGCTTTTTGGCTTTCCGATCCGTTAGCAGCAACGGATTGTCCACTGACGAGGATTTCACCCTTCCGCCTTGTTCCCGCGTCCAAAGCCAGGAACCGGAATCCCCAGCGATAGTCCCCGGGTGGGACTTTATTTCGACCAGAAACGCACCTTTTGGGGAGACTACAAACAGATCGACTTCGTTGATTGATCCGTCGTCGGCAATAAATTCGAAATTTGCCCAGGCACGATAGGGTTCGTGTTCGGGGAAATCCTGGCGCACGAATTCCAGCGCTTCCTGCTCCCAGGTGAACTCGGAATTTGTTATTTGCTGCCAGTTGGTGCGTTTGGAAACCACTTGTTTGAATCTACTTTCAAAAGGAGCGTTTTGGGGAGCGTGTGTTGGGAGCCTTGGTGCAGTAATAAAACTATATATATCAATAGCTTATATGATTGCTAGCTACTCAATTTCATGCCAACGCCGCATTCTCGCATCTAGCGGCAGCAGTATATCAGTTGGGAATGTCCCGATGGGCGATGATCTGAAGGTGTGCACCTTTGTGGAAGGGGTTTACTACGCAATGCTGGCGTAGGCCAGCGAGCTTTTACGGCGGTCGCGCGATACTCATATTACCGCCGCCCTACACGGGTGGCCCACATGCTCGACCACCCTCACGAGCTCTACTTGTCCAGATTCGCGTTCCACTGAGCGACTTCGGGAACGGATGCCAACAGAGCTGTCGCGTCACCTTCGATGGTCACGGAGTTGAGCGAGTCGTTCATTTCGATGGCGTTAACCACTTGCTGATCCGCATCACCTTGCACGGCACCGAACACGGTGTGAGCGTCATCGAGATGCGGGGTTGGCACGTGCGTAATAAAGAACTGTGATCCGTTGGTTCCAGGACCGGCGTTTGCCATGGAGAACTTACCGGGTGCATCGTGGCGCAGTTCTGGTACGAATTCGTCAGCGAAATTGTATCCGGGGCCACCTGTGCCCGTTCCGAGCGGGCAGCCGCCCTGAATCATGAAGTTCGGGATAACGCGATGGAAATTGAGTCCATTGTAGTAACCACGTTGCGCAAGGTTGACGAAGTTGGCGACGGTTACCGGGGTTTTGTCAGCGAACAGATCGAGACGAATGGTGCCTTTGCTGGTGTCTAGTACGGCGACTAAAGACATAATTTTTCCTTTCTAGAGATACGGTGGTTGGGGGCGAATAGCCTGGTGCGTGAGTATAACTGCACTCCACGGGGCTTTTGTCAAGGTGTTCGCTTTGCTTTAAAACACAGTGGTTGCCGGGAAATCTTCAATGGCCAATCCCATTATATTTGCCAGTGATGGAGCCACTTGATTTGCGTCGGCTTTACCCACACGTCCTGCTGGAACACTGGGGCCAGCAAAGATACACATTCTATCGTCAAGCGAGCTGCCTGGCCGAAAACCGTGGGTTGCAATTGCTCCGGGTTTACCTGTTGGTCCGGTCCGATCGCGGCCGTACAGCGCTTCGAAACTGTGCTTTTCCGGCGCAATCAGCAGATGGAGCTCGTCTCTAACATCGGCCGGAAACATCGTCTTTGCTCCCGCTTCTACGCCATAAGGCTCCACAGCCACCAGAATTTGAGAAAACCCGGTATCGTCCGCTTGCACGACGGCTACCGCCCCCTCACCTGAATAGACAATTTCAGGGACGATGTTCTCTAGATGAATAGCTGTATCGATTGGGCCAAAGCCATGGTCACCCATGACGGCGATATTCCATTCATCCTGCACCCCTGCGTCAGTCAATCGCTGAATGATTTTACCTACCGCCATATCAGCTTCTATTAGAGTCCAGTCTGACCATGGACTATCGGTTCCGGTGCCGTGCACTACATGATCGGGAATACAAAACTCGGCCCAGATCAGGTCAGGGGAATTTTCGGCCGTTGCCATCGCCCCGACCCAATCGCAAATGATGTGATCACACATTAACATCCACGGCTCGTAGAATCCTTCCAGTTGGGGTGGGTAAGTGGTTGGTAACCCGTACCGGGCGCATTGATCCAGGAACTGTTGTGTCGGCGCAGTATCGATGACTCGCTGCCACGGGTGATCGGCTGGCACTGGTTCAGGGTCACGCGCTCGATTAATCGCCCAGCCATCGACCCAATTGGGCGGCACCATCAGGTCACACTCTTCCGGCCGAATCATACCCGCGCCTATGCAGGCGGTTTTCCGGCCTGCGGCTTGTGCGTGAGCAAAAATTGTTGGTGAGCGCACATCATCGGGGTTGGCATAGCGAAAACGCTGCTCGGCCACATCCCACATTTTATTCCCAAATACTCCGCTTTGGTCAGCCGTTTGCCCCGTCAGCATAGAGACACGGCCAGCCAGCGATACACCCAATTGTTCCGCATGCAATCGATCAATGCGAAAGCCCCTTTTCTCCAATGCCATGAGATGGGGCAGTTGTGTGCGAATGCGTGAATAGTGGTCGGCCGATATGCCATCAACCATGAGGACAATAAGTTTTTGCGTCATATTTATTGTTGGCCTTCCTGGTTGTGAGGCATGGGGCTGCTTTGCTTGCAGAGAGAGGAGTGCAGTTTAAGTTCTTTCTTCACGGGTTACACGGATTTAGCGCCGTCAACGATCGCATGCCGGCGGTTGTCACCGGCGCTCATGTCGTCATTCGCGCGCGTACCTAACATCGACTGGATTTGACTAATCAATCAGGCTAGGTCGGCTGAGCGTGCAGGCTTGAATAACTCGTGATAAATGGCTTTGTGATCATGCGCTCTGCTTGAACGATTTTGCGGGGAAAATTCAAGATTGGAGCTGATCGGACGATGAACCGGAGTGACACGGTTCTTGCATAGACGCCGGGTTACCCATGTCTCAATTCTCTATATAAAGGCTGGAAACTGCTGAATGGTCGAACAATCTGATCCAAACCAACAAGCGAATGAAGCTACGGTTGCTTCAAGCGCTCGCACCCCCGGCTGGTGGGTCAAAACGGTCAATGATCCGGTGAGGGTGTCTTTGGCGGTGGTGGGGTTTGCGTTCGCGTTTGGCGCCTGGTACGTGCCCAGCCATTTGACCAATAGACTGGACAAGCAGTCGGCAGACATTGATGGGCTGAAAGCGCAGCTCGCGCAGTTCGACAAAAAGATCACGGAGAAGCTGACAGAAGAGTTCTCGACGCTGCGCGGTACGCTGGATCAGCAGATCGATCGGGTCGAAACCAAATTTGAGAATGAACTGAGTTCTGCTGAGGAGGTTATCAGCAGGGATATCAACGAGGCGCGCACTGCGGCGGAGTCGGTGGTCGATCGCGTCGATACGGCGGAGCGCAAAGTTGCCAGCATTGAAACGCTGATCAAGCTGGGCATCAGCCACACTATGGTGCAGGATGCCGTGCTGTCGGTGATTGAAAACAATCGCGAGGTGCTTGGCACGCCGGAACAGGTATCAGAGCTTTGGGGTTTGAAGGGTGAGTTGAGTGCCGGGGAATTTGAGGAGTATCTGCTGGCGAACTACCAGAAACTGAATGCCAAGGTTGCGATGCTGATGTCGTACGATGAGCTGACCGAAAACAAGCCGGTTGAGTATTTCATCGATCTGCAGGAGATCAGGGCCAGTACTGAACCAGAACTGGGCGCCGCACTCGAGGCGTTGGAGCAGAGTCTGGCCGCGGGTGCCCACTCAGGTGCCATTGCTGAGTCCGAGGTGGCAAAGAATGTTGAATTGCTGCAAGTGGATGCGTTGACGATCGTGCGCATCTGCGATGAGTTGACGGGCATCGCGGACACTGAATGCTACAAGTATTTTCTCAGCGGCGATCACCAGGCCAACAGTGACGGGCTGATGGATCTGAATGCCAATAAGGCGGTGGTTCGGGCGATCGCCAGTAAATACCAGAAGTTGATTCCTGATTCGTAGAGGGGGGGGGCAGCGGTGGTGCGGGCCACCGTTGTAGTTCATGGAGTATTCTGTATTGCGTTAGTCGCCAATGGACCCGTCTATCCGTTGCACGCCGCCAGTCCACCGGTACAATTGCCGGCACTGTGTAACGGGCTCAAAACATCATGGCCAACTATGACTGGCACGCGCAGCGCAGCGATCTGTCCGGTATTGCGCTGCTGGACCGGGCGCCGGAGAGCGAGGGTATCGATTTAAAGGCGGTGCGCCAGTATCGACAGGCTCGCGTACGTAGTGAGATGCAAAGTTATGGTGTCGATGCCGTCATTCTGTCGGATCCGATCAATATCCGCTACGCTACTGGCACGCGCAACATGCAGGTGTTCAGCCAGCGCAATGCGCCATCGCGCTATCTGCTGTTGACGGTGGATCGTGCCATTCTGTTCGAATTCACCGGTTGTCTGCATCTTGCCGACGGCTTTGAGACGGTTGATGAAGTGCGCCCCGCAAAGACGGCAAGCTTCGTCGCCGCTGGGCCGGAAATCGCGAGTCGCGAAAAGGCCTGGGCCGCGGAGATGGCGGATCTGATTGGCGAGCTCGTGGGTATTGGGGCCACGGTGGGGCTTGAGCGTTTGAATGCCGGTGCCGCCATTGCGCTGCAGGCACAGGGATTGAAGATTGTCGATGCCCAGCAGCCAGTTGAGATGGCGCGTGCAATTAAATCTGCCGAGGAGTTGAAGTGTGTTACCGCGTCGTTGCGGGCCACGGAAGTAGCAGTGGGTAAATTGCGTGAGGCGATACGGCCGGGGTTGACGGAAAATCAGCTGTGGTCGGTTTTGCATCAATCAGTCATCGAGCAAAACGGCGATTACTGCGAGACCCGGCTGTTGAATGCCGGGCGTCGCTCCAACCCCTGGTTTCAGGAATGTTCCAGCAACGTGATTGGTGAAAACGAACTGATTGCGCTTGATACCGATGTGGTGGGTTGTCACGGTTACTACGCTGATTTTTCTCGCACCTTTCACGCGGGGCCGGCAAAGCCCACCGGAGCGCAAATTGAATTGTATAGACTCGCCTGGGAGCAGGTGCAACACAATATGGGTATTTTGAAACCCGGGCTTAGCTTTCGAGAGTATGCCGATCGTGCCTGGAACATTCCCGATCAATATTATGCCAATCGATATTACCTCTCAGCGCATGGCGTAGGCATGACGGGCGAGTACCCGTATTTGTACCACCATGGAGACTTTCCGGATGCCGGCTACGACGGCGTGATCGAGCCGGCTATGACGATTTGCGTGGAGAGTTATATCGGTGCGGAAAGTGGTAGTGAAGGGGTTAAGCTGGAGGAGCAGGTGTTGATTACTGAGAGCGGGATTGAAGAGTTGTCGCAGTTTCCGTTTGAGGAGGGGTTGTTAGGGTAGGGGATAGACTGGAAGCATTGGTGGGACCTGGTCTCTGGCCGGGGAATAGGTGTATTTGGAATTGCCCTTACGGCTTGTTCGCTCGACGGAGTCGGTCTCCCACTAAAAGCGCTTGTGGGACCTGGTCTCCGACCGGGGAATAAGTGTGTTTGGGATTGCCCGCACGGCATGTTCGCTCGACGGAGTCGGTCTCCCACAAAAACCGCTGTGAGACCGAATCTCCGATCCGTGAACATTGTCAGGCGAGGAATTCAATTCATGCTGCACACACGCGCTCGAATACCGCAGTAGTTTCTATTCTATGCGTAATGCATGACAACTATTGCCGTAAGCTGCGTGCAGTGGCTATTACCGCGATGAGAAATGCCAGCGTGCTGGTGAGCGTGCGCAGGTGATTCCAGAGCGTCCAGCGCGTTGAATAATCGCTCCATATTGCGGCCAGGTCGCCGGTGTCAGCGGCAGCGAGTGCGTTGTTCATCGGGACGTGTAGTCTTGTGGTAACAGTGACCGTTGTCGCCATTAGCAGCAGTGCTGCAAGCCATGAGACGATGTTTCTGCGTTGAGAGAACGCGAACACGGTGGTAATCAACAGCGCCAGTGGCGCGCCAAAGAAAATCAGCGCAAACCAGCCGGATCGGATATTGGCATTAATCGAGCGCATGGCATCGATCGCGGATGCCGGATCGATTAGATCCAGACTGCCGGTGATTGTGAACGACCAGGTATAGAAAAAGCCTGCGTTCAGACCGGTCAGCAAAGTGGTGAAACAGGCGAGTGAGAATAATCCCTTACTGCTCATGGGTTGATTTAATCCGATTGGGTCAGAGGCTATTTATCTTGGGCGTGTTTAGTGTGCTGCTCAATTGCGCAGAGTCTCGCAATTCACTACAACGAATCCTGAAACCGATACCAGGCGATTGACGGTGCTAGAAACCAGGGCTTTCTGCGATAGTAAAAACGGCCTTTGAATTCGGTTTGTGAGAAGGCGGCGGGCAGGGTGTCTGTGCCGAGTATGCTGCGCGCCAGGCGTGTGCCGGAGTAGCCTGACAGGGATACGCCCGAGCCGCAGTAGCCGGCGGCGTAGTGGATGCCGTCCCGGCAGCCCAGGTGCGGCATGGAATCGAACGTATAGGCGACAAATCCCATCCATGCGTGGCTGACTTTGGTATGCGACAACTCCGGGAATCGACTGATCAGCTGATTGTGCAGGGCGGGTACGGCGGGTGTGGGGTCGCTCTCGGTTATCGACACGCGAGCGCCGAATATGATGCGTTTGTTATCGTGTGAGGTGCGGTAGTAGACCACCAGTTTGCGTGAATCGGTGATCATGCGCTGTTTCGGGATCAGTCGTTCAACCAGTTCAACCGGCAGTTCTTCGGTGGCGATAATGTAGCTGCCAATGGGAATCAGTCGGCGGCGCAGCCACGGCATGATGCCAGTGGAATAGCCGTTGGTCGCCATCACGACGTTGCGCGCTTTAACGCTGCCGCGTGCGGAACTGACGATAAATCCGTCGGTTGTTTTTTCGATTCTGGTGACGGTGGTATGACTTGCCACGGTGGCGCCGCTGTCGAGTACACGTTGCAGCAGGCCGGCGTGGTACTTGCCGGGGTGCAGGCTGCTGTGCTTGTGGTAAAGGATGCCGCCGTGATAAGTCTCGCTGCCAATGCACTGATCCTGTTCGCTGCGCGGGATAATGTCGGCGTCGAGTGTGATGCCGGGTGGCAGGTCGGTAAATTTCTTTGGCAGTGTTTTAAAAGTTCGATCATTGTGTGCACCGTAAAAGCGGCCGCACACCTGGTAGTCGCAATCGATGTTTTCGCGTTGCACGAAATCACCGATCCATTGCAGCGCATCGTGTCCGTCGCCGATGACCCGTGCGGCAAGCTCCGGCCCATATCTGGCCGATAACTCGGCAAAGCCTGGCTTGATACTGGAGCTGATCTGCCCGCCGTTGCGGCTGCTGCAACCCACACCCGGCTGGCCTGAATCCACAACCAAGGTCTCGCGCCCGCCACGTGCCAGTTCCAGTGCTGCGCACAGGCCGGTGTAGCCAGCGCCGATAACGACCACATCGGCACTTGCTGCCAGTGGCGGCAGTGCGTCCAGCGTGGCCTGCTCTGGAGCGGCGCCACCTGGGCCCGACAAGGGCGCTGCCTCCCACCAATAAGGTGTGGGTTTGTAGTCGTCGGTCAGTAGAGCGGCGACGCGGGGATCACTTTGATCGTGCACTTTGGGGTGTCCGTCGGGTTCGGGGCGCTTAGGAGTCTACTGCAACACTGAAGATCAGAGTAGCTGCGTGGGTGCGACGATTTGCGGCAAAGCCGTTATGATGCGTAATTTTATGGGCTGCCAGGTGTGAACACATTGAATCCTGTGGCGTTGCACTACGAGCGTAAGGGCGAGGGCGCACCGGTGTTGCTGGTGCACGGTGTTGGTAGTCGGTCGGATGACTGGCAGGCTGCCGGAGAGGTTCTCGCCGATCGCTTTGATGTGATCCGTTGCGATTTGCGTGGGCACGGACAGTCGCCGGCACCGGATGGCGAGTGGAGCATTGTCGATTTTAGCAATGACATCTGTCATCTGCTGGACAGGCTTGGTCTTGAAAAAGTATCGCTGGCCGGGTTTTCGCTGGGCGGTTTGATCGCCCAGCGATTTGCGCTCGATCATCCCGATCGGCTGAATCGCCTGAGCCTGATCTGTGCGACAACCGGACGTACCGCTGCACAAAAACAAAAAGCACTGGAACGCCTTGAGCGTTTGCGTACCGTTGATACCGAGGATTATATCGAACAGTCGCTGAGCCGTTGGTTTACGCCGGAGTTTATTCGTGCGCGTGCAGATGTAATGCAGCATAAGTCGGATTTAATTCGTGCACTGGACAAGGATGCCTATATACGCGCGTACCGGGTATTGATCGACACCAATCACGCCGATGAGTTGCATCGAATTGGGGCCAGAACATTGATCATTGCAGCGCAAAACGATATCGGATCACCGCCGTCGATGAGCGAGGCCATGCACGCGGCGATCGCGGATTCGCATTTGATTGTTTTGCCGCGATTAAAGCACAGCATTTTGTTGGAAGCGCCCGCTATTGTCGGCGGATTGTTGCGGGAATTTTTTGTGTTGGAATAAGGTATTGGTTTCGCGTGGTGTGTCGCGAGGGCGTGTCGTGAGGGTGTAGGTTGGTGCAAAGCCAGCGTTGAGATTGATGATTGTGTGATGCCGGCACCGTGATCAATAAACCGCCATCGTTGAGTCCGCGTGCCCAACAATGACGTAAGGGGAGCGTGCCGAATGTACGTTGCTTCGGACATGCTTCGCGCCCCGGTCCTCCTCCTTCGTCTGTCGACGGTTTTTCTGTTTGGTTTTCGGTACGGTGAGCGCTGCACCAACTACACTACTTTTCTATATTCTCCGGCAATATTTCACTGCCCTGCAGTCGGCCACTTAATATCCATCGGTTCAGTGGTGTAGTAGTGCCTCCTTTGGTGAAATACTTGAGTGTGTTGTAGAACACGTAGTGTTTGTCACCGACGGGCTCGGCGGTGGCGACCTGATACTGGTCCCAGGCATAGAAGGTGGTGGTTTTGGTGCCAGAGAGTTTGATATCGCCGCTGAGGCTGACATCGACTTTGTCGTATTCGACTTCGCTTGACTCGGTTTCCTGATGGCGGATGTCGGCGTTGACTATCAGGCGGAGTATCTCGCCGGTCTCATAGTCGGGATTGGCGAGTGTCTCCGCCGCTTGTGCAAGCAGTTGCGTATCGTTTGATGCTGGTGTGGGCATCCGCATGGCCTCGAGTGAAATCCGGCGCTTGCTGTCGTAGTCGCTGCGGGCCTTACGGATGCGTTGCTGCAGCGCTTCGCGCTTGGCGAGGGTGTCGCGTTTTAAGCGTTTGTCGAAGGTGACGGCGGCGGCAATTTCACTGGCAAAGCCTGCGATGCGGTGGTGAATTTCTTCTTCAGAGCCTGTAGCCAGGAAGCTGTTGCTTTGGTGTTTTTGATTATGCGGGTCGAGTTTTTCTATCCACTCGATTCCGGATACGATGTGTCCGTGCTGCGCATCGAGGTTAGCGCTGAGTTGGCTCAATTGTTCATCTACCCGCCGCACGTCGCTTTCGCTGCCGTGCAACATGCTGGTGACGTTCTGGCTATCGAATGCGGCGCCTTGTTCGACAGTGCCGTTGCTCAGTGGCAGGTAGGCCTTTTCGTTGATCCGCTGCAGTTGCTTGTATTCGGCCACGGCGGCGCGACGCATTCCGGCGGCAGCCTGAATCCAGTTTTCAATTGTGTCGCTGGTGTAGGGTGTTGGTGGCATTTCGAGTCGTGGCGTGTTGCGACGTCGCTGATACATGGTGTTGAGCTGTTGCTGCACATCGCCGATCTCTGCCAGTGTTTTGCTCGCTTCGGCATTGCCAAACGCGATCATGTTTCGCAGAACCTGCAATTCGCTGGCGGCGCTCTGCACGTCCGGGTCGTTTGTGAAGGCGGAATACTTGCCCAGTGATTGCTCGTATCGAGCTGCCGCATCAGTGAATTTTTTGACGTAGGCGGGCGATTGAAAGGGCTTGACGCCGCCCTGGTTCATGGTGTCGGCAGTGCTCTTTATATCGCGTGTGAGCTTCTTTATGCGAACGCGCTGCTGCGAGATCATCTGCGCGGGTGTGTTGTTTGCGGTTGCCGTGCTCGCGGCGCTTGCCGGTGCAGCACTGCGATTGCTGCCGGTGGTAGCAGATGCGTTTGCCGGCGATGGCGCCAGCAGCGTTTTCAGTTGCGCTACTAATGCTTTGTGGCGAGCATCGGCCTCGACCCATGACGGGTGCGACTGATTGGCTGATGCATCGAGGTTACCGCGCGCAATCGAC